>JADLES010000160.1 GCA_020845995.1 Burkholderiales bacterium | reverse complement strand
GCGGTCGGACTGACGGTCGCATGGTCCGGGCTGGTTGCGCTCGCGTCCTACTGGCTGGTGGATCTGACGATCGGCCTGCGCGTGCCCGAAGAAGAAGAGCGCGAGGGCCTGGACATCACCTCGCACGGCGAGGCCGCCTACCGCATGTAAGCGCGGGCGGCTCCCGCTTCTGTCAGCCGGCGATCCGGTCGAGCAGGGCGAGCAGCTGGCGCTTCTGCGCGGCCGACAGGCGCGCCGCGATGCGCCGCTCGTGCCGCGCGATGGCGCGCAGCGCGCGCGCGAGCAGGCCGCGCCCGGCTCGCGTCAGCCACAGCCCGTTGGTGCGCCGGTCGTCGCCCCGCCGGCGCTCGATTAGGCCGCGCGACTGGAGCTGGTCGAGCGCCCCGACCATCGTCGAGCGATCGCGCTCGACGGCCTCCGCCAAGCGGCTCTGCGTCACGCCCGGGTTCGCGTCGATGTAGATCAGCAGCCCGACGCGGCCGGGCGATAGGCCGTGCACGCTGGCGGCGAAATCCCGGAACACCGCCTGCTGCGCAAGGCGCAGCCGGTAACCCAGCAGCCCGGGCAGCGCGCCCTGGTCCAGTCGGCGGCGTTCGATGCGCTTCAGCGAATCAGGCACAATCTGTTGGGACATCAAACAATCTTACCCCCGCCATCAACGGCATTGAACACCTGCTGGGAAATGCCGCGCTGGCCCGCCACGGCGCGCGCACGGCTTTCCTCTGCGGCGACCAGGCGCTCAGCTATGCCGAGCTTGCCGCCGATGTGGCGCGCGCGGCGGGCGCGCTGCGGCTCCTTGGCGTATCCCCCGGCGAGCGCGTGCTGCTGCTCCTGCGCGACACCCCGGAGTTCGCCGCCGCCTGGCTGGGCGCCGTGCACGCGGGCGCGGTCGCGATCGCGCTCAACACGCGGCTCTCGGAGGCGGATTACCGGCACGTGCTCGCCGACAGCGGCGCGCGCCTGGCGATCGTGGAGGATGTGTTCGTGCGGACCCGGCCCGACCTCGCGGGAGAGCACGCCCCCGGCCGCCTCGCGATCGCCGGCGAGGGCGGCGCCGGCGCGTTGTCCTGGCGCGCGGCGCTTGCGCGCGCGGCGCCCTGCCTGCGTTCGCACCCCGCGGATCCGGAAGACCCCGCCTTCTGGCTCTATTCCTCCGGCACCACGGGCAGGCCCAAGGGCATCGTGCACCCGCACCGCAGCCTGCTGCCGGTCGGCCAGGCGATGCGTGAGGTGGTCGGGCTCGCCGCCGGCGAGCGGAGCTTCGCGACCTCGAAGCTTTTCTTTGCCTACGCGCTCGAGCATGGCCTGCTCGGCCCGCTCGCGACCGGCGCCACCGGCATCCTGGTGCCCGACTGGCTGGATGTCGGGGCGATCCTGGCGCAGGTCGAGCACCACCGCCCGCAGGCGTTCTTCAGCGTGCCGACGCTCTATCGGCAGCTGCTCGCGCTGGGGCCAGGACGCCTCGCCCCGTTCCGCGGCGTGCGGCGCTTCGTCGCGGCGGGCGAGCGGTTACCCGCCCAGCTCATCGAGCAGTGGCGCGCCGCGACCGGGGGAGAGATCCTCGCCCTGTACGGCATGTCCGAGACCTTCTGCGCCTGCATGGTTACGCCGACTGGAACGTCCAACGGCGGGCGCACCGGCAAGCCGCTCGCGGGCGTCGAGGCGCGCTTGCGGACCGCCGAGGATCGCGAGCCCGCGCCGGGGGAGGCGGGCGAGCTGTGGGTCCGCCATCCCGCGCTCGCGCTCGGCTACGCCAACCGCCCCGAGCAGACGGCGGCGCAGTTCCGCGACGACTGGTTCCGCACGCGCGACCTGTTCACGCGCGACGGCGCGGGCTTTTTCCTGCACCAGGGCCGCGTCGACGAACTCGTCAAGATCGCCGGCCAATGGGTCCATCCCGGGGAACTGGAAGAGGCCGTCGCGGGCGAGCCTTCGATCGCCGAAGCCGTCTGCGTGCAAGTTACCGACGCCGAAGGATTCGAGCGCCTGGCGCTGTTCATCGCCGCGTGCGGCGATGCCGAGAGCGCCGTCGCCGCGGCGGCCGGGGCCTGCGAGCGCAAGCTGCCGCGCTACAAGCGACCCCGCTGGATCCGCGACCTGCCCGAGCTGCCGCGCACCGCCACCGGCAAGGTGCAGCGCTTCAAGCTGCGCGAACTGCTCGAGACCGAGCTCGCCGGCAAGAAGACCTGAACCGCTGCGGCGCGATCAACACCAAAGCGGGGTCGATTTAGAATGCCCGTTCTTCCGGGAGAGCTTCGAATGGCACATGTGATTCCGCTGTGGGAGATCCCATCGCTCGCGGTGAAGGACGCGAAGGATCGGTTTCCGGTGCGGCGCATCTTCTGCGTCGGCCGCAACTACGTCGAGCACCAGAGGGAGATGGGCGGCGACGGCCGCGAAACGCCGTTCTTCTTCCTCAAGTCAGCGCACGCGCTGGTCTCCGGCGGCGGCGACGTCCACTATCCGCCCAAGACCGCGAACTACCACTATGAAGCCGAGATGGTGGTCGCCATCGCCAGGGGCGGCCGGCGCATCGAGGCGAGACGGGCGAACGAACACGTCTTCGGCTACGGCATCGGCCTGGACATGACCCGGCGCGACCTGCAGCAGATGGGCAAGGACAACGGCAGGCCCTGGGATTTCGGCAAGGACTTCGACGAGGCCGCGCCCTGCAGCGCGCTCGTGCCCGCGGCGAAGCCCGGCCATCCCGCATTTCATCCATCGAGGGGCGCGATCTGGCTCAAGGTCAACGGCAAGGAGCGCCAGAAGGCCGACCTCTCGGACATGATCTGGTCGGTCCCCGAGCAGATCGCCTTCCTCTCGGAGTACTACACGCTCGAGCCGGGGGACATCATCTTTTCGGGCACGCCCGCGGGCGTCGGCCCGGCCAAGGCGGGCGACGACCTGCTCGCGGGCATCGAGGGCCTGGGCGAATTGAAGGTCAGGATCATTCCGGCGCTCTGACGCGGCGCGGAGAATCGGACGGAAATGAAGCTGCATACGTACTTTCGCAGTTCGGCCGCTTTCCGCGTGCGCATCGCGCTGAACCTGAAGGGGCTGGCCTACGAAGCGGCCTTCGTGCATCTCCCGAAAGGCGAGCACCGGCAGCCAGCCTACGGCACGCTCAACCCGCAGGCGCTCCTGCCGGCGCTGGAGGAAGGCGGGCATGTCCTCACCCAGTCGCTCGCCATCATCGAATACCTGGAAGAGACGCGCCCGCAGCCGCCGCTGCTGCCCGAGGACGCGCCGGGGCGCGCGCGCGTGCGGTCTCTTTCGCTCCTGATCGCCTGCGAAATCCATCCGCTCAACAACACGCGCGTGCTGCAGCACCTGAAACACGCACTCGGCCGGACCGAGGAGCAGGTCAACGCCTGGTACCGGCATTGGATCGCCGACGGGCTTGCCAGGCTGGAAGCGCAGCTTGCGCGCGCGCCGGGCGGCGGGCGCTACTGCCACGGGGACTCGCCCACCATGGCCGACTGCTGCCTGGTGCCGCAGATCTTCAACGCGCAGCGCTACCGGTGCGATACTTCGCCGTACCCCTTGGCGATGCGCGTCTTCGCCGAGTGCATGAGGCTCGATGCGTTCGAGCGCGCGCAGCCGTCCAGGCAACCCGATAAGGAATAAAGGAGATACCGAGATGCGCAATCCGATCCACTACCGGCGGCCCGCCGCGGGCACCCAGCCCGAGCACCTGTTCCCGCGCTACGCATCGACGGTCAAGCGCGCGCCGACGCAGCCGCTCGTGATGCTGCCGCAGACCGAGACCGAGCTGACCGCGCCGGTGTTCGGCTACGGCGAGCTCAAGCGGGGCGATCACGATCTCACCCGCCAGCACGCGGGCGACCCGATGGGCGAGCGCATCATCGTCAGCGGCCGCGTGCTGGACGAAAACAGCCGGCCGGTGCCCGACACGCTCGTGGAAATCTGGCAGGCGAATGCGGCCGGCCGCTACCCGCACCGCGTCGACCAGCACGACGCGCCCACGGACCCAAACTTCACCGGCTGCGGCCGCGTGCTCACCGACAAGCGCGGCAACTACCGTTTCGTCACCATTCGGCCGGGCGAGTACCCCTGGCGCAACCATTACAACGCCTGGCGGCCCGCGCACATCCACTTCTCCCTCTTCGGGCAGGCGTTCGTACAGCGCCTGGTGACGCAGATGTATTTTCCGGGCGATCCGCTGCTGGACGAAGACCCCATGTATAACTGCGTGCCGGATGAGCGGGCGCGACGGCGTCTCGTGTCCTCGCTCGACTGGGAGACGACGGTCCCCGAATTCGCTCTCGGCTATCGCTTCGACATCGTGCTGCGCGGACCCGAGGAAACCCCCATGGAAAACCGCAAGAGGTAGACACCATGAGCCTGCATGCCACCACATCACAGACCGTTGGTCCCTACCTGCACATCGGCCTCACCTGGCTGATCACCGAGAAACTCGCCGGCGCGGGCGTTCCCGGCAAGCGCGTATCGATCCAGGGACGCGTGCTCGACGGCGACGGCGAGCCGGTGAACGACGCGCTGGTCGAAATCTGGCAGGCCGACAGTCGCGGCAAATACGGCGGCAAGCGCTTCCGCGGCTTCGGGCGCTCTGCGACCGACGACAGCGGCGCCTTCCGCTTCCACACCATCAAGCCCGGCCGCGTGCCGGGACCGGGCGGCAAGCTGCAGGCGCCGCATATCGGCGTGCAGGTGTTCATGCGCGGCCAGTTGAAGCAGCTGGTCTCGCGGATCTACTTTCCGGACGAGCCCGCCAACGCGCAAGATCCCGTACTCGCCCTGGTACCAGCGCAGCGGCGCGCCACGCTGATCGCGAGGAAGCGCGGCAACGCGGGGCAGTTGGAATGGAACGTCATCCTCCAGGGCAAGGGGGAGACCGTGTTCTTCGACTGCTGAGGCGGCCGCTGTCCCGGCGCCCCACCGACGAGCGGCTGCTGGTCTCGGAGATCTTCGAGGGCGGGCGCCCGCGCGGCGAGCGGCGGGACCTCGGCACGCTGACGGAGCCTGCGCGCGAGGTGCCGGTCTATCGGACCTGCGACGTGTTGGTGGTCGGCGGCGGGCCTTCGGGGACGGCGGCCGCGGTCGCCGCCGCGCGCCTGGGCGCAGACGTGGTGCTCCTTGAGCGCTACAACCATCTCGGCGGCCTGTCCACGGGCGGCCTGGTGATCTGGATCGACCGCATGTCGGACTGGAGCGGCCAGCTGGTGATCCGCGGCTTCGCCGAGGAGATCATGGACCGGCTGCCGAAAGAGGCCGTGGCGGGCCCGGCGCGCAAGGATTGGGGCTCGAAGGATGCCGCCTCGGCCGCGTACTGGGCGCAGCGCACCGCCGCCTTTCACGGCATCGTCACCTGGTCGCCAACCGTCGACCCGGAGCGCCTCAAGCTCGCCTCGCAGGAAATCGTCATCGAGCAGAAGATTCACCTCGCCTTTCACTGCTGGGCCGCGCTGCCCCTGCTCGAGGAGGGCAAGGTGCGCGGCGCATTCTTCGAGAGCAAGGCGGGCCGCCGGGCCGTGCGCGCGAAGATGGTGGTCGATGCGACCGGCGACGGCGATCTCTTCGCCCGCGCCGGCGCGGCCTGCGAGACCGACATCGAGGCCGCCGATATTCACCATTGCATCAACACCGCCTGGCTGCTGGGCGGAATCGACATGAACCGCTGGCTCGAGTTCCGCACCCGCGAGCCGGAGCCGTTCGCGCGCTTCATGGCGCGCGGACGCGAGCAGTTGCGCGCCTTCGATCGGCCGTTCGTATCCTGGCGCAACGACATCGCGCTCTTCATGGGGCCACGACATTCGGGCTTCTCGGCGCTGGACGTCGACGACCAGAGCGAGGTGGAGATCCGCTCGCGTCGGCTGATGGCGCAGCACCTCGACTTCTACCGCGCGCACGCGCCCGGCTTCGAGAACGC
Organism: Burkholderiales bacterium; assembly: GCA_020845995.1. Taxonomy (GTDB): domain Bacteria; phylum Pseudomonadota; class Gammaproteobacteria; order Burkholderiales; family SG8-39; genus RBG-16-66-20. The sequence goes on along the minus strand of JADLES010000160.1, from coordinate 41,050 downwards.
GTTCCTTCTCCTCGGCGCGCCGCAGCTGGGCGTGCGGCACGCGCGGCGCTTGGTGGGAATGAAGAAAATGCTGCGTGCGCATTGGCCTACTGCCCAGGTGTTCAGCGACGAGATTGGCGTGACGCCCAGTGTGTCGCCGAAGTTCCCGAACCTCTCGATCCCCTACGGCTGCCTGGTACCGGCCGAGCTGGATGGCCTGCTCGCCTGCGGTCGTCACATCTCCTGCGACCCGAACTCGCACGGCTTCATGCGCGAGATCCCGCAATGCTGGATCACGGGACAGGCGGCCGGCGCGGCCGCCGCCCTCGCCGCGAGCCGCGGCGTCGAGCCGCGCGCGGTCGAAATCGGCGAGCTGCAGTCGGCGCTCGTGCGTCAAGGGGTTTACCTGCACAACCGGGAGAGAAATTCATGCCAAGCCGAAGCACGCCACCATTCCGCGCCGATCACGTAGGCAGCTTTCTGCGCCCCCAGTACCTGCTCGAGGCGCGCGCGAGGAAGGCGAAGGGCGAAATCAGCGCCGCCGAGCTGCGCAAGGTGGAAGACAGGGCGATCGCCGAGATCGTCCGGTTCCAGGAAGACACCGGCCTGCAGGCCATCACCGATGGCGAGTTCCGGCGCACCTACTTCCACATCGACTTTCTCGAGCAGCTGGGCGGGGTGAAGACCGACATCCCGGTAATGATCAAGAAGCCCGACGGCACCGAGGAGCTCGCGCCGCCCGTGATCCGCGTCATCGACAAGGTGCGGCACGCGAAGGACATCCAGCTCGCCGATTTCCAGTACCTGCAGTCGTGCACCGGGCGCACCCCGAAAGTCTGCATTCCCTCGCCGACGATGCTGCACTTCAGGGGCGGCCGCGCCGGCATCAGCAAGGAGCATTACCCGGAGCTCGAGCCCGACTTCTACGACGACGTGGCGAAGGCTTACGGCGAGGAGCTCGCGTCGCTGGCGAAGGCAGGCTGCCGCTACGTACAGATGGACGACACCAACCTCGCCTATCTCTGCGACGACAAGATGCGCGCCGCAGCCAGGTCGCGCGGCGACGACCCGGACGAGCTGCCGCACCGCTACGCCAAGTTCATCAACCGCGTGGTGGCGAAGAAGCCCGCCGGAATGACGCTTGCCGTGCATCTTTGCCGCGGCAACTTCCAGAGCACCTGGGCCGCGCAGGGCGGCTACGAGCCGGTGGCGCAGGCGCTGCTATCGGAAATGAACGTCGACGCCTACTTCCTCGAATACGACGACGCGCGCTCGGGCGACTTCAAGCCGCTGCGCTTCCTGCCCAAGGGCAAGATCGTGGTGCTGGGCCTGGTGACCACCAAGCTGGGCACGCTGGAGAAGAAGGACGACCTCAAGCGCCGCATCGAGGAAGCGGCGAAGTACGCGCCGCTCGAGCAGCTCGCGCTCAGCCCCCAGTGCGGCTTCTCCAGCACCGTGCACGGCAACAGGATCGCCGTGGAGGCGCAGCGCGCCAAGCTGCGCCTGGTGATCGAGACCGCCGAGGAAGTCTGGGGGACGGCCCAGTGAACTCCTAATCCTTAACCGTTATTTCCCCACCCTGCTTCGAGGCAGACGGTTTGAGTAGGACGGCTGCGAGAGCCCGGCATTGCGTTTGGACCGCGCGTCAGGCGCCGCGTCGGCCCGGAGGAGATGAACGAGCCGCTCCGACATCATGTCAGCGCTCCATCTCCACATTTTCCCAAACCGGCGCGCGGGTCGTCCCACGCCAGGCGATGCGGGTCGAAGCCGGGCTGCAGGACCGGTTTCACGATTTCGAAGTACGGCGAGATGTCGAAATCGCGCGGCGCGAACAGGCTGTGGTCGCGGATGTGCAGCAGCTCGCGGTAGCAGCGCCGGCCGGCGGCGTCGACCGCATCGCGGTACGTCACCTCCGGCAGGATGGGATAGCGGACCTCCTGGAACGCCTGCGCGATCAGCGTCGAGCAGATCGCGCGCGAGGGATCGCCGCTGCCGAAGGCGATCAGGCGGCGGCGCAGGTGAAACGGCACCGGCGGCGCCGGCAGCAGGTAGCGCGCCAGGTCGAACAGGTTCTTCAGGTCGTAGCGGTGCCCGATCCTGCCGATCGCGAAATCGACGACGCGCTCGATCTCCGGCGCGGCCAGCCCCACCGGCCGGCAGATGCGGGTGTGCATGTGGGTGTAGGCGCGCAGCGGCACCGCGCGCACGCCGGCGCGCAGGTCGGCCTCGATCAGGGTCGGCGCATCGGGTCCGGCGCCGCCGAGCCGTCGGCTGGAGCCCACGTACAACGTGGCATGCGACCAGTTCGACTGCGTCAGGAACTTGATCGGCATGCTGACGCGCGACTCGCCCTCGACCAGCAGCACGTCGCCCGGACGCAGCGCGGCCGCCAGAAGATCCGGCGGCACGATCGCCACCATCGCGCCGTGGGGCCTGGGGGCGACCAGGTACGCCGCGAGGCGATCGCCGAGGTATCCGAGCAGCCGGTTCACAGCGATCCGATCTCCTGCGCCCGTCCCGTGCGGGCTTCAGTCCGGGCGAAACGCCGCGTCATGCGCCTCCTGGGACATCCCGTTCCGCGCCATGCGAACGCCGAGCAGCGCGGCCAGTTCGTCCAGCCGCGACACCATGTAGTCGGGCGGGGCGTCGGCCAGCCCCGTTTTCTCGCACTCGCCCCCCCGGATGATCGCCACCGGCACTCCGGCCGCCCGTGCGCCGAGCACATCGGCGCGGCTGTCACCGACGAAAAGCGCCTCGTCCGGGGCGACCCGCCATTCCGAGAGCACCCGGAGAATTCCCTCCGCTCTGGGCTTCATCCACGTCACCTCGTCGCGGCTGACGACCGGCGCCAGCCAGCGCGAATAACCGAAACGACCCAGGGCTTCGCCCAGCGCGCGACGCCCGATGTTGCTGACCACGCCCGCGCGCAAGCCGCCGGCCACGAGCCCGCGCAGCAGTCCCGCCGCTCCCGGCTTCGGGGCCCAGCGGCCGAGCGCGTCGAAATCCCACCGGTCATAGACTGGCGATAACGCGTGCCGCAACTCGGCCAGGCGCCCCTGCGGCGCGAGCAGGTCGGCGGCCGTGTTCCACATGCTCGCGTAATTGCCGCGGGCGAATTCGCCGTCGTCGAAGCCGAGTCGGGCAAACGCACGGCGCAGCTCGGCTTCGGCCGGTCCGAGCTGCCACTGGAAATCAACCAGCGTTCCTTCGAAGTCGAAGAGGACCGCGGAGCGGGCGCGCCCCGCCGCGGAGTGTCGGCCTGGAGCCGTCATGCGCGCGCCTGGGTCATCGGGCGATCCGGTCTAAAGCCATCCTGTTCGTCATACCCTGCGTTGCCCGGCGCTGGCCGAGCCCACGTGACAGGGGATTCTCGCTCGAAACGCAGCTCAGCGCCTGGCCGGCGCACAGCAATGTACGGACGGGTGCGAACGCGATGTCCCGGGCGCGCGCCCCGTTTCTCTTCGCTCGCCTGCGGCCCGCTCTCGCGCCCTGCAGCGCACGAGACCCGAAGCCGTGGCGCGGCGGAGTACTGAGCGGGTTGATGTCCGGCGCCATGCCCCCATCTGCTTGAATCCTCTTCGCAGGAGCGCCGTCATGAACGTCCGCAAGCTTGACAGGGTCATTCCTTCCGTCGCCGCTTCCGATGGCGCCGGGGTGAAGCTGCGCCGCAGCCTCGGCTCGAACCCGCACGCACGCCACGACCCGTTCCTCATGCTCGACGAGTTCTATTCGGACGATCCGGACGACTACCTCGCGGGCTTTCCGTCGCACCCGCACCGCGGCTTCGAGACCGTCACCTACATGCTGGATGGCCACATGCGCCACGAGGACAGCGGCGGCAACCGCGGCGACCTCGGTCCCGGCGACGTGCAATGGATGACGGCCGCGCGCGGGCTCGTGCATTCCGAGATGCCGCAGCAGACCGAAGGCCGCATGCGCGGCTTCCAGCTCTGGCTCAACCTGCCGGCGCGGGAGAAGATGAAACCCGCCGCGTACTGCGACATTCCGGCGGCGAAGATCCCGGTCGCCGACGCGGGCGAGGGCGTGCGCGTCAAGGTGATTGCCGGAGCGCTGGCGCAGGACGGCAAGGAAACGAAGGGCCCGATCGAGGGCCTCAGCACCGATCCACGGTTCTTCGACGTGCACCTCGCCTCGAAGGCCGTGTTCGAAGCGCCGGTGCCCGCCGGGCACAATGCGTTCCTCTACGCCTACGAGGGCGAGACCTTCGTCGGCATGGAGCGGCAGAAACTTGCGCACCGCGCGGCGGGGCTGCTCGCGCAGGGGGATACCGTGCGCATCGAAGCGGGCGACGGCGGCGCGCGCGTCCTGCTCCTCGCCGGCCGGCCGATCCGCGAGCCGGTGGTGCAGTACGGCCCCTTCGTCATGAGCACCCGCGAAGAGATCGAGCAGGCGGTGCGCGATTACCAGGCGGGCGCGATGACGCGCGACCCGGTGCGGCGCATCAGAGTCGCTTGATCCACCCGCGGGGCGCGCGCATCCACAGCGCGCCGCGACCGACCGGCGGGCCGATTCAAAATCGGTAGTTCGGCGCGCGCTTCTCGACGAAGGCGCGCAGCGCCTCCCTCGAGTCCTCGGTGTCCTTGAGGCTGCACATCGTCTCCACCACAGCCTCCATCGCGCGCCGGTAGTCGAGGTCGTTGGCGCGCACGAAGGCGTCGCGCAGCAGCTTCATCGCGGCGGGGGATTTCGCCGCGAGGCGTCGCGCCAGCGCCTGCGCGCGCGGCAGGACTTGGGCGCGCGGCACCACATCATTCACCACGCCCAGATCCTTCATCTCGCGCGCGCTGATGATATCGCCCGTGAAGAGCAGTTGCGCCGCGCGGTGCCGCCCCGCGACCCGCGGCAGGTGCACGAGATGCATCGCCGGCAGCAGGCCGACGTCGATCTCCGGGTAGCCCATCTCGGCTTCCTCCGCGGCGATGATCATGTCGCAGGACACCGCCCAGGTGACGCCGGCAGCGCGCGCGTGCCCGTTCACCGCCGCGATCACCGGCTTGCCGAGCCGGTAGAGCGCCTCGTGCATCTCGTAGTAGAACACCTCGATAAATGCGCGCAGCGCGGCGCCGTCGAAGATGCTCGCGAGCTTAAGATCCACTCCCGCCGAGAACACGCTCGGCAGCGCGCTCGTCAGGATCACCGCGCGGGCCTTGCCGTCGGACCGCGCGCGCACGTAGGCATCGATCACGCCGCGCGCGAGTTCCAGGTTGATCGCATTCACCGGCGGCCGGTTCATGACGATCTCCGCCACCCCGTCCGCGACCTTGTATCCGACCAGTTCCGCCATGACGCCTCCCGTTCCGGCGACGCCGCCATTCTCGCCGGTTTCCGCGCGCGCCGGGATAGCCGGTTCGAAACGGTCCTGCGGGAGCCTTGACGAACGCGCATCGCGTCACATCTACTACACGCCGATCCCGATTCCAGGGGCGAGAGGAGTGGCGTTCATGCCGAAGAAGGCGCGCGTCGTGCAGTTTCGTCCGTGGCGTGGCCTGCAGGCGCCGCCGAGTTCGCTCTGGCTGCAAGAGGCGCTGCGCGCTGAAAGTGCGCAACGCTGCGATCCGCTGCGGACCGCGGAGCGCGCGGACGTCTGCATCATCGGTGGAGGGTATACAGGGCTGTGGACGGCGCTGAGGCTGGTCGAGTCCGATCCCGGCCTGAGGATCGTCTTGCTGGAGGCCGACATTTGCGGATCGGGGGCGAGCGGGCGCAACAGCGGTGCAATCGGAAGCATGGCGCCGATGCTGCCGAGGCTGCAAGCGCGGCTCGGCAACCAGGGCGCCGCCGCAGTCTACGAGGCGGGTATGGCTGCGGAACGGGATATCGCCGCGGCCTGCGGCACCTATGGCATCGATGCGAACCTCCAGCAGACCGATCACATCTGGGTGACCAGCGAACAGTCGGTGGCCAGCGGCTGGCGACAAACCTGCGAAAGCGCCGATGACATCGGATCGAGCGTGCCTTACAGGATCCTGCAGGGCGGCGACCTGCACAAGTACGCGCCCCGGGCACCCGCCGATTCGGTGGGGCTGTATACGCCGGCGACAACCTACCTTCAACCGGCGCGACTGGCGCGAGGACTGAGCAAGGCCATTCTCAAGGCCGGTGTCGCGGTTCATGAACGCACGCCGGTTACCGAACTCATCCTCGAGCAGAACCTCCTGCGCGTACTCACCCCCTCGGGAAGCGTCCAATGCGACAAGGTCGTCCTGGCGGCCAACGCGTGGATGGCGCACCTGAGCGAATTTCGCAAGCTGGTGATGGTGCTTTCGAGCGACATGGTCGCGACGAACCCCATCGACGCGCGCATCCAGAACCTTGGGCTGAGAAGGTTTCCGCGGGGCCGGCGCAATTCGCGCCTGATGGTCAACTACGGTCGAGTAAGGGATGACGGCGTCGTCTACATGGGAAGGGCGGGGGGCACGATCGCGTATGACGCGCATATCACGCCCAGCTTCGACAGGTCATGGACGCAAACGCGCGAGCTCGTGGAGGATTTCCGCTACCTTTTTCCGGAGCTCGAAGGTGCCGAACTTCCCCACTGGTGGGCCGGCCCCGTGGACAGGTCCGGTAGCGGCTTTCCGTTCTTCGGTCATCTCGACGGCGACGATCGCGTGCTCTTCGGCATCGGCTATACCGGGCATGGCGTGATGGCGACCAGCCAGGGCGGGCACATCCTGGCGGCGATGTGCCTTGGCAGGCAGTCCCAGTGGACAGAGCTGGCGAGGCTCTACGGAGCCTTGCAGACCGACAGGTTTCCGCCGGAGCCGATCCGGTACCTGGGCGCGCGCGTGGTCAGAAACAGCCTCGCGCGCAAGGAGCATGCCGAGCGAGACAACCGGAACCCCACGGCGATCGACAGATTGATATCGAAGCTTGCGCTCAGCACCTTGCCGACGCGGGCGAGCGGGCCTGCCGGCGTTCCGCTGACAGTGGCACGCGACGGCGACAGGGGTACGCGGCTGGGTTAGGTTGGGTGGGCGGCCGCGCGAAGCGCCATCACCCGGCACCGAGCGAGCGATCGACCATCGCACCGGCGCTGCCAAGATAGTTGCGCGGATCGAGCAGGCGTTCGAGTTCGGCGCGGGAAAAATGCCGGCTCACCTGCGGGTTCGCGGCCAGCAGGTCGAGCAAGGGATTCCCGCCTTCGGCGGCGGCGCGGCAGGCGTCATAGACGACATCGTGCGCGGCCTGTCTGCCGAGCTTGGGCGCGAGGCCCATCATGACCGCCTCGGCGACGATGAGGCCGGAAGTCATGCCGAGGTTGCGGGTCATGCGCGCGGCGTCGACCGTGAGCCCCGCGAGCATCAGCTTCGCCTGACGCAGCGCGCCGGCGAGGGCGAGGAAGCTCTCGGGCAGCGCGATCCATTCCGCGTGCCAGGGGCCGGTGGCACGCTCGAAATCCTGCACCATCGCATCCAGCATGAGCGCACCGTGCTGGCGCACGAGCTTCGCGCAGGCGACGATCAGCTCCGAGGAAATAGGGTTGCGCTTCTGCGGCATGGTGCTGCTGCCGCCGCGACCGTGCTCGAAGGGCTCGAAGGCTTCGCCGAGCTCCGTTGCCATCATCAGCATCACGTCGGTGGCGATCTTGGCGAGCGACCCGGTCACCAGGCCGGCGAAGAGCACGGCTTCGGCAAGGCCGTCGCGCGCCACGTGCCAGGTGATCGCGGGCTCGCCAAGGCCCAGCTCGCGCATCAGCGCGCCGCGCACCGGCAGACCCTGTTCGCCGAGCGAGGCGAGGGTGCCCGCGGCGCCGCCGAACTGCCCGACCAGCACGCGCGGACGCAGCTGCGCGAGCCGCTCGCGGTGGCGCTCGATGGGGGCGCGCCAGACCGCGGCCTTGAAGCCGAAGGTGACCGGCAGCGCCTGTTGCAGGTGCGTGCGTCCCGCCATCGGCGTGTCGCGATGGCGGCGCGCGAGCGTGGCGAGCGAAGCCGAGACTTCGGCCAGCTCGGCGTCGACGAGCTCGAACGCCGCGCGCAACTGCAGGACGAGCGCGCTGTCCATGATGTCCTGCGTGGTCGCGCCCCAGTGCACGTAGCGCCCCGCATCGCCCGTGCAGGCCGCCGCAAGCTGCCTGACCAGCGGCAGGATGGGATAGCCGACGACCTCGGTCTCCCGCTTCAGGCGCGCGAGATCGAGGATGCCGGGCTTCGCCTTCGCGCTGATCGCGGCCGCCGCCGCAGCCGGGATCAGGCCGAGGCCCGCCTGCGCGCGCGCAAGCGCGGCCTCCACCTCCAGGCAGCGCTCGAGGAAACCCGTATCGGCGAAGATCGCGCGCATCTCGGGGGTGCCGAACATGTCGCGGTAGAGGGCCGAGTCGAAGACGGTGGAGCTCATGCGCTGGGCGGCCCCGCCGGGCCGCTCCTTGGTCAGCCGTCGAAGCCGCCCGCGAGGAACGTCTCGGCGATGGCGCAATGCGCCGCGACCCCGCGCGCGAGCGTTGTCTCGTTGAGCGCCATGCGGTTGGAGTGGCAGGGGCAGGCGCTCTTCCACATCTGCCCCTCGGGGCAGACGCCCAGGAACATCATCGCGCCGGGCACGCGCTGCAGCACGTAGGAGAAGTCCTCCGCGCCCATGATCGGCGATTCCATCGGCAGCCAGGCGCCCTCGCCGAACAGCCCGCCGACCGCCCGCTCGGCGACGCGCACCGCGCGCGCATCGCACACGGTGACGGGAAAGCCCTTCCTGATCTCGACCACGGCCTCGCACCCGTGCGCGCGCGCGACGTTCTGCGCCACGCGTTCGACGCCCTCGTGGATCGCGGCGCGCGATTCGTCCGACAGCGCGCGGATCGTGCCGAGCAGATGCGCGCTCTCGGGTATCACGTTGTTGGTCGAGCCGCCGTCGATCTTGGCGATGGTCACCACCACCGGATCGAAGATGTCGATGCGGCGCGTAACGAAAACCTGGATCGCGGTGACGATCTCGCAGGCCACCGGCACCGGGTCGATCGCGTGATGCGGCATCGACGCATGCCCGCCCTTGCCGCGCACGCTCACCGACAACGTGTCGGCCGACGCGAGCAGCGGTCCCGCCCGGCTGCCGAAGCTGCCTGCGGGGGCGTTCGGCATGATGTGCAGCGCGAACGCCGCATCGGGCGCGGGATCGGCGAGCAAGCCATCGTCAATCATCAACTTCGCGCCGTGAAAGCCTTCCTCGCCCGGCTGGAACATGAACAGCACCGTGCCGGCAAGCTCGCCGCGGCGGGCGCACAGCGCCCGCGCCGCTGAGGCGAGCATCGCCGTATGCGCATCGTGCCCGCAGGCGTGCATCGTCCCCTCCACCCTGGAGCGAAAAGGCAGCCCGGTATCTTCGGGCATCGGCAGCGCGTCCATGTCGCCGCGCAGCAGCACCGTGCGCCCCGGCCGTGCGCCGCGCAGCGCGGCGACCGCGCCGGTGGTGGACTTACCCTGTTTCCATTCCAGCGGCAGGTCCGCCAGCGCCGCGCGCACCTTCGCCATCGTCCTCGGCGTTTGCAGCCCCAACTCGGGCTCGGCATGGATCGCGCGCCGCAGCGCCACGGTGTCCGGCTGCAGCGCCTCGGCGGCGGCGAGCCAGCCGGCCGGGTGGACCGCGATGTCATTCATGGCCTGCCTCCCTGATTGCGTCTACTTCGAGCGAAACAGCGCCTTCAATTCCTCGGTGATCGGCTCCCCCTTCAGCGGCGAGCCCGGCCCGCTCACGTAGCGGCCCCAGACGCGCGTCTCCGAGCCTTCGGCGAGCACCGTGCCGTCCTCGCGCACCACCTGGTGCCCGATCGTGAACGACTTCCCGCCCCAGCGCAGGATGCGCGAGCGAACCTCGGCGCGGTCCGCCTGCTCGGCCGGATTGCGGAATTCGCAATCCGCGGTGACCAGCGGCATCGCCCGGTGCTCGGTGCGCATGCGCTTCGCGTGGTAGCCAGCCTGCGCGAACATGTGCCAGGTCGCGCTGTCGAACCAGCGGAAATAGGTCGGGTAGAAGATGATGCCGGCCGGATCACACTCGCCCCATTGCAGCTGCACGGGAAACACCGCGACCACCGGCCGATCCGTTCCATCCGCCGCATTCGCTCTCATCGCGCCGGATAATAGCAGCCCGAAGCGCGCGCAAGCCGAGACCATCGGGGCCGGGCCGTTCGGCCTGTTTTTCGACGACAATGGCGTATGGCCAACACCGGCAACTGGGCATTTCCCGAAGCGCTGCAGCCGAACGCGGATGAAACCGCGTTCGACCTCGACACCGTGCTCGACGCCGTGGTGCTGCTGCGCACCGAGGTCCCGCCGGACGCGTTCACCGCCCCCATCCTCGGCACCGTGCGCGCCGGCAACGGGGCCGTCATTCGCGATGACGGCCTGATCCTCACCATCGGCTATCTGATCACGGAGGCAGAGGCGATCTGGATCACCACCAACCGCGGCGCGGTGATGCAGGGCCACGCGCTCGCCTACGACCAGGGCTCGGGCTTCGGCCTGGTGCTGCCGCTGGGCAGGCTGGGCGTGAAGCCGCTCGTGCGCGGGTCGGCGGCATCGGTGGGACCCGAGAGCCCGGTGCTGGTGGTCGGCCACGGCGGCCGGGCGCATTCGCTGAAGGCCCGGGTCGTTTCCAAGCGCGAGTTCGCCGGCTACTGGGAGTACGTCCTCGATGAAGCGATCTTCACCGCGCCCGCGCATCCGCAGTGGGGCGGCGCGGCGCTCCTTGGCGAGGACGGGCGGCTGCTCGGCGTCGGCTCGCTGCTCGTGCAGGAAGCGGCCGGCGACAAGACGGTGGATGGCAACATGTTCGTGCCGATCGATTTGCTCGAGCCGATTCTCGCCGACCTGCTCGCCAGCGGCCGGTGCGCGCGCCCGGCGCGCGCCTGGCTGGGTCTCTACGCCGCGGAAATGGAAGGCCGCGTCGTCGTCGGCGGCCTCGCGCCCGGCGGCCCAGCCGAGCGCGCCGGCGCGCAGCTGGGCGACCTGATCCTCGAAATCGCGGGGGAGCGCGTAACCGGGCTCGCCGCGTTTTTCCGCAAAGTCTGGAACCTTGGCCCCGCGGGCACCGAGATTCCGCTTACCCTCTCGCGCCGCGGCGCTTCGCACGTCGCGCGGTTGCGCTCCGCGGATCGCAACGACTTCCTGAAAAAACCGCGCCTGCACTGAGCGCGCCCTGGATTGGCGCGCATCCGTCCGCCCCGGCACAATAGACCCATGGGTCTTTTCGGCAAGGCGGATCCGGATCCGCTGGCGCTCGAGCAGCGCCTGGAGGCGCTGGAGGGGCGCCTCGCCGGCATGCATCGCCTCGCCGGCATTGAAATGGACCTGCGTACCTCGCGTGAGCTGCGCGAGCTGCTCGCCGAGCCGCGCTACGGCGCGCCCGGGCGGCTGGAGCGCCACGGCTGGAAGGTCTGGTCGCAGAACGACGAGGACGGCATCCTCTGCGAGATCTTCCGCCGCATCGGCACCGTCTCGCGGACGTTTGTCGAGTTCGGCGTCTCGGACGGCCGCGAATGCAACACGTTGCGGCTGCTGGTGGAAGGCTGGCGCGGGCTGTGGATGGAGGCGGGCGAGCGCGACTGCGACACCATTCGCCGGATCTTCGCCGCGCCACTCGCTCAAGGAAGCCTCGAGCTGCAGCAGGCCGCCGTGACGGTCGAGAACGTGGACACGCTCATTCGCGGCTCGCGCGCCGCGAGCGCGGCCGAGCTCGATCTCCTCAGCATCGACATCGACGGCAACGATTACCACGTGCTACAGGCGATCCGGAACGTGCGGCCGCGCGTCATCGCGATCGAGTACAACGCCAAGTACCCGCCGCCGATGGATCTCGTGCCGCCCTACGACCCGCAGCATGCCTGGGATGGCAGCGACTACATGGGGGCCTCCCTGCAGGCGCTCGCCAATCTTGCCGCGCGCCGCGGCTACCGGCTGGTCGGCACCAACATCACGGGTTCGAATGCCTTCTTCGTGCGCTCGGAGCTCGCCGGAAACCACTTCGCCGAGGCCGAACCCGCGGCGCTCTACAACCCGGCGCGCTACTGGCTCACCACGGGCTTCGTGAGCGGGCATCCCCCCGGCGAGCGCTTCGGATACACCTCGGACGCCGCGCTCGCGCGCGGCAGCGAGGCGAAGTAATCGGGAGCAGCCCGCGCCGGGAACCGCCCGGGTTTGACGGACCGGTGCAAGTTGGGCAGACTAACGCCCCTGCGCCGATTTGAAGTTCAGCTTGCGGGCGCCGAACCGGGACGGCCGGGGAAAAACAAAAGCTGCTAAAGAGACGAAGGCAAACGCCCGTTTCTGCGAAAGCTGAACGGGCGTTTTTGTTTTCGGGAATGCATGGACGATCGCTCGGCGTTGCTCAAGCAGCTCCTGGAGGACCGTATCCTGGTCCTCGACGGCGCCATGGGCACGATGATCCAGAAGTTGGGCCTCACCGAGGAGCAGTTCCGCGGCGAGCGCTTCCGCGGCTGGGGGCGCGAACTGCGCGGGAACAACGACCTGCTCGCGCTCACGCAGCCCGAGCTGGTGCGCAGCCTGCACCTGGATTACCTCGAGGCCGGTGTCGACATCGTCGAGACCAACAGCTTCAATTCCACCGCCGTGTCGCTCGCCGACTACGGCATGCACGAGCTTGCCTACGAGCTCAATTTCGCGGCGGCCGCGCTCGCGCGCGAGGCGGCCGACGAATGGCGGAAGCGCGACCGCTCGCGCCCCCGCTTTGTCGCCGGCGCCATCGGCCCGACGACGCGCACCGCCTCGATCTCCCCCGACGTCAATGACCCGGGCTTTCGCAATATCGGCTTCGACGACCTGGTCGCGGCGTACGGCGACGCGGCGCGCGCTCTGATCGACGGTGGCGCGGACCTGCTGCTCGTCGAGACGATTTTCGACACGCTGAACGCCAAGGCGGCGCTGTTCGCCGTCGAAACCGAGTTCGAGCGGCGCGGCGCGCGCCTGCCGCTGATCGTCTCGGGCACCATCACCGATGCCTCGGGGCGCACGCTCTCGGGCCAGACTGCCGAGGCGTTCTACAACTCGGTGCGCCACGCGGCACCGCTGGCCGTGGGCCTGAACTGCGCGCTGGGAGCGAGGGAACTGCGCCAGCACATCGAGGAGCTGGCGCGCCTCGCCGAGCCGGCCGTCTCCTGCTACCCGAACGCGGGCCTGCCGAACGCTTTCGGCGAGTACGACGACACGCCCGAGAACATGGCGAAGGAGATGGGCGCCTGGGCGCGCGCGGGCTTTCTCAACCTCGCGGGCGGCTGCTGCGGCACGACGCCGCAGCACATCCATGCGATCGCGGCTGCCGTGCGCGGCGTGCCGCCGCGCCGCGCGCCCAAGCACCCGCCGATGCTGCGCCTCGCCGGCCTGGAGCCGTTCAACGTCGGCGAGGGCTCGCTCTTCGTCAACGTCGGCGAGCGCACCAATGTCACGGGCTCGAAGGCGTTCGCCCGGCTCGTCCTCGCCGGCAACTACGCCGAGGCGCTCTCGGTCGCGCGCCAGCAAGTGGAGAACGGCGCGCAGGTCATCGATGTCAACATGGACGAGGGCATGCTCGACGCGGAGAAGGCGATGGTGACCTTCCTCGGCCTCGCCGCCTCGGAGCCGGACATCGCGCGCGTGCCGGTGATGGTGGATTCCTCGCGCTGGAGCGTGATCGAGGCGGGACTGAAGTGCCTGCAGGGCAAGGGCATCGTCAATTCCATCAGCCTGAAGGAGGGCGAAGAGGAGTTCCTGCGCCAGGCGCGTCTCGCGCGCAAGTACGGCGCCGCGGTGGTGGTCATGGCCTTCGACGAGCAGGGCCAGGCCGACACGCTCGAGCGGCGCATCGCGGTCTGCCAGCGCGCTTACGGACTGCTCACGCGCAAGGCCGGCCTCGCGCCCGAGGACGTCATCTTCGACCCGAACATCTTCGCGCTCGCCACCGGGCTGGAAGAGCACGCGCGCTACGGCCTGGACTTCATCGAGGCGGTGCAGTGGATCCGCGCGAACCTGCCCGGCGCGGCGGTCTCGGGCGGCGTTTCCAACCTTTCGTTCGCGTTTCGCGGCAATGACGCGGTGCGCGAGGCGATGCACACCGCGTTCCTCTACCACGCGGTCCGGGCCGGCATGACGATGGGCATCGTCAACGCGGGGCAACTTGGCGTATACGAGAAGATCGACCCGGCGCTGCGCGAGCGCGTGGAGGACGTGATCCTCAACCGGCGGGCGGATGCCACCGAGCGCTTGCTCGAGCACGCGGCGAACGTGAAGGGCGGCGCGCGGTCGGCGCGCGAGGACGACGCCTGGCGCCGCGGCAGCGTCGAGGAACGCCTGAGCCACGCGCTCGTCAACGGCATCACCAGCCACATCGTCGCCGACACCGAGGAAGCCCGGCGCAAGGTCGCCGCGCCGATCGACGTCATCGAGGGCCCGCTGATGGACGGGATGAACGTGGTCGGCGACCTGTTCGGCGCGGGCAAGATGTTCCTGCCGCAGGTGGTCAAGTCGGCGAGGGTCATGAAGCAGGCGGTCGCCCACCTGCTGCCCTACATCGAGGCCGAGAAGCTGCGCTCCGGCGACGCCGGTCGCCCGAAGGGCAAGCTGGTCATCGCCACCGTGAAAGGCGACGTGCACGACATCGGCAAGAACATCGTCGCGGTGGTCCTGCAATGCAACAACTACGAGGTGGTCAACCTCGGCGTGATGGTGCCGGCCAAGACCATCCTCGAGACCGCCCGGCGCGAGAACGCCGACGCGATCGGCCTCTCGGGGCTGATCACGCCATCGCTGGAGGAGATGGCGCACGTCGCGCGCGAAATGGAGCGCGAGGGATTCACCGTGCCGCTCCTCATCGGCGGGGCGACCACCTCGCGCGCGCACACCGCAGTGAAGATCGCGCCCGGCTACTCCGGTCCGGTGGTGTATGTTCCCGATGCCTCGCGCTCGGTCGGCGCGATGCAGGGCGTCCTTTCCCGGGAGCTGCGCGACGCCTATCTCGAGGGCGTGCGCGCCGACTACGAGAAGATCCGCGCCCAGCATCGCGACAAGAAAGGACCCGGGCCGCTGCTGCCGCTCGCCGAGGCGAGGCGCCTGGGCCATGCCGTCGACTGGACCGCCTGCCGACCCCCGGCGCCGCGCCATCCCGGCCTCACCGTCCTGCGCGACTACGCGGTCGAGAAGCTGGTCGCGTATATCGACTGGACGCCGTTCTTCCAGGCCTGGGAGCTGTCCGGTCCGTATCCGAAGATCCTGGACGACCCCGTCGTCGGCGAGGCGGCGCGCAAATTGCACGCCGAGGCGATGGCGATGCTGAAGACCATCGCCGCGGAGAAATGGGTGCAGGCAAACGGCGTCTGCGGCCTGTTTCCCGCGGCCCAGGTGAACGGCGACGACATCCAGATCTACGCGGATGAAAGCCGCAGCGCGGTCGCCATGACCTGGCACAACCTGCGCCAGCAGAACCGCAAGCCGACGGGGCGAGCCAACCAGTGCCTCGCGGACTATGTCGCCCCCAGGCAGACCGGCGTCGCGGACTGGATCGGCGCTTTCGCCGTGGCGGTGGGCGGGCTGGAGGAAAGGCTGCGGCGGTTCGAGCGGGATCACGACGACTACAGCGCCATCCTGCTGAAGGTCCTCGCCGATCGGCTCGCCGAAGCGTTCGCCGAGCACCTGCACGAGCGCGTGCGGCGCGAGATCTGGGGATACGCGCCCGAGGAACACCTCTCCGGCGAAGAGCTGATCGCCGAGCGCTACCGCGGCATCCGGCCGGCGCCCGGGTATCCGGCCTGCCCCGACCACACCGAGAAGCGCGCGCTGTTCAGGCTGCTGCAGGCCGAGCCCAATGCCGGGATCACGCTCACCGAGTCCTACGCCATGTTGCCGGCCTCGGCGGTGGCCGGCTTCTATCTCTCGCACCCCGACGCGGCCTACTTCGCGGTCGGCAAGGTCGGCCGCGACCAGGTCGAGGACTACGCGCGGCGCAAGCGGGTCGCCGTCAGCGAGGCCGAGCGCTGGCTCGCGCCGTACCTCGCCTACGAGCCGGGCGATATAATCGCCGGCACGACGACTTAGAGAAGAAGACCATGGGCAAAGGCGACCGGCGGACCAGGCGCGGCAAGATCTACAAAGGCAGCTACGGCAAGACCCGCCCGCACCGGGCCAGAAAAAAGAAATAGCGTCCCGTCATCGGGAGCCCTGGCTCCCGTTGCCTACGTTTCTTCCCGCCTGCCGACCGGCAGGCCGAGCGCTTTCAGCTTGCGGTACAGGTGCGTGCGCTCCAGGCCCGAGCGCTCCGCCACCCTGGACATGCTGCCGTTCTCGCGCGCGAGCAGGTGTTCGAAGTACAGCCGTTCGAAGGCTTCGCGCGCCTCGCGGTACGGGCGATCGAGCGCGAATTCGGGCGGCGCGGCGGCCCCCGAATGCGCCGCGAGCACGCGCTCGACATCCTCCAGTCCGATGTCCTCGTCCAGCGCGCCGAGCGCGAGGTTCTTCACCACGCTTTCCAGCTCGACGAGATTGCCCGGCCAGGAGTGGTGGCGCAGCGCGTTCTGCGCCGCCACCGCCAGGCGCCGCGGCGCGCAGGCACGCGCCTCCACCAGCCGCGCGAGCATCAGCGCCGCCAGGTCCGGAACGTCCTCGGCGAAATCGCGCAGCGCCGGCAGCTTGACGACCAGCTCGGCGAGGCGCGCCAGCATTCCCGGGTCGAACTCGTGGCGGTCGGTCAGCGCGCGCGTATCGAGCGTGGAATATGAGACCACGCGCGCCTTGTGCTTGTCGGCGCGCGCCAGCAGGAACTCAAGGTTCTTCTGCGCCGCGCGCCCGAGGCGCGCGAGGTCGCCGACGAAGAGCACGCCGCCGCCGGCGCGCGCCAGCGTCTCGGTCGACGGCTCCTCCAGCAGGCCGGGTCCGTCCACGAACGGCGCGCCCGCCGCGGCGAGCAGCCGCGCGAACAGCTCCGGGCGCATGCCCCGCTCCCCGCGCAGCAGCAGGGGCGCCGCGGACTGCGCCAGCTGCGCGAGGCGCTTGCGCGTCTCCACCAGCGCCGGCGAGCGTCCGAGCGCGGCGAGCGACAGCTCGCCCGAGGGCGCGTTCTCGGTATTGCGCAGGGCGCGCTTCACCGTCGCCAGCAGGCGCTGCAAGGCGATCGGCTTCTCCAGGTAGTCGAGCGCCCCGATGCGCGTCGCCTCGACCGCGGTTTCGATGGTGCCGTGGCCCGACATCATGACCACGGGCATGCCCAGCTGCCCGGTTGCGCCCCACTCCTTGAGCAGGGAGATGCCGTCGGTATCCGGCATCCAGATGTCCAGCAGCACCAGGTCCGGCCGCTGCCGTTCGCGCAGCCGGCGCGCCTCGCCCGCGCTCTCGGCGAGCATGACCTGATGCCCCTCGTCGGCGAGGATTTCCGAGAGCAGTTCGCGGATGCCGACTTCGTCGTCCACCACCAGGATCTGCGCCATGACCTAGGCCGCCTTCGAGCTGGAGCGAGGCAGACCCGCCGCCGCGGCGACCGGCAGCAACACGCTCACCAGGACGCCCCTGGCGGGGCGATTTTCGATCGCCAGCTCGCCGTGATGCTCGTCGACGATCTTCTTCACGATCGCCAGGCCGAGGCCGGTGCCGCGCGGCTTGGTGGTGACATACGGTTCGAAAATCCGCGCCATCATCTCCTCCGGGAAACCGCCGCCGTTGTCGGCGACGGACATGCGCACCTTGTCGCCGGCCGCTTCCGTGCCGACCACGATCGCCGGCCGCTCGACGGCGCCCTTGCGCTGCTCGAGCGCGTCCTGCGCGTTCTGCACCAGATTGTGAAGCACCTGGCGGATCTGCGCGGAATCGGCGCGCACCGCGGGCAGCACCGCCGCGAGCTGCTTGACGATCGGCACCCGGGAGGTTTCGTACAGGGCGAGCACCTCCTGCACCAGCGAGTTCAGGTCCAGCGCGGCGAGCACCGGCGCCGGCAGGCGCGCGTAGTCGCGGAAGTCGTCCACCATCGACTTCAGCGCCGCGACCTGGCTGACGATGGTGCGGGTGCCGCGCGCAAGCGCCTCGGCGTCCTCCTCGGCGAGCTTGCCCGCGAGCTTCATCTCCAGGCGCTCGGCCGAGAGCTGGATTGGCGTGAGCGGGTTCTTGATTTCGTGCGCGAGCCGCCGCGCCACCTCGGCCCAGGCGGTGGCGCGCTGGGCCTGGATCAGCTGCGTGATGTCGTCGAAGACCAGCACGTAGCCGCCTTCGGGGTCCTCGTGCAGGGCCGTGCCGCGCACCAGCAGCGTCTTGCCGGTCGCCTTCAGCTCGATCTCCTGCTGCCAGGCGGCGCCGTGCGAGCGCAGCCGCTCGCGCATATCCGCCACGAAGGCTGCGAGCTCCTCGCCGAGGATCGCCCGCGCGCCGTGGTTGGTGATCGAGGGCGAGAGGCTCCGGTCGAACACCAGCACACCCGCCGACAGGTTGGCGAGGATGTTCTCCAGGCGCGCCTTCGCGCTCTCCAGCGCCATGCGGTTCGCGTCGACCACCCGCCGCGCCTCGTCCAGCTGGCGCGTCATCGAGTTGAACGACCCGATCAGCACGCCGAGCTCGTCGCTGCTCGTGACGGGCGCCTGCCGGCTGAAGTCGCCGCGCGCCACCGCCTGGGTCGCCTCGGCGAGGTTGGCGAGCGGCTCGGACAGCCGGTTGGCGAGCAGCACCGCGAGCGCGATCGCGACCAGCAGCGCCATCGAGAGCGCAAGTGTCAGCGTGACGATGTAGATCCGCTTCAGTCCCTGGCGCGACAGCGCGAGCTCCCGGTAGTCTCGGTAGGCCGCCTCGACCGCCTCCGCGCTCCTGCCGAACTGCTCCGGCACCGTCTGGCGCAGCTGCAGGTAGCGCGCCTCCTCGGCGAGGCTGAGGCTCGCGACGGGAACGATCACGCGCAGCGCGAGCGGCTTGCCCGCGACGGCGTCGATCGCGGTATAGCCGCGCGCGCCGCGCGCCTGGCGCAGCTCTTGCTGGCTGGGCAGTTCGGGCACCAGCCGCGTCACGTCCACGCTCGAGCTGGCGAGCACCCGGCCGCCCGCGCTCACAATGACCGCCTCCTGCACGCCGGCCTGGTCGCGCAGCCGGCCCAGCAGCGCGACCTGCGGGCCGGCGGGCCGCTCGCCGAGCTCGGCGGCGATCGCGCGGCCGCGCGCCTGCAGCTCCGCAAGCGTCTGATCGAGCGCGGCCTGCCCCAGGCTGATGCCGCCCTCGAGCGCGGCGTCCACCTTGACGTCGAACCAGGACTCGATGCTGCGGGCGAGAAACTGAACCGATACGGTGTAGACCAGCGCGCCCGGCACGACCGCCATCAACGCCAGCAGCAGCAGCAGCCGCACGGTGAGCCGCGAGCCGAAGACGCGGGCGCGAAACCTGCGCCACAACCCGACGATCTGCCAGGCGACAAGCACGGCCAGCAGCCCCGCGAGCGCCGCGTTCAGGCCGAGCAGCAGCGGGTAATGCCGCG
The DNA here is from genome assembly GCA_020845995.1 of Burkholderiales bacterium. Classification (GTDB taxonomy): domain Bacteria; phylum Pseudomonadota; class Gammaproteobacteria; order Burkholderiales; family SG8-39; genus RBG-16-66-20. Next base: position 21,637 of record JADLES010000160.1, on the reverse strand, counting down.
CGAACATGCTGGTGCTACCGCTGGCGGTGGCGAGCAGGAACAGCAGCACGCCGGCAAGCGCGGCGCCGAGGATGACGAGCAGCCTCATTTCTGCTCCGCCTCTTTCGGCTCGCGCGCCTCGACCGGCGCGGAGGGCGGCGCCGTCATCGCCGGCGTCGGGCGGAACGTGAAGCGCCGCCACGGGGACTCGAGGGTCAGTTCCCGGCTGGTGAGCGCGCTCACCTGGAACGGCCTTGGCAGCAGCGCGAGGTCGAGCCGCATGCGCACCGCCGCTTCGTAGTTGGCCTCGCTCAGGCCGACGCTGCGGTCCACCACCGTCCAGTTGCGCACCCGCCGAAGCACCTTGAGCGCTTCCTCCAGCGTCGGATAGTTCTGCTGCAGCACGCCGGTCGACAGCCGGTACTGGCGCGAGAGCGCGTGGTAGGACAGCCGCAGCTCGAGTCGCCGGTTCGCCGTCTTCTCGTCGAACCAGTACCAGCGCGGCCGGGTCAGCTCGAACTCGACGGCGAAGTACAGCGGCACGCCGTTGGTGACGATCTCCGCCAGCCGCGGGCCAAGCTCGAAGGAAAAATCGGCGGCGAGCGCCACGCCGTCGTCAGTGGCGCTCAGGCGCGCATCGAGCACCTCGATCTCGCTGGCCAATCCCTGGTGGGCCAGCGCGGACGCGAACGCGAGCCCGGCGCCGAAGGCGAAGCCCGCGCACAGCCTCTTCAGCACAGCGATGCCTCGCATGGCGCGTCGCTTCCGCTCCGTTCAGGACGGCTTCTCTAGAAGGGCGAAATAGAATCCGTCGTGCTCGGCGCAGGGCAGCAGCTGCGCGGGACCGCCGTCGGCGAGGGGCGCGCGCCTCAGGCCGGGCGTGCGCGCGGCAAAAGCCTCGATCACCGCCTCGTTCTCCTCCGGAAAAACCGAACAGGTGACATACAGCAATTTACCACCCGCGGCGAGCAGCCGCCAAAGCGCATCCAGCATGAGCGCCTGGCGGCGCGCGAAGGCGGTCACGTCGGCGCTCCGGCGCAGCCACTTGATATCGGGATGGCGCCGCGCGACGCCCGAGGCGCTGCAGGGCACGTCGGCGAGGATGCGATCGTAGGGAGCGCCGCCCGACCACGTGCCCGCCGAAGCGCAGTCGCCCACGCGCACTTCGGCTTGCAGCCCCAGGCGCGCGAGATTGCGCGCCACCTCGCCGCAGCGCTCCGCGTCGATGTCGAGCGCCGTCAGCGAGACCGCGGCGCACTCCAGGAGATGCGCGCTCTTGCCGCCGGGGCCGGCGCAGGCGTCGAGCACCCGCTGCCCGGCGCGCAGATCGAGAAGCCCGGCAGCGCGCTGCGCGCCCGCGTCCTGCACCGAAACCTCCCCGTGCGCGAATCCGGGCAACCGATCGACCGGCACCGGCGTCTCCAGGAGCAGCGCCGCCGCGCCGATCTGGCGCGCGCCGATCCCCTGCTCCGCGAGGCGCTGCGCATACGCCTGCACGCCGATGCGGCGCACATTGACGCGCAGGCACATGGGCGGATGCTGGTTGCCCGCGGCCAGCAGCTGCTGCCACTGCTCCGGATAGGCCGCGCGCACGCGTTCGATCCACCAGGCCGGATGCCAGTAGCGCGCGGCGGGTCCGGCGCCAAGGCGCGCTTCGATGCTCGCGCGCGAGCGCAGGAAATTGCGCAGCAGCGCGTTCACATAGCCGCGCGCGCCCGCGCGTTGCAGCAGGATGCAGGCGCGCGCCGCCTGGTCGACGACGGTGTACTCCGCATAGCGGCCGGACTCAAGCGCGTAGAGCGCGCACCACAGCAGCGCTTCGACGAGCGGGTCGGCGGCGCCCCGCCGACGCGACAGCGCGGCGACGATCGCCTGCGAGCGCCCGTAGCGTCGCAGCGTGCCGTAGCAGAGGTCCCTGAGCGCCGCGCGCGAATCGTGCTGCGCCGCGCGCGAATCCTTCCGCGCGCCTCGCTCCGGCTCGCCCTGCAGGCTGCGCCCGGCCGCGACGCGCGCGGTCAGCTGCGCCGCCGCCGCGAGCGCTTCAGCGAGCGGGGCCAAGGCGCGCGCCGATTCGCACGGGAAAGCCGCGCAGGAAGTCCGCCGCTGGCAGCCGGGCGGCGCCCGCGCGCTGCAGCTCGGTCACGGTGAGCGCCGCTTCGCCGCAGGCGATTTCGATGCCGCCCGCGCCCGCCCGCAGCACCGTCCCGGGCGCGCCGCTGCCCGCCGAGCAATGCGCGCGCCAGATCTTCAGCGGCACCTCCCCGAGGCGGGCGCGCGCTCCGGGCGCCGGACGCAACGCGCGAACCTGCCGCTCGATTTGCGCCGACGTCCGACCCCAGGCGATCTCGGCTTCCTCCTTGCCGACCTTGTGCGCATAGCTCGCGCCGGCCGCAGGCTGGGGCACTGCCTGCGCACCTCCGGCCGCGATGTCGGCAAGCGCCAGCACGATCGCGCGTGCGCCCAGCGCCGCGAGCCTGTCATGCAAGCTCCCCGCATCGTCGTCCTCTTCAATGACGAGCGCATGCCGCGCGAGCACCGGACCCGTATCCAGGCCCTCGTCCATCTGCATGATGCTGATTCCGGTCTCGCGGTCGCCCGCGAGCAGCGCGCGCTGGATCGGCGCGGCTCCGCGCCAGCGCGGCAGCAGGGAGGCGTGAATGTTGAGCGCGCCGTGCCGTGCGGCGCGCAACGCGCGCGAGGGCAGCAGCAAGCCGTAAGCGGCAATCACCAGGACGTCGGCGTGGGCGCTCTCGAGCCGCGCAAGCGCTTGTTCCTCCTTCAGCGAGGGGGGCTGGAAGACCTCGAGGCCGCGCGCGAGCGCGAGCTGCTTGACCGCGCCGGCGACCGGACGCAGGCCGCGGCCGGCCGGTCGGTCCGGCTGCGTCAGTACGAGCGCAACTTCGTGGCCTGCGTCCCGCAGCGACGCGAGCGCGCGCGCGGCAAATTCGGGGGTGCCTGCGAAGACGAGACGCAGGAAGGGATTACGCGCTCTTGCGCAACTGCTTGGCAAGGCGGGCGCGGATGCGCTGCTGCTTCAGCTGCGACAGGCTCTCCACGAACACCTTGCCCTTGAGATGGTCCATCTCGTGCTGGATGCACACCGAGAGCAGGCCTTGCGCCTCGAGCGTGAACGGAATGCCGTTCTGGTCGCAGGCGCGCACCTTGACGCGCTCGGCGCGCTCCAGCGTCTCATAGATGCCCGGCACCGACAGGCAGCCTTCCTCGATGTCGGAAACGCCGCTCGCGTCGAGGATTTCCGGATTGATCAGCACGAGCAGCGAATCGCGCCGTTCGGAAACATCGAGCACGATGACCTGACGATGGTTGTCGACCTGTGTGGCGGCAAGGCCGATGCCGGGCGCGGCATACATAGTCTCGGCCATGTCGGCAACGAGGCGCTTGAGCGACCCGTCGAAGGCCGTGACCGGAGCGGCGATCTTGTGCAGCCGGGCATCCGGGTAGCGCAGGATGTTGAGCAGTGGCATGGATCCGTAAAAAGCTTGCAAATAGAACCGATTACGTGCAGTATCTGAGGATATGCTTAAGCAGTCAGGGCGTTGTGCTACATTTGGGAGCAATCCGCGTAATGTCAAGCGGCCCAGAACGTCCGCCACCGATCGGGGGCTCTATGCACCAGCAATGGCGTAAGTCTATCACAACGCTGGCTTTTGTCGTTGCCTGGGCGGTCGCGAGCGGCGCGCTCGCGCAAGCGCCCAAGACGCCACTCGCGCTCAAACCGGACGCCCCGGACCGCTACACCGTGGTGCCTGGCGACACCCTCTGGTCGATTGCCCAGCGCTATACCGACTCGCCCTGGCGCTGGTCCGAACTGTGGAACCTGAACAAGGACGAGATCAAGAACCCGAACCGGATCTTTCCGGGCAACGTCATCGTGCTCGACCGCGCAAGCGGCCGACTCGCGCTCGACGCGAGCACCGTCAAGCTCAGTCCACAGGTGCGCGCCGAATCCACAGCGGTCACGGTCATTCCGAGCATTCCCCCGAATGTCATCGAGCCGTTCCTGAGCCGTCCGCTGGTGGTGGAGCCCGACGGCCTGGACAACGCCCCCGCCATCGTCGCCGCGGACTCGAAGCGCACCGTGCTGGAGGCGGGCAGCCGGGGATTTGTGCGGGGCATGGGGGCTTCCAAGGAAGCCGACTGGTTTCTCTACCGCCGTGGCGACCCGCTGGTTGATCCGCAATCCAAGACCACGCTCGGCTATGAAGCGATCTACTTGGGGACCGCGCGGGTCACACGGGCCGGGGACCCCGCGATCGTCGAGGTCACCTCCGTAACCCGCGAGGTGCTGCTCGGCGACCGGCTGGTGCCTGCGGGCAAGCCGCCGATTCCGGACTATGTACCGCGCGCGCCCTCGATTCCGGTGCAGGGCCAGATCATGTCGCTGTACGGCGGCCGCGCGCAACTCGCCGAAGGCGCGCTGGGCGCGATCATCTCCATCAACCGCGGCAAGGCGCAGGGGATCGAGCTCGGCAACGTGCTCGCGCTGTACCGGCTTGGAACGACGGTCGGGGAAGCGGAGGGCGCGCGCCAGGGCTGGATCCGGAAGGAAGGCAGCGATTTGAAGATTCCCAACGAGCGCTACGGCCTCGCGTTTGTGTTCCGGGTTTTCGACCGGGTATCCTACGCGCTGGTGATGCAGTCCTCTCGACCGGTCAATCTGAACGACGTTGTCCAGAATCCCTAGCCGCCGGAGCGAGCCGGAGGGCGCACCCGGCCGGAGCGCACCGCCGGAATGACGCAAGATCCGGCGCTGGCGAGTTGGCTGCAACTCTCCCTGACGCCGGGCTTTGGCGCCGCCGCCATCCGCAGGCTTCTGGCGCAGTTCGGGCTACCCGAGCAGGTGCTTGCCGCCAGTCGCGCCGAGCTTGCCAGGGCGGCGGGCGCACAGGCAGTGCAAGAGCTGGACTCCGACGCGGTGGCGCGATCCGTGGAGCGGGCGCTCACCTGGCTTGCGCAGCCGGGACGCGCCGTGGTCACGCTGGCCGACGCTGCCTATCCGCGCCTGCTGCTGGAGATCGCCGACCCTCCGCCGCTGCTCTATTGCCAGGGCCGCACAGAGTTGCTCAACCGGCCCGCGCTCGCGGTGGTCGGCAGCCGCAACGCCAGCGCGCAGGGCGCCGGCAACGCCGAGCAGTTCGCGCGCAGCTTCAGCGCCGCCGGCCTGACGATCGTCTCGGGTCTCGCCCAGGGGGTCGACGCGGCCGCGCACCGCGGCGGGCTCGCTGCCGAAGGCTCGACCATCGCGGTCCTCGGCACGGGCGTGGACAATCCCTATCCGCCGGCGAACGGCGCGCTTGCCGCGCAAATCGGCGAGCGCGGCCTGCTCGTTTCCGAGTTCGCGCTCGGCACCAAGCCCCTCGCTCATAACTTTCCGCGCCGCAACCGCCTGATCAGCGGCCTCGCGCAGGGCTGCCTCGTGATCGAGGCGGCGCTGCAATCCGGCTCGCTCATCACGGCGCGCAGCGCGGCCGAGCAGGGACGCGAGGTGTTCGCGGTTCCGGGGTCCATCCACTCGCCGCTTTCCAAGGGCTGCCACGCGCTGATCAAGACCGGCGCGAAGCTCGCGGAGTCGGCCGAGGACGTGCTCTCGGAGCTGTCCGCATTCCGGCGCACCGGATTTGCCTCCACGCAGTCGCCGGGGAACTCCACGGTCGCCGACGGCCCGCTGCTCGAGTGCATGGGGTTCGACCCAGTTGATGTGGATTCGCTGTGCGCGCGCGCCGGCCTGCCGGCCGAACGGGTGTCGGCGGAGCTGCTGCGGCTGGAGCTCGCCGGGCGTGTTTCCGTCCTGCCGGGAGGGCTGTACCAGAGGCTGCATTGATTCACTAACCGGGGAACAACAACAACCATATGTACGACGTCCTCATGTATGTGTTCGAGCATTGCCAGCAGTACGAGCTGTCCGGGCCGAACGAGCAGGTGGCCAAGAAGCTCTCTGCCGCCGGCTTCGACGACTCGGACATCAGCGAGGCGCTCAGTTGGCTCGCCGGCGTTGTGCGCAGGCCGCACCGCCCGGTCGCGCCGCTGCCCGACTCGGGCGCCGCATCCCGCGCCTATGCGCCCAGGGAGCTCGCCAAGCTCGACGCCGATTGCCGCGGGCTGCTGATCCGCTTCGAGCAAGCGGGCATCCTCACGCCGCAGACCCGCGAGCACGTCATCGAGCGCGCGCTCGCCGCGACCGGCGACGGCCTCACGCCGGAGCAGCTCAAGCTCGTCGTGCTGATGGTGCTCTGGAACCAGCAGATGCCGAGCAGCCGCCTGATCGCCGAGGACCTGTTCGCGAAAGCGAGCGAGCGCCGGCCGAGCTGATTTCGCGTTGCATTCGCGTCCGACGCGGGCGCGCATTATTTCCGCGGGGTTGCTGCGCCGCAGTTTTTGCGGGTATCCTTCGCGCCCCCGCATGTCCAAGAAGCTGATCATCGCGGAGAAGCCCTCGGTCGCCGGCGACATCGCGCGCGCGCTGGGCGGCTTCGCGCGCAAGGGCGAGTACTTCGAGAGCGACGACTACGTGCTTTCGTCGGCGGTCGGCCACCTGCTCGAGCTGACACTGCCGCCCGAGCACGATGTCAAAAAGGGAAAGTGGTCCTTCGCCAAGCTGCCGGTGATTCCCCCGCATTTCGATCTCGCGCCGATCGAGAAGAGCGAAGCGCGCTTGAACGTGCTGCTCAAGCTGCTCAAGCGCAAAGACGTCACCGGCATTGTCAACGCCTGCGACGCGGGTCGCGAGGGCGAGCTGATCTTCCGCTATATCGTGCAGTACGCGAAAACCAGGAAGCCGGTGGAGCGGTTGTGGCTGCAATCCATGACCCAGAGCGCCATCCGCGAGGGCTTTGCCGGGCTGCGACGCGACCGCGAGCTGCTGCCGCTCGCCGACGCCGCGAAATCGCGCTCGGAGGCGGACTGGCTGGTCGGCATTAACGGCACGCGCGCCATGACCGCTTTCAACTCCAGGGAAGGCGGCTTCCACCTGACCACCGTCGGCCGCGTGCAGACGCCGACGCTGGCGATCCTGGTCGAGCGCGAGGAGAAGATCCGCGCCTTCCAGCCGCGCGACTACTGGGAGGTCCACGCGCGCTTCGGCGCAAGGGCCGGCGAGTACGCCGGCCGCTGGTTCGATCCGGCGTTCAAGAAGGACGACGATGCCGAGCGCAAGCCCGAGCGCCTCTGGGCGAAGCAGCGCGCCGAGGCGATCGCGGCCGCCTGCGCCGGCGCGACGGGCACGGCCACCGAGGAGACCAAGCCCACCACGCAGGCCTCGCCGCTGCTCTACGACCTGACCAGCCTGCAGCGCGAGGCCAACGGCCGCTTCGGCTTCTCCGCGAAGGGAACGCTCGCGCTCGCGCAGTCGCTCTACGAGCGCCACAAGGCGCTCACCTATCCGCGCACCGACTCGCGCGCGCTGCCCGAGGACTACCTGGGCACGGTCCGGAAGACGATGGATGCGCTGGCCGGCGTGAAGGAGTTCGCTCCTTTCGCCAAGCAGGTGCTGAAGAACGGCTGGGTGAAGGCGAACAAGCGGATCTTCGACAACGCCAAGATCTCGGATCACTTCGCGATCATCCCCACCTTGCAGACGCCGGGACACCTGAGCGAGCCCGAGGCCAAGCTCTACGACCTCGTGGTGCGCCGCTTCCTCGCCGTGTTCTTTCCATCGGCCGAGTACCTGCAGACCACGCGGATCACGGCGGTGGGAGAGAACCAGTTCCGGACCGAGGGCAAGGTGCTGCAGACTCCGGGCTGGCTGGCGGTCTACGGCAAGTCGATGCAGGAGGAAAACGCCAGCTTGCCGCCGATCGCGCAGGGCGAGAAGGTGAAGACGCTGGAATCGAAAGCCGAAGCAAACCAGACGCGCCCGCCGGCGCGCTTTTCGGAGGCCACGCTGCTCTCGGCCATGGAAGGCGCCGGCAAGCTGGTCGAGGACGACGAGCTGCGCGCGGCGATGGGCGCCAAGGGTCTGGGCACGCCGGCCACGCGCGCGGCGGTCATCGAGGGCCTGATCAGCGAGAAATACGTGGAGCGCCTCGGCCGCGAGCTCAGGCCCACCTGGAAGGCGTTCCGGCTGCTGTTCGCGCTCAAGCACTTCGCGGTCGACGAAATCACCTCGCCCGAACTGACCGGCGACTGGGAGTTCAAGCTCAAGCAAATGGAGCAGGGCAAGCTGCCGCGCGAGAAGTTCATGGCGCACATCGAGAAGGTGACACGCGACCTCGTCAGGCGCGTCAAGGGCGGCTCGATCCCCGAAGAGGCGTTCGCGACCGTCGCCGCCCCCTGCCCGAAGTGCGGCGGCGTGATCCAGGAAACCTACCGCAAGTTCCAGTGCCAGTCCTGCGATTTCTACATCTGGCCGGTGCTGCTGGGCCGCGACTGGTCGCCCGAGGAGGTCGCCGAGATCGTCACGCGCAAGTTCATCGGTCCGCTGAACGGCTTTCGCAGCAAGCAGGGCCGGCCGTTCTCGGCGGGCCTCAAGCTAACCGCGGATTTCCGGCTCGAGTTCGATTTCGGCCAGACCGACGGCGGCGACGCGGGCGAGGCGCCCGATTTCAGCGCCCAGGAACATCTGGGCGCCTGCCCGAAGTGCGGCGGCCGCGTCTACGAACACGGGGTGGCTTACGTCTGCCAGAAAGCAGTCGGGCCGGAGAAGACGTGCGATTTCCGCTCGGGACGGATGATCCTGCAGCAGCCCGTCGAACGCGAGCAGATGCAGAAGCTGCTCGCAACCGGGCGCACCGACCTGTTGACCGGCTTCGTCTCGAGGAAGGGCCGGAAATTCAAGGCGTTCCTGGTCAAGCAACCCGATGGAAAGATCGGGTTCGAATTCATGGCCCGGGCCCCGAAAACGAAGGCGCCCGAGGAAAAAACTACACGTCGAGGTTCCGAACGCCGAGCGCGTTCGACTCGATGAAGGCGCGGCGCGGCTCGACCTCGTCGCCCATCAGCTTGGTGAAGATCTCGTCGGCGGCGATGCCGTCGTCGATCTGCACCCGCAGCAGGCGGCGCACGGCGGGATCCATGGTCGTCTCCCAGAGCTGCGAGGGGTTCATCTCGCCCAGCCCCTTGTAGCGCTGCAGGCTCATCGACTTCTGCACTTCCGCGAGCAGCCAGCGCATCGCCTCGCCGAAGTCCTTGACCGGAAATTTCTTCTCCCCGCGCTGAACGAAGGCCCCCACGCCGACCAGCCCGCGCAGCATCTCGGCAGTGGAGCGGATCTGCGCGTAGTCGCCGGAATGGACGAATTCCGCGTCGATGGTGGTCACCCGCGGGTTGCCGTGGCGCGAGCGCTCGATGCGGACCTGGTAGCGCTCGGTCTTCGGGTCGAAGTGGGCGCCGACCCGCACGCCGTTGCCGGGCAGGGCCGCGGCCAGCGCTTCGGCCGAGACCTGCGCCGAGTCGCGCCTGCCGAGCTCGACCTGCACGCCGCGCAGCATCGCCAGCAGCACGTCGCGGTCGATCCAGCGCGACACGCGCTCGATCACGGCTTCCGCGAGCAGGTAGGCCTTGGCGAGCTCGGCGAGCGTGTCGCCGGAGATCGGCTCGCGCCGCGCCGCCGGGTGCAGGGCCGCATCCACCAGCGCCTGGCGCAGCATGAACTCGTTCAACTCGAAGTCGTCCTTGAGGTAGCGCTCGTCCTTGCCGAGCTTTGCCTTGTACAGCGGCGGCTGCGCGATGTAGATGTGCCCGCGCTCGACCAGCTCCGGCATCTGCCGGTAGAAGAACGTGAGCAGCAACGTGCGGATGTGCGAGCCGTCGACGTCGGCGTCGGTCATCACGATGATGCGGTGATAGCGCAGCTTCTCCGGGCTGTACTCCTCCTTGCCGATGCCGCAGCCCAGCGCCGTGATCAGCGTCGCGATCTCCGCGGAGCCGAGCAGCTTGTCGAAGCGCGCCTTCTCGACGTTGAGGATCTTGCCCTTCAGGGGAAGGATCGCCTGGAAGCGCCGGTCGCGCCCCTGCTTCGCCGAGCCGCCCGCCGAGTCGCCCTCGACCAGGTACAGCTCGCACTGGGCCGGATCCTTTTCCTGGCAGTCGGCCAGCTTGCCGGGCAGGCCCAGGCCGTCCAGCACGCCCTTGCGCCGCGTCATCTCGCGCGCCTTGCGCGCGGCCTCGCGGGCGCGCGCCGCGTCGACGATCTTCGCCGTGATCACGCGCGCATCGGCCGGGCGCTCGTCGAGGAACTGGCGCAGCTTCTCGGCCACGATCTCCTCGACCACCGGGCGCACCTCGGAGGAAACCAGCTTTTCCTTGGTTTGCGAGGAGAACTTCGGCTCCGGCACCTTGACCGAGAGCACGCAGGCGAGCCCTTCGCGCATGTCATCGCCGGTGGTCTCGACCTTGGCTTTCTTCGCCAGTTCGTGCTCCTCGATGTACTTGTTGAGCACCCGCGTCATCGCCGCTCGCAGCCCCGTGAGGTGAGTGCCGCCGTCCTTCTGCGGAATGTTGTTGGTGAAGCAGAGCACGCTCTCCTGGTAGGAGTCGTTCCACTGCATCGCCACGTCCACCGCGATGCCGTCCTTCTCGCCGCGGCCGGAGAACACCGTCGGGTGGAGCACCGTCTTGGAGCGGTTCATGTACTCGACGAATCCCTGCACGCCGCCGGAGAAGGCGAAGTTCTCCTGTTTGCCCGCGCGCTGGTCGACGAGCACGATCTTGACCCCGTTGTTGAGGAACGAGAGCTCGCGCAGGCGGCGCGCGAGGATGTCGTAGTGGTAGTCGACCACGCCGAAGATGCTGCGCGAGGCGAGGAAATGCACCTCGGTTCCGCGCTTCTCGGTGGTGCCCGTGACGCGCAGCGGGCCGGTCGCCGAGCCGTCGGCGAACTCGATCTGGTGGACCTTGCCGTCGCGCCAGATGGTGAGGCGCAGCCAGCCCGAGAGCGCGTTCACCACCGACACGCCGACGCCGTGCAGGCCGCCCGAGACCTTGTAGCTGTTGGCGTCGAACTTGCCGCCGGCGTGGAGCTCGGTCATCACGATCTCGGCGGCCGAGCGCTTCTGCTCGTCGTCGTCCTTGACGCCGGTGGGAATGCCACGGCCGTTGTCGAGCACCGAAACCGAATTGTCGGTGTGAATGGTGAGCACGATCTCGTCGCAGAAGCCGGCGAGAGCCTCGTCGACCGCGTTGTCCACGACCTCGAACACCATGTGGTGCAGCCCGGTGCCGTCCGAGGTATCGCCGATGTACATCCCCGGGCGCTTGCGCACCGCCTCCAGGCCCTTCAGGACCTTGATGCTGTCCGAACCGTAGTCGTTGACCTCGGGCGCCGGCTTGTCCGCGTCTTCCGCCATCAGATCCTCATCGGCATCACGACGTACTTGAACTCCGCCTCGCTCGGAAAGCTCATCAGCGCGCTGGAGGCGGCATCGCCGAACAGGCACTCGAGCTCGGTCCCGCCGACGTTGTTCAGCACGTCCAGGAGATAATTGACGTTGAAGCCGATGTCGAGGGAATCGCCCCGGTACTCCACCTCGATCGTCTCCTCGGCCTCCTCCTGCTCGGTGTTGGAGGAGACGATCTTGAGGACGCCGTCGGTGAGCACCCAGCGCACGCCGCGAAATTTTTCGTTCGAGAGGATGGCCGCGCGCAGCAGCGCCTGCCGAAGGGTATCCCGGCCGATGGTGAGCTTGTTCTTATGCCCGACCGGGATCACGCGCGTGTAGTCTGGGAACTTGCCGTCGACGAGCTTCGAAACCAGCCCGACCCCGCCGAACGCGAACGAGGCCTGTGCCGCCGACAGTTCCACCGTCACCGCCTCTTCACTGTCGGCAAGCAGCTTGCCCAGCTCGATCACCGTTTTGCGCGGCACGATCACCTCCTGGCGCGGGAGGCTGCCCTCCAGCGCCAGCGCCGCGTAGGCGAGGCGGTGGCCGTCCGTGGCGACCAGCTTCAGGGTCCCCTCCTCGACGACCATCAGCAGGCCGTTCAAGTAGTAGCGGATGTCCTGCTGCGCCATCGCGTACTGCACGAGACCCAGCAACCGGCGCAGCGCTTTTTGCGGCAGGGAGAAGCGGGCCGAGTCGCCCGCGGGCCTGGCGAGGCGGGGAAAATCCTCCGCCGGCAGCGTCTGCAACGCGAACCGGCTCTTGCCCGCCTTGATGAGCAGCCGCTTATCCTGGCGCTGCAGCGTGACCTCGGCGTCCTCGGGGAGCGCCCGCAGGATATCCACCAGCTTGCGCGCGCCCACGGTGACCGCCTGCGCTTCCCCGGCGGAGTCGATCGACCCGCTCGCGATGATCTGGATCTCGATGTCGGTGGCGAGGAACGACAGCGCGGACGCGCTGCGCTCGATCAGCACGTTGGACAGGATCGGCAGCGTGTGCCTGCGCTCGATGATTCCGCTCACCGCGGACAGCGGACCCAGCAGTTCGTCCCGCTTGGCTTTGACCAGAACCATCAGTAATCCTTTTCTTTCTCTAAATACCTAGTAATAACTAGTAGAGGCACGAAATTCCCTGCATAACCCAGATTCCCCAGGTTCCTCATGGCCTTGCATAGCTCTCGGGGCGTGCGCAAGCTGTGAGCGAGCCTGTGCATGCATGTGCAGGGTTTCGGCGCAGGTACGTTTCCGGCGTCTTATTCACAACGCGCCCCCATTCCTTGCACAGTTTCACCCCTTAAGCACCTGCTCGAGCAGGTGGTAGTCGTGATTGAGCGCCGTGTCCTGCTTGCGCAAGGTGGCGATCGTCCGGCAGGCATGCAAGACGGTGGTGTGGTCGCGGTTGCCGAAGGCCTCGCCGATCTCCGGCAGGCTCATCTGCGTCAGGTCCTTGGCGAGCGCCATCGCCACCTGGCGCGGCCGCGCGATATTGCGATTGCGGCGCTTGGAATGCATGTCCGAAACCTTGATCTTGAAGTACTCGGCGACCGTTTTCTGGATGCCCTCGACGTTGATCTGCCGGTTGGCCACGTGCAGGATGTCGCGCAGCGCCTCGCGCGCGAGTTCCAGGGACAGCTCCCTGCCGGTGAAGCGGGCGAAGGCGAGGACTTTCTTCAGCGCGCCCTCCAGCTCGCGGACGTTGGAGCGGATGTGCTTGGCGATGAAAAAGGCGATGTCCTCCGCGAGCGCCAGCGCCTCCACCTCGGCCTTCTTTACCACGATCGCCACCCGCATCTCGAGTTCCGGGGGCTCGATGGCGACCGTGAGGCCCCAGCCAAAGCGCGAGATCAGCCGCTCCTCCATGCCGGCGATTTCCTTGGGATAGGTGTCGCAGGTGATGACGATCTGCTTATGGGCTTCGACGAGCGCGTTGAACGCGTAGAAGAACTCCTCCTGGGTGCGGTCCTTGTTGGAGAAGAACTGGATGTCGTCGATCAGCAACAGGTCGAGCGAGTGGTAGTAGCGCTTGAACTCCTCGAAGGACTTCTGCTGGTAGGCGCGCACCACGTCGGTGACGTATTGCTCGGCGTGGATATAGCGAATCTGCGCCTGAGGGCGCTCGGCGGAGAGCTGGTTGCCGATCGCCTGCAGCAGGTGCGTCTTGCCCAGGCCGACGCCGCCGTAGATGAACAGCGGGTTGTAGGAGATGCCGGGGTTCTCCGCGACCTGCATGGCGGCGGCGCGCGCCAGCTGGTTGGCTTTGCCGGTGACGAAATTCTCGAAGCTGAAATTCCGGTTCAGGCGCGCCCGGTCGGGGGCCGCGGCGGGGGCGGCGCCGCGCGGCAGCGCCGTCGGCGGGCGTCCAGAGGCCGCAGGCGCCGCCGCCGGACGGCTCGCCAGCACGAGCCGCAGATCGATCTCGCGGCCCGCGATCTCCGCGGCCAGACGCTGGATGGGAGCCGCGAACCGGTCGCGCACGAGCTCGAGGATGAAGCGGTTCGGCGCGGCGAGGACGAGCGCGCCCGGATCCTGCGCGCCCGCCTGCGCCGCCAGCGGCCGGATCCAGGTGTTGAACTGCTGCGCAGGCAATTCCTGCTCCAGACGGCGCAGGCAAGCGTGCCAGAGGTTCTGCATCGTTTTTGTCGGCCGTGGAGAGCGTCGATTTTACCCTTTCCGCTTTGCCTTATGCACGCTGCGCGAAAAGAAAAATCCTCGATTTGACAAGCCTTCTGCGCGCGGGCTCTAATACCGCCCCTTTTCGTGATCGGCCACACCCAATGAAGCAGAAGCGCACCTACCAGCCCTCGAAGACGCGGCGCGCGAGAACGCATGGATTCCTTGTGCGCAGCCGCACGGCGAAGGGTCGCGCCGTTCTGCGCGCGCGGCGCGCCAAGGGCCGCAAGCGCCTCGCCGTGTAGGGTCTCTCCCGGGGTGCTCGTAGAATCCAAGCGGGCGCGCTTCGGGCTGGGCGCAGGAAAGCGGCTTGCTGGCAAGGCGGACTTCGAGCGCCTGCTGCGCGAAGGCACGAGACGCAACCGGTCGGGATACACCTTCTACACATCGGCGCGCGCGGACGGCCCCGCGCGCCTCGGAATTCTCATCACACGCAGACATGCGGCAAGGGCGACAGTGCGTAATCGGTTGAAGCGCTGCATCCGGGAAGCCTTCCGGCTGGAGCATGGTTCCCTGGGCGCGGTCGACATTCTGGTGCGCCCGCCGCTCGGCGCGCGGCCCAATGCGGCGATGCTGCTGCGCTTGCGCAACCTGTTCTCGGACCTGGGGGGGGTGAGGACCGGATGAGCGCCGTCCTGCGCGCGCTAGTGCGCGCTTACCGGTACTTCGTCGCGCCGCTGCTGGCGCCGTCCTGCCGGTTTCATCCAAGCTGCTCTGCCTATGCCGAAGAGGCGCTGCGCACGCATGGCGCCTTGCGCGGCAGCTGGCTCTCGGCGCGACGTCTGTGCCGCTGCGGTCCCTGGCATGTGGGCGGCTTCGATCCGGTCCCCGGGACGCGGCCGCGCGCCGGGCGCGAGTGAGCATGGATACGCAGCGGCTGATCCTGTTCTTCGTTTTTGGCTTCTCCCTGCTGATGCTTTGGGACGCCTGGGAGAAGGAGCACCGGCCCAAGCCGGTCGCGCAGGCGCCGACGAGCGGCGCGGTGCCCACACCGGTGGCGCAACCCCAGGCCAAGGCCGCCGCCGCGCCGGCGCCGGCCGCCGCGCCAGCCACACAGGCCCAGGTGGGGGTGCCTGGCGCCGCGCAGGCGGCGAGCGGCGAGACGATCACGGTGCGCACCGATCTCATGATCGCCGAGATCGACACGCTCGGCGGGACGCTGAAACGCGTCGAGCTGCTCAAGCACAAGGACGCCAGGGATCCCTCGAGGAACCTGACGCTGCTCGGCCCCGAGCATCACTACGAGGCGCAGAGCGGCCTCACGGGCGAGGGCGGCCCCAATCACCGCACGCTCTGGACCGCGCGGCCGGGCAGCACCACGCTCGGGCCCGGCGCGCAGGCGCTCGAAATCCGGCTGGATGCGCAGGGCAGGGACGGCCTGGCCGCGACCAAGCTCTATCGTTTCAAGCGCGACAGCTACGTCGTGGAGGTCGTGCTGGAGATCCACAACACGGGTGCGCAGGCGGTGTCGCCCTACGTGTATTTCCAGCTCACGCACGACGGCAAGTCGTCGGCGGACGCGAACGCGGTCGCGGCGACCTTCGGCGCGCAGAGCTTCAACGGCTTCGCGGTGTACTCCGAAGAGAAGAAATTCCAGAAGGTCTCGCTGACCGACATCGACAAAGGCAAGATGGACTTCCTGCGCCAGGCGAAGGACGGCTGGTTCGCCTACGTGCAGCACTATTTCGTCGCTGGCTGGGTGCCCGCGGCGGGCGTGTCCCGCGAGTACGCGATCGAGAAGCGCGCCGACGGCGTCTATGCCGGCCGCGCGCTGATCGCGGCGGGCGCCATCGCCCCCGGCGCTGCCGCCGCGGTCGCGGTGCCGCTGTACGCCGGCCCGCAGGAGCAGGGCCGCCTCGCGGCCGTCGCACCCGGCTTTGACCTGGTGGTCGACTACGGCTGGCTGACGATCATCGCCTGGCCGCTGTTCTGGCTGCTGGAGAAGTTCCACGGGCTGAGCGGCAACTGGGGCGTCGCCATCATCCTGCTGACGATCCTCATCAAGGTGGTGTTCTTCCCGCTCTCGGCGGCGAGCTACCGCTCGATGGCGAAGATGAAGCTGATCACGCCGCGGCTGCAGAAGATCCGCGAGATGTATGAGCACGACCGGCAGAAAATGAACCAGGCGATGATGGAGCTGTACCGCACCGAGAAGATCAATCCGCTGGGCGGCTGCTTTCCGATCCTGGTCCAGATCCCGGTCTTCATCGCGCTGTACTGGGTGCTGCTGGCGGCGATCGAGCTGCGCCATGCGCCGTTCGTCCTCTGGATCCGCGACCTCTCCGCGCTCGATCCCTACTACGTGCTGCCGATCCTGATGACGGTGACGATGGTCATCCAGACCAGGCTCAATCCCGTGCCGCCAGACCCGGTGCAGGCAAAGGTGATGCAGTTCATGCCCTTCATCTTCAGCATCTTCTTCTTCTTCTTCCCCGCCGGGCTGGTGCTGTATTGGCTCGTCAACAACATCCTTTCCATCCTCCAGCAATGGCAGATCCAGCGCATGTTCGACCGCGACAAGCCTGCCCATGCCAAGCGCTGAGCCGGGCCCGGCTGCGCTAGGCGGAGACACGATCGCCGCGGTCGCGACTCCCGCGGGCCGTGGCGGCATCGGCATCGTGCGCATTTCCGGCCCGGCGTCGCCGCGTATCGCGGAGGCGCTGATCGGCCGGCTGCCGGCGGCGCGCAAGGCGGCGCGCGCCGTTTTCCGCGATGCGCGCGGCGTCGCACTAGACGACGGCATCGCCTTGTATTTCCCGGCGCCGGCCTCCTACACCGGCGAGCACGTGCTCGAGCTGCAGGGTCACGGCGGGCCGGTGGTGCTGCACGAGGTGCTGCGCGCGGTGCTGGACGCGGGCGCGCGCGCGGCCGAGCCCGGCGAATTCACGCGCCGCGCTTTCCTCAACGGCAAGCTCGACCTCGCGCAGGCCGAGGCGGTCGCCGACCTGATCGACGCGGCAAGCCGGGAAGCGGCGCGCTCGGCGCTGCGCTCTCTCGCCGGGGAATTCTCCGCGGCGATCCGTGTGCTCGTCGGGCAGCTGACCGAGCTGCGCGCGCTCACCGAGGCGCTGCTCGACTTCCCGGAGGAGGAGCTCGACAGCCTGCATCGCGCCGACGCCGAGCGGCGCCTCGCGCGGCTGCGGGAGGCGCTCGAGGACGTTCTGGCGAAGAGCCGCCAGGGCAGCCTGATGCGCAGCGGCATCCACGTCGTGCTCGCCGGCAGGCCGAACGTGGGCAAATCGAGCCTGCTGAACCGCCTGGCGGGCGAAGAGCGCGCAATCGTCACTGCCGTCCCGGGTACCACGCGCGACGCGTTGCGCGAGCCCATCCAGATCGAGGGGGTGCCGATCGTGGTGGTCGACACCGCGGGCCTGCGCGAATCGGCCGACGAGATCGAGCGCATCGGCATGGCGCGCACGCGCAGCGAACTCGCGCGCGCCGACGTGGTCCTGGAGGTGCTGGAAGCGGGCCGCATGGAAGCGCCGGAGGGTGAGCTGCCCGCGGCGGCGAGCCGCATCACCGTGGTCAACAAGATCGACCTGCTCGCCGGCGCCAGGCCCGGGCGGCAGGGTGGAGCGATCCACGTATCGGCGAAGACCGGCGCGGGGCTGGAGGCGCTGCGCCACGCGCTGCTGGAGACGGCGGGCTGGTGTTCGCGCGGGGAATCGGTCTTTCTCGCCCGCGAGCGGCACCTGCGCGCGCTGGAGGCCGCGCGCGGCCACCTCGGCGTGGCCGGCGCGCAACTGGCGCAGTGGGAATTCTTCGCCGAGGAGTTGCGCCTCGCGCAGGAAGCGCTCGGCTCGATCACCGGGGGCGTGAGCGCGGATGACCTGCTGGGCGACATCTTCGCGCGCTTTTGCATCGGGAAGTAGCTGTGGTTAAAGGGAAATAACTGTTCTGCGTGCGCGACGAACCGGCGCGGTAAAATCGCCTCCAAGAGGAACCGATCGGCCCGGCGCGACCTAGGGCCGTTTTGCTTTTCAGGAGCACGCCTGATGAACGACCGCAGTCATCCCCCGGCTGACTTATCGCGCGCCCCCGGCTGGGTGCGCCACCGCAAGCTGCTCGACTGGGTGGGCGAGATGGCGCGGCTCGCCAAGCCCGATCGCGTGCTCTGGTGCGACGGCTCGCAGGCCGAGTTCGACCGCCTGTGCGCTGAACTGGTCGATGCGGGAACCTTCATCCGCCTGAACGAGAAGCTGCGGCCCGGGAGCTACCTGGCGCGCTCCCATCCCACCGACGTCGCGCGCATGGAGGACCGGACGTTCATCTGCTCGGCGAACAAGGACGACGCCGGACCGACCAATAACTGGGTCGAGCCGACCGAGATGCGCGGCACGCTGGCGCGGCTGTTCGACGGCTGCATGCGCGGACGCACGATGTACGTGGTTCCCTTCTCGATGGGCCCGATCGGCTCGCACATCGCGCAGATCGGGGTCGAGCTGTCGGATTCCGCCTATGTGGCGGCGAACATGAGGCTCATGACGCGCATGGGGCGCGCGGTTATCGAGCATCTCGGCGAGGACGGCGCGTTCGTCCCCTGCGTGCATTCGGTCGGCGCGCCGCTCGCGCCCGGGCAGGCCGATGTCGCCTGGCCGTGCAACGAGAAGGAAAAGTGGATCGTGCACTTCCCCGAGACGCGCGAGATCTGGTCCTACGGCTCTGGCTACGGCGGCAATGCGCTTCTCGGAAAGAAGTGCCTCGCGCTGCGCATCGCCTCGGTGATGGCGCGCGATGAAGGCTGGCTTGCCGAGCACATGCTGATCCTGGGGCTCGAATCGCCGCAGGGCGAGAAGCATTACGTGTCGGCGGCCTTCCCGAGCGCCTGCGGCAAGACCAATTTCGCGATGCTGATCCCGCCCGCCGCCTTCGCCGGCTGGAAGGTCACGACGATCGGCGAGGACATCGCCTGGATCAAACCGGGACCGGACGGGCGCTTCCACGCCATCAACCCGGAAGCGGGCCTGTTCGGCGTGGCGCCCGGGACGTCGGAGTCCACGAACCCGAACGCGATGAAGACGCTGCGCGCGAACGTCATCTTCACCAACGTCGCGATGACGCCGGAAGGCGACGTCTGGTGGGAGGACATGACGCGCGAGCCGCCGGCCCGGCTCATCGATTGGCAGGGCAGGGAGTGGACGCCCGGCTGCGGTCGTCCAGCCGCGCATCCGAACGCGCGCTTCACCGTCGCCGCGTCGCAGTGCCCGTCGATGGATCCGCGCTGGGAGGATCCCAAGGGCGTGCCGATTTCGGCCTTCATCTTCGGCGGCCGCCGCTCCTCCACGGTGCCGCTGGTGGTCGAGGCGCCGGGCTGGGAGGATGGCGTGTACATGGGCGCGACGCTGGGCTCCGAAACTACCGCCGCGATCACCGGCAAGGTTGGCGTGGTGCGGCGCGACCCGATGGCGATGCTCGCCTTCTGCGGCTATCACGTGGGCGACTATTTCGCGCACTGGCTGAAGATGGGCAAGGCGGTGACGCGGCCGCCGCGGATCTTCCGCGTCAACTGGTTTCGCAAGGACGCGGGCGGCAGGTTCATCTGGCCCGGCTTTTCCGAGAACATGCGCGTGCTGAAATGGATCGTCGACCGCTGCGCGGGACGAGCGCAAGGGGTGAATACCGCGCTCGGGATGATCCCGCGTTACGAGGATCTCAACTGGGCCGGGCTGGAGCGCTTCGAGCGCTCCCGCTACGAGGAGATCGCGCGGGTGGACGGCAAAGACTGGGGCGAGGAGCTGAGGTCGCACGACGAGCTGTTCGGCAAGCTCGCCGGACACCTGCCGGCCGCGCTGGAATCGCGCCGCGGCAGCATGCACCAGAAGCTCGTCGCCTAGCCTTTCGGCCCGACCAGACGCAGCGCCAGCAGCGCGGCGGCGATCGCCAGCGCGGAGGCGGCGGCGAAGACGGCCGGCGATTTCGCGACCTCGAGCAGCGCGCCGCCCGCGGTGAGGCCGGCCCCGATGCCGGCGAGCAGCCCCGTGGCGGACCAGGTGAACGCCTCGGTCGAATGCTCGGGCCGCGAATGCTTTGCCACCAGCATCGACTGGACAATGAGCGCGGGCGACATGGCGATGCCGGCGGCGAGGCACCACGGGCCAAACGCCCAGAGCGGTGCGAGCAGCGCAAGCGGCGCGACGCCCAGGCCCATTGCGGCGAGCATGAGGGAGAACTGGCGCGCCAGCGGCAACCGCCAGTGCCGGCTGCCGTAGACGAGCCCGCCAGTCGCGCTGCCGACGCTCATCGCGCCAAGGAGGACCCCGGCGAGCGCGGGGCTGCCGATTTCGGAGGCATAGGCGGTGGCGCCGATTTCCACCAGTCCGAAAGCGCATGCATAGCAGAGGATCACGAGCAGCAGCGGCACGAAGCCGCGCTCGGCGAGGGGCCCGAACAGGCCGCCGCCGCCACGCGGCTCGATGCGCCATTGCCGCAGGGCGCGCGCGCGCTGAAATAGCAGCGTGCCACTGCAGCCGCAGGCTGCGGCGAACAGCACCGCCGCCGCGGGCGAAGCCAGCGCGACGAACACGGCGACCAGCATCGGACCGAGGATGAAGATCGTCTCGATGAGGACCGACTCGAGCGAATACGCGGTCGAGAGCAGCGCTTCCTCCTGCAGCCGCTGCTTGAAGAAGGTGCGCATGCACACGGTGATCGGCGGAAAGCAGGCGCCGGCGAGGGCGGCAAGGAGAAATACCAGCCCGCCGGGGGCCGACACGCCCTGCGCGGAGAGCGTGGCGACCAGCGCCGCGAGAGCGGCCGGGAACGCGAATGCGCAGACAAGCAGCGTTGCGCGGGGGCCGTGACGGTCGATCAGGCGGCCGAGCAGCGGCGCGCAGGAGGCAAGCCCGGCGACATAGCTCGCTGCGACCGCGCCGCCCTTGCCGAAGGAACCCGTCACGTCCTGCACGAGCATCAGGATCGCGAGGCCTGTAATGCCGATCGGCAGGCGGCCGAGCACCGAGGCGAAAATGGCCGAGCGCAATGCCGGCTGGCCGAGCAGGGCGGAATAACGGGCAAGCGAGATCACGGGGGGCCGGATTGTCGCATGACAGCATTCAATGCTGCGGCGCAGCAATGTCCTAACCAATCGCTGTTCCACGTGAAACATCATGGTCCTGGAGCTTTTCTTGGTTTCACGTGAAACATTCGCGTATCATTCGCCCCGCGTCCGGCATCCCATGCAGTACCCCACTGAATTTGACGTCATCGTGGTCGGCGGCGGCCATGCCGGGACCGAAGCCGCGCTGGCCGCTTCGCGGCTGGGTGCGAAAACGCTGCTGCTGACGCATAGCCTCGAGACGCTGGGGCAGATGTCGTGCAACCCCTCGATCGGGGGAATCGGCAAGGGCCACCTCGTCAGGGAGGTCGATGCCTTGGGGGGCGCGATGGCGCTCGCGACCGACGAGGCCGGGATACAGTTCCGCACGCTCAACTCGTCCAAGGGGCCGGCAGTCCGCGCCACCCGGGCCCAGGCGGACAGGCTCCTCTACAGGCAGGCGATTCGCCGACGGCTGGAGAAGCAACCTGACCTGGCGCTGTTCCAGCAGGCCGTGGACGACATCATGCTGGAAGGGGATCGAGTCGCCGGAGTCGCCACCCAGGTCGGCGTGAGATTCCGGAGTCGCTGCGTGGTGCTGACCACCGGCACCTTCCTCG
>JADLES010000159.1 GCA_020845995.1 Burkholderiales bacterium | reverse complement strand
CCTTCGCCGCCAAGATCCTCGTGTTCCTGATGTTCGTGCCGCTGGTCTGGCTGACCGCGCTGCTGATCCTGAGCGTGTTCGGCATGCCGGTGATGGTCGAGCACGTGGCCTCCCGGCGCTTTGCGCAACTCGCGCGCAGGCGCGGCGGCACCCTGGCGGGCAGCATCTGGAACGGCGTGGTCGCGGTCGCGGGCCTGATCGGCCTCGCCCTCCTCTCGATCCCGTTCTGGCTGCTGCCGCCGCTCTGGCCGCTGATTCCGGTGGCGATCATGGGCTGGCTCAATCAGCGCGTGCTGCGCTATGACGCGCTCGCCGAGCACGCCTCCGGCGAAGAGATGCTGCGCATCTTCTCGGCGCGCCGGGGCACGCTGTACTGGATGGGCGTGGTCCTCGCGCTGCTCGCCTACGTGCCGCTGGTCGGCTTCCTTGCGCCGGTGCTCTTCGGCCTCGCCTTCATCCACCTGCTGCTGGGCGAGCTGCAGGGGCTGCGCGGGGCGCCCATCGAGGGCGAGGTCGTGGGGCGCGAGACGCCGTCCGCGCTCCGTTAGCGGTTCAACTCGGACGTACCGGCAGGTCGAGGCCGCGCACCGCGCTGGCGATCGCGGCGAGGGCCGCCGCGCGATGGAAGCCGCGGCGCGAGGCGAGCGCGATGCGCCGCACCGGGCAGGGGTCGCGGAAGGGCACCGTTTTCACGAGCGCGTTGGCGTAGCGCGCGGTGAGCGCGGTCGCCGGCAGCACCGTGACGCCCAGGCCCGAGGCGACCATGCTGCGCAGCGTCTCCAGCGAGTTGCCCTGCCGGCCGGGCTCGGGCGGACGCGAGAATTCCCGGCAGGCATCGAGCACCTGGTCGCGGAAGCAGTGGCCGACCGGCAGCAGCAGCAGCTCGCCCGCGTCCAGTTCCTCCACCGCGACCGATTTCTTCTTCGCGAGTGCGTGCCCTGCCGGCGCGGCGACGCGGAAGCTCTCCTCGTAGAGCGGCACCGTCTCCAGGCCCGCTCCGCCGTAGGGCAGCGCGAGGATCACCGCGTCCAGCTCGCCCGCCTTCAGCATGCGATCCAGGTTCGCGGTGGTGTTTTCCTCCACGTCGAGCGGCATGCCCGGCGCCGAGCGGCGCAGCGCGGCCACCAGCGCCGGCAGCAGGTAGGGCGCGACGGTGTGGATGACGCCCAGGCGCAGCACGCCCTGCAGCGGGTCGCGGCCCTGGCGCGCCACGCTCTTCACGCGCTCGGCCTCCTCGAGCGCGCGGCGCGCCTGCGCGACGATCTGCTCGCCCGCCTCGGTGACGAACACGCCGCGCTTGCCGCGCTCGAACAGCGTCACGCCGAGCTCCTCCTCGATATTCTTGACGGAGGCCGAGAGGCTCGGCTGGCTGACGAAGCAGCGCTCGGCGGCGCGGCCGAAATGCCGCGTTTCCGCCACCGCCACGACGTACCGTAGTTCCGTGAGAGTCATAGGACATGGCTATTATACGCATGACGACAAAGTATTGGAACAGAGGAAAATATGCCTTTATATTGCCGGAACCATTGTTTTCCTCAATCGAAAGGACGTCATGAACCCCATCCGTGAAGGCCAGAGAGTTCCGCAGGTCACGTTCCGCACGCGCGCGGGCGGCGACTGGAAGAACGTCACCAGCGACGAGATCTTCAGGGGCAAGACGGTCGTCGTGTTCTCGCTGCCCGGCGCGTTCACCCCGACCTGCTCCTCGACCCACCTGCCGCGCTACAACGAGCTGGCGCCCGCGTTTTACGCGAACGGCGTCGACGCCATCGTCTGCGTCTCGGTCAACGACGCCTTCGTCATGAACGAATGGGCCGCCGACCAGGAATGCCAGAATGTGACGCTGCTCCCCGACGGCAACGGCGAATTCACCGACGGCATGGGCATGCTGGTCGACAAGGCCGACCTCGGCTTCGGCAAGCGCTCCTGGCGCTACTCGATGCTGGTGAAGGACGGGGTGGTGCAGAAGCTCTTCATCGAACCGCAGAAGCCCGGGGATCCGTTCGAGGTCTCGGACGCCGACACCATGCTTGCCTACATCGCGCCGAAGGCGAAGAAGCCCGACCAGGTGGCGATTCTCACGCGCGAGGGTTGCGGCTACTGCGCGCGCGCGAAGGAGTTGCTCAGAGACCTCGGCTACGAATTCGCCGAGGTCCCACTGCCGCACAAGAACCGCAGCCGCATCGTCGGCGCCATCGCCGGCAAGGGCACGGTTCCGCAGGTCTTCGTCAACGGCAGGCTGATCGGCGGTTTCGAGGAACTGCAGGTCTGGTCAAAAAAAGCGGCGTAGGCCGCGCTTAGAATGCCGGCATGGCATTCGGCGCGCTGGTCATCGGCGACGAGATCCTCGTCGGCAAACGGCAGGACAAGCACCTGTCGTTCCTCATCCAGGCGCTCGCCAGCCGCGGGCTGCGCCTTGCCTGGTGCGAGGTCCACGGCGACGACCCCGACCGGTTGACCGCGGCGCTCAGGCGCAGCTTTGCCTCGGGCGACGCGGTGTTCTCCTTTGGCGGCATCGGCGCGACGCCGGACGACCACACGCGCCAGTGCGTGGCGGCTGCGCTCGGCCTCGCGCTCGCGCCGCACCCGGAGGCCGAGCGCGAGATCCGCGGCCGCTTCGGCGCCGAGACCACGGCGCAGCGCCTGAAGATGGGCGAGTTCCCCGCGGGCGCAGAAATCATCCCCAACCCCTTCAACCGCATCCCCGGGTTCTCCATCCGCGAGCACTGGTTCGTGCCTGGTTTTCCGCAGATGGCCTGGCCGATGCTCGAATGGGTGCTCGACCGGAAGTACCGTCACCTCTTCGGTCGCGACCGCTGGGCCGAGGCATCCATCATCGTCTACCTGCCCGAGTCCACCATCGCGCCGCTGATGGAGGAGATCAACGCCAAGTACAAGGGGCTGAAAGCCTTCAGCCTGCCCAGCATGGGCGAGGGCGGCGCGCGGCGGCACATCGAGTTGGGCGTGCGCGGCGCGCCGGCCGAGGTCGAGCCGGCGATGGCGGATATTCGGCGAGGAATCCAGGCGTTGGGCGGATGACCTGCGGAAAGCGGTGCGGCAACGGCCTGCCGACCGGTTCGTCGTCGCTACTGCGCTGGTCCACGAAGCGGCGCCCGTGACCGCCGATGAACGATTGCTTGACTGGCGCCATGCCATGGAAAGGCATGACGCGCGGAAGTAGGGTTCACGGGTCGTGCGAAAGGCAACGCCACTGACGTAGCGACCAACTCGGCCGAGTTGTCGAAAAAACGGCTGAAAATGCTGCGTGAGCTGGCACCGGCAGCCAGCTTGATTCGCGTGCTGGTCAAACTGCCGCCGCGTTCCTGCGCAGCCGGCGCGCACAACTGGTTTGCGCGGCCGGTTCTGCTGCGCGCCGACCCGGTGATCGAACAGGTAGGGAAAACAAGAAGCCCCGCTCGAGGCGGGGCTTCCTGGACCTGCGGTGCCTGGTGACTTAGGCGGCTTTCTTGGACTTCGTCAGGCCCTTCACCGTCTCCGAGGCGGCGGCGACGTTCGCTTCCGCGATCTCGGTGGCCTGCTTGGCGACCTTGTTGAAGTTGTCGTAGGCCGAGTTGGCGGCGGCGAGCATCTGCTTGACCGCGCTGACGGCGACATCCGAGCCGGCCGGGGCGTTCTTCGCGGCCTTGTCCAGCATGGAGACGAAGTTCTCGTTCCACTCGGTGACGCGGCGCTCGGTCGCCTTGGTGAAGTCGCTGTTGGTCTGGGTGGCCACTTCGTACACGCTCTTGGAGTAGGCGATCGCCTTCTCGACGGCCGGCTGCGCGAAGGTGCTCTGCAGGCTGATCAGCTCCTGCGCGTCCTTGGCGCCCGCCAGCGCGCGCGCGTTGGCGATCGAATCTTCGAACGCGGCCTTGACGGCATTGGCGTTCAGGCTGGCAAACTTCTCCAGCGCGGCAAACTGCGAGGTCGCGAGCGAGAGGACGGCTTCGACGTTGGCCTTGGTGGCGGCTTGGACTTGCTCGGGTGTGACGTACATTTGGATCTCCTTAGTTGTCTGTGAGTCTGTGAAGCAATTCTCTTAGGCGCATTGTGCACCGCAACAATAGAGATTTTATACAGAACGCCCGTAAAGTCAATAAGATTTTGCGCTGCAGCAATTTATAATGGTGTGTCGCACCACCGTATGAAACAGTATGTGCTTAAGCGGTAGTGAGGGCACGCTAACTTATGCATCGATCCCAGGAACATCTTCCCGCGCGCCTCTGGGGGGTGCTCGCCGGCCTCACGCTGGTCTGGGGATTCAACTGGACCGCGATGAAAGTGGCGATCACGGACATCGAACCCTTTACGTTCCGCACGCTCTGCCTGGGCCTGGGCTCAGGAGTCCTGTTCGCCTTCCTGCGCGCGAGCGGGCAGCCGCTGGCCATCCCGCGCGACCAGTGGCCGCGCCTCGCGCTGATCGCCTTCTTCAACATCACCTGCTGGAACCTGCTGGTGGTCTACGGGCTGACCATGCTGCCTTCGGGCCGCGCGGCGATCCTCGCCTACACCATGCCCGCATGGTCGATCCCGCTCTCGGTGCTGCTGCTGGGCGAGCGTGCGACCGGCCGCAAGCTGCTGGGCCTTGCGCTCGGCATGGGCGGCATCGCGCTGCTGGTCTGGGACGAGTTCCACCGCATCCAGGGCGCACCGCTGGGCGCCCTGCTCGTGCTGTGCGCGGCCTTCACCTGGGCGGTCGGCACGGTCCTGCAGAAGAAGTGCCCGGTGCGCGCGCCGGTGGCGGGCCTCACGGCCTGGCTGATGCTGGTGGGCGGCGTGCCGATCTACGTCGGCGCCCTGCTGTTCGAGGACTTCGGCAAGCTCGCCGACCTGCACCTCGCTTCCGCGCTGGCGGTGTCCTACAACGTGCTGCTCGCCTTCGCCTGGGCGCACTGGGCCTGGATCAAGCTCGCGACCAGCGTCTCGGTGACGGTGTTCTCTCTCTCGATGCTGATGACCCCCGCGGTCGGCGTTTTCAGCGGCATTCTGTTCCTCGGCGAGCGCCCCGGCTGGCTGGAATACGCGGCGCTCGCCTGCGTGCTGGGTTCGCTCGCCACGGTGATCGTGCCTAAGAAATAGCCGGCGCCGCGCGCCGGCGGGGGATGCGCCTGGGGTCCCAGTACTCGAGCGCCCAGTCGAGCGCTTCGCGTGGGGACAGGTCCGCCGGCACCTCGTGCCCGAGGAACCGGAGCGCAGACCGCAGCTCGGCCGGGCCGGCTGCTCCCGCGCCGGTCTGCTTGGAAAGCTTCTCGCCGCCGGCGCCGGTCGCCACCGGCACATGCAGGTAGCGCGGCGTGGCGAGGCCGAGCAGCCGCTGCAGGTGGATCTGGCGCGCGGTCGAATCGAGCAGGTCGGCGCCGCGCACGACATCGGTCACGCCCTGTGCGGCATCGTCGACGATCACCGCGAGCTGGTAGGCGATGACGCCGTCCGCGCGGCGCAGGACGAAGTCGCCCACCTCGGTTTCGACGCGCTGCACGATCTCGCCCTGCACCCGGTCCGCGAAGCGGATCTGCTCGTTCGTGGTGCGCACGCGCAGGGCGCGGGCCGTCTTGCCCGGGTCCAGGCCGCCGCGGCAGGTGCCCGGATAGATGCGCGAGCCGTCGATGGCGAGCGCCGAGTCCTCCAGTTCCCTGCGCGTGCAGGCACAGGCATAGGTATGAGCCTGAATTCCTTGCAGTGAACGCTCGTACACGGCGAGGCGTTCACTCTGGTGGAGGATCGGTCCGTCCCAACCCAGCCCGAGTTCATCGAGCTGTCGCAGGATCGCGTCCTCCGCGCCCGGCATGACCCTGGGGCGGTCGAGGTCTTCGATGCGCAGCAGCCAGCGGCCGCCCCCGCGGCGGGCATCGAGCCAGCTCGCGAGCGCGGCCACGAGCGAGCCGAAATGCAGCGGACCGGTGGGCGAGGGCGCGAAGCGGCCGATGATACGCATGCGCGGTTGAAACCCCGGGGGTGCGGCTCAATATACACTGGCGTTTTGCGCGATCAAGGAAACGGCGATGGCGACGGTCGATCTGACAAGGGAGAACTTCGAGCAGACGGTGAACGGCAACCCGATCGTCGTCGTGGACTTCTGGGCGCCGTGGTGCGGCCCCTGCCGCGGTTTCGCGCCGGTGTTCGAGAAGGCCTCCGAAGCGCATCCGGACGTGGTGTTCGGCAAGATCAACTCCGACGAGCAGCAGGAGCTTGCCGCGGCGTTCAACATTCGCTCGATTCCGACGCTGATGGTGTTTCGCGAGAAGGTCATCCTGTTCCAGCAGGCGGGCGCGCTGCCCGGCCAGGCGCTCGACCAGGTGCTGACGCAGGCCAAGGCCCTGGACATGGCGAAGGTGCATCAGGAAATCGCGCAGCAGCAGCAAGCCGCGCAATGAACGCGTAATGATCGAACTTCGCCGGGCCGCCGAGCGCGGCCATGCCGGGCACGGCTGGCTCGATTCCTGGCACTCGTTCTCGTTCGCCGACTACCACGATCCCGCGCACATGGGCTTTGGCCCCTTGCGCGTGATCAATGAGGACCGCATCCAGCCCGGCACCGGCTTCGGCACCCATGGCCACCGCGACATGGAGATCATCAGCTACGTGCTGGAGGGCGCGCTCGCGCACAAGGACTCGATGGGCAACGGCTCGGCCATCGTGCCCGGCGACGTGCAGCGCATGAGCGCCGGGCGCGGCGTGCAGCATAGCGAGTTCAACCATGCGAAGGACGGCATCACGCATTTCCTGCAGATCTGGATCGAGCCCAGCATGCGTGGCATCGAGCCGGGCTACGAGCAGAAGCATTTCGATGCGGCCTCCAAGCGCGGCCGGCTGCGGCTGGTCGCGTCGCCCGACGGCGCCGAGGGCTCGGTGACGATCCACCAGGACGCGCGCATGTACGCGGCGCTGCTCGATGGCGCGGAGCGCGCCGAGCACCCGCTCGCGCCTGGCCGCAGGGCCTATGTGCACGTCGCGCGCGGCAAGCTGACGGTGAACGGCAATCCGCTCGCCGCCGGCGACGCGCTCAAGGCGAGCGGGGTCGAGCGCATCGTGTTCGAGGGCGGCGCGGGCGCGGAGGCGCTGCTGTTCGACCTGCCCTAGAAGGCAGTAGGATTCCGCTATCCATCCCATTCCATCCAGGAAGGAGTCGCAATGGCAACACCCATCGGTACCGGTATCAGCGCCAAGGATCGCGCGGCGATCTCGAAGGGCCTTTCCCGCCTGCTCGCCGACAGCTATCTGCTGTACCTGAAGACGCACAACTTTCACTGGAACGTGGAGGGTCCGATGTTCCAGACGCTGCACCTGATGTTCATGGAGCAGTACACCGAGCAGTGGAACGCCATCGACCCGATCGCCGAGCGCATCCGCGCGCTCGGGCACTACGCGCCCGGGAGCTACGGACAGTACATCAAGCTTGCCACGGTAAAGGAATCCGCCGGCGTGCCGAAGGCGGAGAAGATGATCGCCGAGCTGATCGCGGGCCAGGAGGCGGTCGCGCGCACCGCGCGCTCCGTGCTGCCGCTCGCCGACGGGGCGAACGACCAGCCCACGCTCGACCTGCTCACGCAGCGCCTGGACGTGCACGAGAAGAACGCCTGGATGCTGCGCAGCTTGCTGAAGAAGTAGGCCGCGGAGCGGGGGCTTGAGCGGCACGCGCAGCGAGCAGGACTCCTTCGGTCCGATCGACGTCCCGGCCGAGCGGCTCTGGGGCGCGCAGACCGAGCGCAGCCGGCGCTTTTTCCGTGTCTCCTCCGAGCGCATGCCGCTCGCGGTGGTGCACGCGCTCGCGCTGGTGAAGCGCTCGGCGGCGCGCGTCAACGCCTCGCTCGGCCTGCTCGAGGCGAAGAAAGCCGAGGCGATCGCGCGCGCCGCCGACGAGATCCTCGCCGGGCGGCTGGACGAGGAGTTCCCGCTCTCGGTCTGGCAGACCGGCTCGGGCACGCAGTCGAACATGAACGTCAACGAGGTGCTGGCGAACCGCGCCTCCGAACTGCTCGGTGGCGGGCGCGGCCCCGGGCGCCTGCTGCACCCGAACGACGACGTCAACATGGGCCAGTCGTCGAACGACGTGTTTCCGACCGCGATGCACGTGGCCGCGGCGCGCGCGCTCCATGCCGGGGTGATTCCGGCGCTCGACCGCCTGGCCGCGGCGCTGGAAGAAAAGCGCAAGGGCTTCGCGACCATCGTCAAGATCGGGCGCACGCACCTGCAGGACGCGACCCCGATCACGCTCGGCCAGGAATTCTCCGGCTACGTCTCGCAACTGGAGCAGTCGCGCCGGGTGCTGGAAGCGGCGCTGCCGGGGCTGTACCGGCTGGCCATCGGCGGCACGGCGGTCGGCACGGGCCTGAACACGCACCCGGAATTCGGCGCGCGCGCGGCCGCCGAGATCGCGCGCATGGCGGGCCTGCCTTTCGAGCCTGCGCCGAACAAGTTTGCCGCGCTTGCCGGTCACGAGGCGCTGGTCGGCGCGCACGGGGCGCTGAAGACGCTGGCCGCGGCGCTCTCCAAGATCGCCAACGACCTGCGGCTGCTCGCCTCGGGCCCGCGCTCGGGCATCGGCGAGATCTCGCTGCCGGAAAACGAACCGGGCAGCTCGATCATGCCGGGCAAAGTCAATCCGACGCAGGCCGAGGCGATGACCATGCTGTGCGCGCAAGTCTTCGGCAACGATGTCGCGCTCGGCATCGGCGGCGCCTCCGGCCATCTCGAGCTGAACGTTTACAAGCCGCTCATCATCCATAACTTCCTGCAGAGCGCGCGGCTGCTGGCCGACGGCATGGCGAGCTTCGAGGAGCATTGCGTGCGCGGCATCACCGCGAACGAGGCGCGCATCGGCGAGCAGCTGGAGCGCTCGCTGATGCTGGTCACCGCGCTCGCGCCGCACATCGGCTACGACCGCGCGGCGCAGATCGCCAAGAAGGCCCACCGGGACGGGACCACCTTGCGCGAGGCGGCGCTCGCGCTCGGCTACGTCAAGGCGGAGGAGTTCGACCGCTGGGTGCGCCCGGAGGACATGGTTTGAACCGCCGGGAATTCATCGTTGCGGCCCTGTCCGCGGGCTTCGGCGCGGCAGGATGTTCAACCCCGGGAATAAAGCTCGACGCGCCCTATGTGTCCACGCCGCAGCCGGTGGTGGACGCCATGCTGCGCTTGGCCGAGGTCGGGCGCAATGACGTGGTCTACGACCTGGGCTGTGGCGATGGCCGGATCGTGGTCTCGGCGGCGGCGCAGTTCGGCGCGCGCGGGGTCGGCGTGGACCTCGACCCGCGCCGCATCGAGGAGGCGAACGCGGCGGCGCGCGCCGCCGGCGTCGCCGGGCGCGTGCGCTTCGTCGTGCAGGATCTCTTCAAGACCGATTTCTCCGAGGCTTCGGTGCTGGCGCTGTACCTGTTCCCCGAGATGAACGCCAGGCTGCTGCCGAAGATCCGCGCCGAGATGCGGCCCGGCTCGCGAGTGGTGTCCTACCAGTTCGGCATCGGCGACTGGGCGCCGGAAAGGAGCGAGGGCATCTGGGTCGCCGAGCTGCGCAACGAGATCTTCCTGTTCCGGGTGCCGCGGCGCTGAACATGTCGGTCGTCGTCCTCATCTCCGGCCGGGGCAGCAACCTGGAGGCGATCCTGGACGCGGGACTGCCGGTATCTGCGGTGATCAGCAACGTCGCGGGAGCAGGCGGGCTGGCGGTCGCGGCGCGGCGCGGTGTCGCCACGCGCGTCGTCCCGCATGGGGACTACCCGACGCGCGAAGCGTTCGAGATGGCGCTCATGAGGGAGATCGATGCGTTCGCGCCTCTCGTCATCGCCCACGCGGGCTTCATGCGCATCGTGACCTCTGGGTATGTGCAGCACTACCGCTGGCGCTCGCTCAACATCCACCCCTCGCTGCTGCCGTCGTTCACGGGCCTGCATACGCACGAGCGCGCGCTGGCGGCGGGCGTGAAGCTGCACGGCTGCACGGCGCACTTCGTGACCGAGGACCTCGACGGCGGGCCGATCGTGATCCAGGCGGCGGTGCCGGTGCTGCCCGGCGACGACGCCGGCGCGCTGGCGGCGCGGGTGCTCAGGCAGGAGCACGTCGTCTATCCGCGCGCCGTGCGTTGGCTGCTGGAAGACCGCTTGGTCGTCGAGAACGGCCGGGTGAGCGTTAGAGGCGGGGATGCGCAATATCTTCTTGCCGATCGCGCTTAGCCTCGCGGCCGCGGCCGCGGCGGCGCCGCCGCCGCGGGTGGAAATCGAATACGAGCTCAGCCGCAACGGCACGGCCGTGGCCGAGATCGTGCATCGCCT
Source organism: Burkholderiales bacterium (assembly GCA_020845995.1). Lineage (GTDB taxonomy): Bacteria > Pseudomonadota > Gammaproteobacteria > Burkholderiales > SG8-39 > RBG-16-66-20. The sequence continues at coordinate 26,933 of JADLES010000159.1, read as the reverse complement.
CGAGCACGACCGCAACAGCTACGTCCTGTCGGAGACCTGGCGGGGCAAGGGCGCCTTTGCGCTTCTCGGCAAGGCGAACCGCAGCAGCCGCGGTGCGGTCGTCGCCGACGGCCTGCGTCCCGCGGAATTCGAGGATCGGCGCAGCGGGCGCGAGACGCGGCGCGCCGGCTTCGAGACGGCCGGCGAGGCGCCGACCCTGGAGCGCCAGGACCAGTTGAGCATGGCCTGGACGTTCGCGTTTGCGCCGCCGCGCGGAACCGTGAGCGTGCGCGTGGCGGACGGCAAGCGGGTGAACTCCTACCTCTACGCGGTCGCCGGGCGCGAGCGGGTGCGGACCCCTGCCGGCGAGTTCGACGGCCTGAAGCTGGTCAAGCAGAAGGATCACCCGCAGGCCAAGTCGACCGAGATCTGGCTGGCCGCGGACCGCGACTACCTGCCGGTGCGCGTGCTCATCGTCGACAAGGACGGCACGCGCCTGGACCAGCTCGCAACGAAGATTACCCTGCGGTGACGCCGACGCCCGCGCGCCTTGCGCACGCAGAGCGGGCGCTTGCCGGTCTGCTCGACTTTGCGCGGCCCGCGGACCAGGCGATGTCCGCGTACTTCCGCAGGCATCGCCATCTCGGCCGGCAGGACCGGGGGTTCATCGCGGAAACCGCGTTCGCGGTCCTGCGCCGCCGGCGCTCGCTGGAGGCCGCCGCCGGCAGCGCCGCGCCGCGCGAGCTCGCGGTCGCGGCGCTGGTGCGCGTGTTCGGCCTTTCGGCGCGCGCGCTGGGGTCGGACGCTGACCTTGCGGCGCGCGTGAAAGCCTTTTCCGGCCGCGACCTGCCGCCCGCCGTGCAGGCCGATCTGCCCGACTGGCTGTGGGAGCGGATGACGGTTGCCTACGGCACGCACGAGGCCGCCGCCATCGCCCGATCGTTGCTTGAGCCGGCGCCGCTCGACCTGCGCGTGAACCTGGCCAAGCTGACGCGAGACGAGGCGATCGCGCAGCTTGGGCTCGAGGGTACGGCGACCCCCTATTCGCCCGCCGGGATCCGCCTCAAGGGCAAGCCCGCAATCAACCGTCATCCGCTGTTCCTCGCGGGCGCCGTGGAAGTGCAGGACGAGGGCAGCCAGCTGCTCGCCTACCTGCTCGCGCCGAGGCGCGGGGAGATGGTCGCTGACTTCTGCGCCGGGGCGGGCGGCAAGACGCTCGCCCTGGCGATGCTCATGCACGGCGCGGGACGCATCTATGCGATGGACGTGTCGGCACGGCGGCTGCGCGAGCTTGCGCCGCGCGCGGCCCGCGCCGGGATCTCGAACGTGCACCCGATCGTGCTCGCGGGCGAGGGCGACCCGCGCGCCCGGCGCCTCGCCGGCAAGCTCGACCGCGTGCTGGTGGACGCGCCCTGCAGCGGCTTCGGCACGCTGCGGCGCAATCCCGACCTGAAGTGGCGCCACGGCGCCGCCGCGATCGCCGAGCTGGCCGCCAAGCAGGGCCGCATCCTGAGCGCGGCGGCAAGGCTTCTCAAGCCCGGTGGACGCCTGGTCTACGCGACCTGCAGCGTGCTGCCCGAGGAGAACGAGGCAGTCGCGGATACGTTCGCTGCTGGCCACCCGGAGTTCAAGCCGCTATCCTGCGCTGCCCTGCTGGCAGCGCAGCGCGTCGCCGTGGACACCGGCGAGCGTCTGCACCTGTGGCCGCACCGGCACGGCACCGACGGCTTCTTCGCCGCCGCCTACGAGCGCGGCTAAGCCGGAGCTGCCTTACCAGAGGATCCGCAACCCGACGCTGCCGAAGCGGCGCTCGGGGGAATTGTGCTGCATGCCGACGGTGGTATCGACTTGCAGGCGGTTCGGCACCAGCCAGACGCGCAGGCCGGCGTGCAGCGTCGGCTTCTCGTTCGTCGCGCCGTAGCTCTCCACGATGCCGAACCAGCGCGGCGCAGCGAGCAGCACTTCGGCGCCGATTCCCCAGGTGCCGAGCGTGCGGCTCGTTCCGTTGTCGCGGATCGCGCCGAGGTTGGCGTGGATCACGAACCGGTCGTCGGCAAAGGAAAAGCTGCCGATGCCGTTGACGTACGGGTTGTTCTCGCGCCCGGCGAAGACCCCCGCCGAGATCGCGAACCCGGCGCCGTCGGTGACGAGCGGCTTGAGCAGCGCCTTGACCTGCAACTGGGTGGAGCTGCGGGCCACGTCCTGGCTGCTGTTGACATGGATGTGTCCAGCGGTGAGTTCCGCTCCCCAGGGGTTGCAGGCGGGTAAGAACCAGAACTCGGTTTCGTCAAAGCGCGCCTGCCGCTTGAGGAAGCTCTCGATCTGGCAGCCGCCTTCGTCGACGATGCGCGCATCGTCGGTGACGAAGGGTCGCGCCGCGTGCGCCGAAGCCGAGGCGAGCAGAAGGGCGATCAGGAAAGGGCGCATCGTTCGGTAAACTACCCGAAAACCATGACGGATCACCAGATCGGAAAACTGCTCGGCGGGCTCTGGTCGGATCTGCGTGAGCCGGCGATCCTGTGGCAGGTCGGCGCGCTCGCGGTCTGCCTGCTCGTGGCGTGGTGGCTGGGCAAGCTGCTGCAGTGGCGCGCGCCCGAGGACAGTCGGGACGCGCTCAAGCGCGGCGCGGCGGCATTCCGGCGGGTGGTGTTCCCGCTGCTGGCGGTGCTGCTGCTGATGGCGGGACGCGCGGCGCTGCAGCACTGGCACGGCACCAGCCTGCTCAGCGTCGCGATCGCGCTGTTCGGCGCGCTGGCGGGCATCCGCTTCGCGGTGTATCTGCTGAGGATCGTCTTCTCCCATGCCGCCTGGCTGGAAGCCTTCGAGCGCTCGATCGCGACCCTGATCTGGGTGGTGCTCGCGCTGCACCTGACGGGGCTGTTGCCCGAAATCGTTCGCTGGCTCTCGGAGGTCCGGCTGTCGATCGGCAGTTACAGCCTGTCGCTCTGGACGTTGATCGGCAACGCATTCTGGGTGGCGATGACCCTGCTGCTCGCGCTGTGGGCCGGCGCGGTGCTGGAGGGCAGGCTGCTGCGCGCCGAGGGCCTGCGCAGCAGCCCGCGAGTGGTGTTTGCCCGGATCGCGAGGGCGGGGCTGCTGGTGGCGGCGGTGCTGGTGGTGCTGCCGCTGATGGGGATCGACCTGACGGTGCTGTCGGTGTTCGGCGGCGCGCTCGGCGTCGGCCTCGGACTGGGCCTGCAGAAGATCGCCTCGAATTACCTGTCGGGGTTCATCATTCTGCTCGACCGGTCGATCCGCCTCGGCGACATGATCACCGCGGACGGACATTACGGGGAGGTGACCCGCATCACCACCCGCTACATGGTGGTGCGCTCGCACTCGGGCGTCGAGGCGATCATTCCCAACGACACGCTGGTGACCAGCACGGTGCTGAACCATTCCTACACCGACAGGCGCGTGCGGCTGGCGGTCAAGGTGCAGGTCGCGTACCGGAGCGATCTTCCCGCGGTCCTCGGGCTGCTGACCGGCGTTGCGCGCGCGCACCCGCGCGTGCTCCGGGACCCTGAGCCGACGGCGCAGGTGACCAGTCTGGCCGACAGCGGCGTGGAGCTGGAGCTGGGCTTCTGGATCGGCGATCCGGAGCGGGGCAGCGGGAGCGTGCGCTCGGAGGTGAGCATCGCACTGCTTGCCGCTCTCCAGGCGCAGGGCGTCGAAATACCCTTTCCCCAGCGCGAGGTTAGGATGCTCGGGGAGCGGGCGGACGAAAATTGACCTATCGCAAAAGGGCTTTTCCAGTAAAATCCCGCACCGTTCGCCCCGACCGAACCATTACCTAAAGGCGCACCGAGAATCCTATGTTATTCAATGGACTGCTGGATCTGCCCTGGTGGGGCCTGGTGCTGGTCGCGCTGGGCCTGACGCACATCACCATCGCATCGGTCACGATCTACCTGCACCGGCACCAGGCGCACCGCGCGCTCGACCTGCACCCGGCGGTGGCGCACTTCTTCCGCTTCTGGCTGTGGCTGACCACCGGCATGGTCACCAAGGAATGGGCGGCGATCCATCGCAAGCACCACGCCAAGTGCGAGACCGCCGAGGATCCGCACAGCCCGCAAATCCACGGCATCAACCGCGTGCTCTGGACCGGCGTGATGCTGTATGTGAAGGAAGCGCACTATCCGGAAACGATGGAGCGCTACGGCCACGGCACGCCGGATGACTGGCTCGAGCGCAACCTGTATGCGCGACACTCGCTGTTCGGCCTGTGGCTGATGGGGGCCATCGACATCGCCCTGTTCGGCGTGGTCCCGGGCATGCTGATCCTGATCACGCAGATCGCCTGGATCCCGTTCTGGGCTGCTGGCGTGATCAACGGCGTCGGGCACTATTTCGGCTATCGCAACTGGGACGTGCCGCCGCCCGACGCGAGCCGCAACATCTCGCCGATCGGCATCCTCATCGGCGGCGAGGAGCTGCACAACAACCACCACGCCTTCCCGGCCTCGGCCAAGTTCTCGCTCAAGTGGTACGAGTTCGACCTCGGCTGGCGCTACATCCGCGCGCTGGAGGCGCTGGGCCTGGCGACCGTGAAAAAGGTGGCGCCGACGCCGCGCTTCCTGGAGCCGAAGCCGGTGTGCGACGAGCAGACGCTGGAGGCGGTGATCGCCAACCGCTACGACGTGCTCGCGCGCTACGCCAAGTCGCTGAAGCGCACCTACCTGCAGGAACTCGAACGGCTGGGCCACTGGTCGAAGGAGGCCGAGGCGCTGAAGTCGGCCAAGGACTACTTCGCGCGGCTGCAGCGGCTCACCGAGGCAGAGCGAACCCGGCTTGCCGAGGCGCTGAAGAACTCCAGGGCGCTCGCCACCGCGGTCGCCATGCGCCAGGAACTGTCGGAGCTGTGGGCGCGCTCGAGCGCCACGCGCTCGCAGCTGGTGACGCAGTTGCAGGACTGGTGCCACCGGGCGGAGACGAGCGGCGTGGCGCCGCTCGCCGAATTCAGCCTGCGGCTGCGGCGCTACGCATAGCCTTTTCCGGGCGACAAAAAAGCCCGCTCGCAGCGGGCTTTTTTCATGGCGCGAAGGGTGGCTACTTCAGCTTGCCTTCCTTGTACATCACGTGTTTCCTCGCCTTCGGGTCGTACTTCATCATCTCGATTTTCTCGGGCTTGGTGCGCTTGTTCTTGGTGGTGGTGTAGAAGTGGCCGGTGCCGGCCGAGGACTCGAGCTTGATCTTCTCGCGCATGGCGCCTCCTAGGTCGCTTTCCTGCGGGCCTTGATTTCGGCCAGCACCGCTTCCAGGCCGAGTTTGTCGATGCGGCGCAGTCCCGATGTGGAAACGCGCAGACGCACCCAGCGGCTCTGGCTCTCCAGCCAGAAGCGGCGATAGTGCAGGTTCGGCTGGAAATTGCGGATGGTCTTGTTGTTGGCGTGCGAAACCAGGTGGCCCTTCTGCGGCTTCTTGCCGGTGACAGCACAAACGCGGGACATCGCGGACTCCGGGGCGACTTCGAAAAGGCGCGAATTATACGCGAAAACAGGCACTTCACCACAACTGGAGCACTGCCCCGGATTTCCTAGAGCAAGCCGCGCTCGGCGAAGGAAAGCGCCTGCCTGCCGGCGACGATGAAATGGTCGAGCACCTTGATGTCAACCAGAGCGAGCGCGTCCTTCAGGTTTCGCGTCAGGAGTTCGTCGGCCTGGCTGGGCTGGGCGGCACCGGAAGGATGATTGTGCGCGAAGATCACCGCGGCGGCGTTGGCCTTCAGCCCGGCCTTGACGATCTCGCGGGGGTACACCGAGGTCTGCGTCAGGCTGCCGCGGAACAGTTCCTCAACCTCGAGCACCCGGTGCTGGGCGTCGAGCCAGAGGCAGACGAAGACTTCGTGCGGCAGGTCCGCGATCGCGAGCCTCAGGTAGTCGCGTACCGCGCCCGGCGAGGTCAATGCGTTGCCCGCGCGCAGTCCGTCCTTCAGGCTACGGCGGGCAAGCTCCAGGGCGGCTTCGAACTGCGCGCGCTTGGCCGGACCGAGCCCCTTCACGCCGGACAGGTCGGCGGCGAAGACGCCGGCGACGTCCCCAAAGCGCTCGATCAGCTCGCGCCCCAGCTCGACCGCGGTCTTGCCGCGCATGCCGGTGCGCAGTATCACGGCAAGGAGCTCGGCATCGCTCAGCACGGCCGCGCCGTGCTCCAGCAGCCGCTCGCGGGGCCGCTCCGTCACCGGCCACTCTGAAATCCTCACGATGGAATTCCCGTAAAATTCCCTCCCCGTATAACGCCGTTCCTGTCAAGCGCGATGACATTGAAAGGAAAGAAGATTCTGCTCGGTCTGACCGGCGGTGTCGCCGCCTACAAGGCAGCGGAGCTGGCGCGCGGTCTGGTGAAGGCGGGCGCGAACGTGCGCGCGGTGATGACGAAGTCGGCGGCGAAGTTCGTCACCCCCACCACCCTGCAGGCGTTGACCGGGCAGGAGGTGTGGATCGACCTCTGGGACAAGCGGGTGCCCGACGCGATGGGACATATCGAGCTTTCGCGCGACCGCGACCTGATCGTAGTGGCCCCGGCGAGCGCGAATTTCATGGCCAAGGTGGCACAGGGCCTCGCCGACGACCTCCTTTCGACGCTGGTGCTGGCGCGACGCTGTCCGCTGCTGCTTGCGCCCGCGATGAACGTGGAGATGTGGCAGAGCGCTGCGACGCGGCGTAACGCGAAGACGCTCGCCGCTGACGGCGTGCTGTTCGCGGGCCCCGCGGCGGGGGACCAGGCCTGCGGCGAGGTGGGCATGGGCCGGATGCTGGAGCCAGGGCAGATTCTGGCGCTGATCGAGGGCGGCTTCCAGCCCAAGCGGCTCGCCGGCAAGCGCTTCCTCGTCACCGCGGGCCCTACCGAGGAGCCGATCGACCCGGTGCGCGTGATCACGAACTCGAGCTCGGGCAAGATGGGTTACGCGGTGGCGCGCGCCGCGCGCGAGGCCGGCGCGGGCGTGGTGCTGGTGAGCGGGCCGGTGGCGCTGGAGACCCCCGAGGGCGTGCAGCGCATCAACGTACGCAGCGCGGCGCAGATGTTCGGCGAGGTGAAGGCGCGCTTGAAGGGCTGCGACGTCTTCGTATCGGTCGCGGCGGTGGCCGATTTCCGACCGAAGAAGGCGGCGAGGCAGAAGATCAAGAAGGGCGAGCGTGAGGGCATGGTGATCGAGATGGAGCGCAACCCGGACATCCTCGCCTGGGCGGCGGCGCAGAAAAACGCGCCGTTCTGCGTCGGCTTCGCGGCCGAGAGCGAGAACTTGGCGGCGAACGCGAAGGCGAAGCGCCGCAAGAAGGGCATTCCCCTGCTGGCGGCGAACCTGGCGCAGAAGGCGCTGGGGTCGGACGAGAACGCACTCACCTTGTATGACGAGCGCGGCGCGCACCCGCTCGGGCGCGGACCGAAGCTCGAGCAGGCGCGCAAGCTGGTGGCGCACGTCGCCGCCATGCTGCGAAGCGGAAAGAAGGCGCGCTAGCTTTGCAAACGCTCGACGTGAAGATCCTAGACGAGAGGATCCGCGAGTCGCTGCCGCACTACGGCACCCCGGGCGCCGCGGGCCTCGACCTGCGCGCCTGCCTGGACCAGCCATTGACGCTGGGTCCGGGCGAGAGCCAGCTGGTGCCATCGGGAATCGCGATTCATATCGGCGACCCGGCGTATGCCGCCGTCATCCTGCCGCGCTCCGGCCTGGGCGCGAACAACGGCATCGTGCTCGGCAACCTGGTCGGACTGATCGACTCCGATTACCAGGGGCCGCTGATGGTCTCGGTATGGAATCGCGGCCAGGTCGCATTCACCATCCAGCCGATGGACCGCATCGCGCAGCTGGTGGTGGTGCCGGTCCGGCAGGTCCGCTTCAATATCGTCGAAGACTTCGCCGCCAGCGGGCGCGGCGCTGGCGGTTTCGGCTCGACCGGAAAAAGCTAGGCTAGCCCAGCGTGTCGGCCCAGATGGTGCGGGCCCAGTTCCAGGCGTAGGTCGCCTCGGCCTCGCTGCGCGCCGCCGACACCCCGCCCGAACCCTTCACCGGAACCAGCGTGCCCTGGCCCGGCTCCCATTGGTGCACCGAGCTGACGCGGATGCCTTCCTTCTGCGACACGAAGCTGTAGCAGGTATTGATGATCTTGACCGGCTGCGGCGCGCGACCGTTGAGCAGCTCGACGATCGCCGCGGCGGCAATCTTGCCGTGGTTGTTCGCCATGCTGCCAGACTTGGGCATGCCCGGCGCCGACAGCGTGGCGTCCCCGAGGACGTGGATGCCTGGAATCTTCTTCGATTCCATGCTGCGCCAATCGACATCGCACCAGCGGTTGTTGTGCGTGATGAGGCCGGTCCTCACCGCGATGTCGCCGGCGCGATGCGGCGGCACGACGTTCATCACGTCGCACTTCACGTCCTCGACCTCGAGGCGGATGACGCCGGGACCGACGCCGATCGCTTTCGCGTTGCCGCGGTACTCGACCATGCCCTTGTAGAGATCGGACCAGGCGCGCTTGAAGAGGCCTGCCTTGGAAGTCACGTCCGGGTTCGCGTCCAGCACCAGCACCTTGGAACGGGGCTTGGCCTGCTTGAAGTAGGCGGCCACCATGCTGGCGCGCTCGTACGGCCCCGGCGTGCAGCGGTACGGCAGGAGCGGAACTGACAGCGCGTAGACGCCGCCGTCGCGCATCTGCTCGAGCTGGCGGCGCAATGCCTCGGTCTGCGGTCCTGCCTTCCACGCATGCAGCACGCGGCCGGCCTGCATCGCCGACTCGTAGCCCTGGATTTCGTTGAACATGAAGTCGATGCCCGGCGAGAGGACCAGACGGTCGTAGCCGATGCTTTCGCCCCGGGCAAGGCTCACCGTGCGCTTGCCAGCGTCGACCGCCACCACCTCGTCCTGGACGACCTGCACGCCGTGAGCGCGCAGGCCACCGTAGCCGTGGCTCAGCTCGCTCATGCCGATATAACCGGCGAGCATGAGATTCGAGAACGGGCAGGAGATGAAGCCCGGCTCGCGCTCGATGAGCACGACGTCGATCGACGGATCCCAGAGGCGGATGTACTTCGCCGCGGTGGCGCCGCCGAAGCCGCCGCCAATGACGACGACGCGGGCGTGCGAGGGTGTGGTGGTGCAGCCGGGGAGGGCGCCGAGGGTACCGAGTGCGGACGCCGCGCCGGCCAGTTTGAGCAGATCTCTGCGTTTCATGGCCTGCCTCCCTAGCGTTTCTGCGCGGCGTACCACGCCGCCATGGCATCGATTTCCGCATCGGTGTAGCCCTTCGCGATCTGGTGCATCACCGTCGCGGGGCGCTTGCCGTCGCGGAACGCGCGCATCTGCGCCGCAATGTGGTCGCGCGGCAGCCCGGCGAGCGGAATCAGCGGGGCGCTGGCAGCGACGTGGCCGCCCGTGCCGTGACAGATGGCGCAGGCGGCGGCGAGATTCCTTCCGGTGTTCGTACCCTGCGCGCTCGCCGCTAGCGGCACGGCGAGCGCAATGGCGCTGACGAGAATCACTCGCATCTGGCTGCTCCCCTTGAAGAAAATGATCAGCGGCGAGTCTCCGCCCCGGGCGCGCAGGATGTCAAGTGCGCGCCAGTGGGATCGGCCGCCGCCGACGGCGACTCCAGCAAACGCGGGAGGTGCGCGGCGCCGGCGCTCAGGCGACCGGCTCGGCTGTCGCGGGGGGAGGCGCGGGCGGCGCCGCCTGCGCTTCCTCGAAGCGCAGAACGATCTTCTCGGCCGCGTCGATGTCGATGGTGACCTTGCCACCGTGCACCAGCCTGCCGAACAGCAGCTCATCGGCGAGCGCGCGGCGGATGCTGTCCTGGATCAGGCGCGCCATCGGGCGCGCGCCCATCTGCGGATCGAAGCCCTTCTTCGCCAGGTGCTCCTTGAGCGCGGGCGTGAACGCGGTTTCGACCTTCTTCTCGGCGAGCTGCTCCTCGAGCTGCATCAGGAACTTGTCCACCACGCGCAGGATAACGGCGTGATCGAGCGCGCTGAACGAGATCACCGCGTCCAGGCGGTTCCTGAACTCGGGCGTGAACATCTTCTTGATCGCTTCCATCTCGTCGCCGGCCTTCGCCGATGACGTGAAGCCCATGGCGTTCCTGGCGAGCGACTCGGCGCCGGCGTTGGTGGTCATCACGATCACGACGTTGCGGAAATCGGCCTTGCGGCCGTTGTTGTCGGTGAGCGTGCCGTGGTCCATCACCTGCAGCAGGATGTTGAAGATGTCCGGATGCGCCTTCTCGATCTCATCGAGCAGCAGCACCGCGTACGGCTTCTTGGTGATCGCCTCCGTGAGCAGGCCGCCCTGCTCGAAGCCGACGTAGCCGGGCGGCGCGCCGATCAGGCGCGACACCGCGTGCCGCTCCATGTATTCCGACATGTCGAAGCGGATCAGCTCGATGCCCATGCAGTAGGCGAGCTGGCGCGCGAGCTCGGTCTTGCCGACGCCGGTGGGTCCCGAGAACAGGAAATTGCCGATCGGCTTTTGTGGATTGCCCAGGCCCGAGCGCGCCATCTTGATGGCGGAGGCGAGGGCCTCGATCGCCCTGTCCTGGCCGAACACCACCGCGCGCAGGTCGCGCTCGAGGTTGGCGAGGGCGCTGCGGTCGTCGGTCGAGACGCTCCTCGGCGGGATGCGCGCGATCTTGGCGACAATGTCCTCGATCTCCGGCTTGCCGATGACCTTCTTCTGCTTCGCCTTGGGGGCGATACGCTGCGCCGCCCCCGCCTCGTCGATCACGTCGATCGCCTTGTCCGGGAGGTGGCGGTCGTTGATGTACTTGGCGGAAAGCTCCGCCGCGCTGGCGAGCGCGGTCGCGGTGTACTTGACGCTGTGATGCGCCTCGAAGCGGGACTTCAGCCCCTTGAGAATTTCGACGGTCTCGTCGATCGACGGTTCGACCACGTCGATTTTCTGGAAGCGCCGCGACAGGGCATGGTCTTTCTCGAAGACGCCACGGTATTCGGTGTAGGTGGTGGCGCCGATGCATTTCAGCTGTCCGGTCGAGAGCGCGGGCTTGAGCAGGTTGGACGCATCCAGCGTGCCGCCCGAGGCCGCCCCGGCGCCGATCACGGTGTGGATCTCGTCGATGAACAGGATCGCGTTCGGGTTGTCCACCAGCTGCTTGAGCACCGCCTTCAGGCGCTGCTCGAAATCGCCACGGTACTTCGTGCCGGCGAGCAGCGCGCCCATGTCCAGGGCGTACACGGTGGATTTCTCGAGCAGCTCGGGAACGCTGGCCTCGACGATGCGGCGCGCGAGTCCCTCGGCGATCGCCGTCTTGCCGACGCCGGCCTCGCCTACCAGCAGCGGGTTGTTCTTGCGGCGCCGGCACAGCGTCTGGATGACGCGCTCCAGCTCCCGGTCGCGGCCGATGAGCGGGTCGATCTTGCCCGCCAGCGCGAGCGCGTTGAGATTCTGCGTGTAGTTGTCGAGCGGGCTGTTGGCCGCCTCGGACTGGCTTTCCTGCTCGTTCTCCTGCTCGCCCTTGCCGTGGGGCTGCGCGGCCTTGGTGATGCCGTGCGAGATGTAGTTGACCACGTCCAGGCGCGTGACGCCCTGCTGCTGCAGGAAATACACCGCGTGCGAGTCCTTCTCGCCGAAGATCGCCACCAGCACGTTGGCGCCGGTCACTTCCTTCTTGCCGGAGGATTGCACGTGCAGGATGGCGCGCTGGATGACGCGCTGAAAGCCGAGCGTCGGCTGCGTGTCCACCTCGCGGTCGGCGGCGATGCGCGGCGTCTGCTCGCTGATGTGCTGCGCCAGGTTCTTGCGCAGTTCGTCCATGTTCACGCCGCAGGAGCGTAGCACCTCGGCCGCGGTCGGGTTGTCGAGCAGCGCGAGCAGCAGGTGCTCGACGGTGATGAACTCGTGGCGCTTCTGGCGCGCCTCGACGAACGCCATGTGCAGGCTGACTTCGAGTTCCTGGGCGATCATGTCAGGTTTTCTCCATCACGCATTGCAGCGGATGCTGGTGCTTGCGCGCATAGGTCGAGACCTGCTGCACCTTGGTCGACGCGACGTCGTGCGGGTACACGCCGCACACGCCCATCCCCTCGCGGTGCACTTTCAGCATCACCTGCGTCGCCCGCTCCCGTGTCATGGCGAAGAACTTCTGCAGCACCACCACGACGAACTCCATCGGCGTGTAGTCGTCGTTGAGCAGCAAAACCTGGTACATCGGCGGAAGTTTGACCTTCGCCTTCTTTGCCTCGAGTACCGAGTGGTCCTTGTGCTGCATGCATGTGCTGGCCGGCCGTTTCTATCCTAATCAATGCGCACGGGGGACGCAAACCCGCGTCGTGGCGGGAACGCGCACTATCGCACGCCCGGCAGGATCGGCGGGCCGGCGAGCCCCCACCCTTGACGAGGGTAGCGAAGGCGCGTAAAAGCCGCGAAATGCCGGGCGGGGAGCCCGGATTCGACAACCAAGGAGAGGGAAGGTTCGATGGCGACAGGCACCGTGAAGTGGTTCAACGACGCCAAAGGCTACGGGTTCATCACGCCGGACGACGGCAGCGAGGACCTGTTCGCGCATTTCTCGGCGATCAACATGCAGGGATTCAAGAGCCTCAAGGAGGGCCAGAAGGTAAGCTTCGACGTAGTGCAGGGACCCAAGGGCAAGCAGGCCTCGAACATCCAGAAGCAGGGCTGATCGGGTTCCCTCCCCGAAAGCAAGAAAAGCCGCCCGCGGGCGGCTTTTTTTTGGCAGGGGGATTTGAAGGGGGACGGAAACGTTCTGTTGCAGTCCCCCTTTCCTACATCCGCTCGATCATCGCCTGGCCGAAACCGGAGCAGGAGACCTTCTGCGCGCCTTCCATCTGGCGCGCGAAGTCGTAGGTGACGATCCTGTCGCCGATCGCCTTCTCCATCGACCGGAGGATGGCGTCGGCGGCTTCCACCCAGCCCATGTGCCGCAGCATCATCTCCGCCGAGAGGATCTCCGAGCCCGGGTTCACCTGGTCCTTGCCGGCGTACTTGGGCGCGGTGCCGTGGGTGGCCTCGAACATCGCGACCGTGTCCGACAGGTTGGCGCCCGGCGCGATGCCGATGCCGCCGACTTCGGCGGCCAGCGCGTCGGAAAGGTAGTCGCCGTTCAGGTTGGTGGTCGCGATGACGTCGTACTCGGCCGGGCGCAGCAGAATCTGCTGCAGCATGGCGTCGGTGATGACGTCCTTGACCACGATGTCGGGTCCGCCCTTGGGGTTCTTGAAGCTGCACCAGGGTCCGCCGTCGATCGGCTTCGCGCCGAACTCCCTCTGCGCCAGCTGGTAGCCCCAGTCGCGGAAGCCGCCCTCGGTGTATTTCTGAATGTTGCCCTTGTGCACCAGCGTCACCGACTTGCGCCTGTTGTCGATCGCATACTGGTAGGACTTGCGGATCAGGCGCTCGGAACCTTCGATCGACACCGGCTTGATGCCGATCGCCGAGCTCTCGGGGAAGCGGATCTTCCTGACCTTCATCTCCTGGACGAGGAAGTCGATCACCTTCTTCGCCTCGGGGGTCTTCGCCGCCCACTCGATGCCGGCGTAGATGTCCTCGGCGTTCTCGCGGAAGATCACCATGTCGACATCCTGCGGGCGCTTGAGCGGGGAGGGCACGCCGGTGAACCAGCGCACCGGCCGCAGGCAGACGTAAAGATCGAGCTCCTGGCGCAGCGCCACGTTGATCGAGCGGATGCCGCCGCCCACCGGCGTGGTGAGCGGGCCCTTGATCGACACCACGTATTCCCTGGAGGCTTCCAGCGTTTCGTCGGGCAGCCAGACATTCTCGCCGTAGACACGGCAGGACTTCTCCCCGGCGTACATCTCCATCCAGACGATCTGCCGCTTTGCGCCGTAGGCCTTCTTCACCGCGGCGTCCACCACCTTCAGCATCACCGGGGTGATGTCGACGCCGGTGCCGTCGCCCTCGATGTACGGAATGATCGGATTGTCGGGAACGGCGAGCGAATGGTCGTGGTTGACCCTGATTTTCTCGCCGCCGGAGGGGATCTTGATGTGTTGGTAAGCCATGAGCGTTCCAGTGGGGGTTTAGGCTACGAGGGCGTCGATCACCGCGTTGAAGGTCGGGCTGGGGCGCATCACGGCGCCGGCCCTGGCCGGGCTGGCGGCATAGTAGCCGCCGATATCCGCCGGCTTGCCCTGGACGGCGTTGAGCTCGTCGACGATCTGCTTTTCCTTGTCGGCCAGGCCGCGGGCGACCGGCGCGAAATAGGCCTGCAAATCCTTGTTTTCGCTCTGAGCGGCGAGCGCCTGTGCCCAGTACAGAGCGAGGTAGAAGTGGCTGCCGCGATTGTCGAGCTGGCCGCACTTGGGCGAGGGCGACTTGTTGTTGTCGAGCAGCTTGCCGGTCGCCTCGTCGAGCGTCCTGGCGAGGATCATGGCCTTGCGGTTGTGGTGCTTGAAGGCGACGTCCTCCAGCGAGACCGCGACGGCCATGAACTCGCCGAGCGAATCCCAGCGCAGGTGGTTTTCCAGCGTCAGCTGCTGCACGTGCTTGGGCGCCGAGCCGCCGGCGCCCGTCTCGAACATGGCGCCGCCGGCCATCAGCGGCACGATCGACAGCATCTTGGCGCTGGTGCCCAGCTCCATGATCGGGAAAAGATCCGTGAGGTAATCGCGCAGGATGTTGCCGGTCACCGAAATGGTGTCCTTGCCGCGGATGATGCGCTCGAGCGAGTACCGCATGCCGCGCACCTGCGACATGATCTGGATTTCCAGGCCGGTGGTGTCGTAGTCCTTCAGGTAGCGCCGCACCTTCCTGATGAGTTCATATTCGTGAGGGCGGTACTCGTCGAGCCAGAACACCGCCGGGGTATTCGACTGGCGCGCGCGCGTGACCGCGAGCTTGACCCAGTCGCGGATCGCGGCGTCCTTGGTCTGGCAGGTGCGCCAGATGTCGCCGGCCTCGACGTTCAGCTCCATCAGCACGTGGCCGTCCTGATTGTCGACGACGCGCGCGACGCCGTCCTCCGGGATCTCGAAGGTCTTGTCGTGCGAGCCGTACTCCTCGGCCTGCTGCGCCATCAGGCCGACGTTGGGCACCGTGCCCATGGTCCTCGGGTCGAAGGCGCCGTTGGTCTTGCAGAAGTTGATCACTTCCTGGTAGATGCGCGCGAAGGTGGACTCCGGCAGCACCGCCTTGGTCTCGTGCATCTTTCCGTCCGGCCCCCACATCATGCCCCCGGCGCGAATCATGGCCGGCATCGAGGCATCCACGATTACGTCGTTGGGGTTGTAGAGGTTGGAGATGCCCCGGGCCGAGTCGACCATCGACAGGCGCGGCTGCTTCGCCTCGCAGGCCTTGATGTCGGCTTCGATCTCCTTGCGCCTGGCATCGGGCAGGGCCTTGATCTTCTCGAGCACGTTGGCAAAGCCGTTGTTCACGTTGACGCCCAGTTCGGCGAAGGTCTTGCCGTGCTTGTCGAACAGCTCCTTGTAGAAGACCTTGACCGCGTGGCCGAACACGATCGGGTGCGAGACCTTCATCATGGTCGCCTTGACGTGCAGCGAGAACAGCAGGTCGTGCTTCCTGCAGTGCTCGATCTCCCTTTCGAAGAAGGCGCACAGCGCGCGCTTGCTCATGCACATGCTGTCGATGACCTCCCCCTCGAGCAGGGGGATCGAGGGGCGCAGCACGAGGGTCTTGCCGCTCCGGGTGACAAGGTCCATGCGCACGTCGCAGGCGTGCGATACGGTCATCGACTTCTCGCCGTGGTAGAAGTCGCCGGCGTGCATGTGCGAGACGTGCGTGCGCGAGGCGGGATCCCAATCCGCCATCGAATGCGGGTTTTTGCGCGCGTAGTTCTTGACCGCGGCGGGCGCGCGCCGGTCCGAATTGCCTTCGCGCAGCACCGGATTGACCGCGCTGCCCAGCACCTTCGCGTAGCGCGCGCGGATCTTCTTTTCCTCTTCGGTCTTCGGATTCTCGGGGAAGTCCGGCACCTTGTAGCCCTTCCCCTGGAGTTCCTTGATGGCGGCCGTCAGCTGCCCCACCGGCGCGCTGATGTTGGGCAGCTTGATGATGTTGGCCTCGGGGCTGAGCGTCAGCTTGCCGAGCTCCGCCAGGGTGTCCGGAATGCGCTGCTCCGGCGCCAGGTACTCGGGAAACTGCCCCAGGATGCGGGCGGCCACCGAAATGTCGCTCTCCTCGATTTCGATGCCGGCCGGTCGCGTGAAGGCGCGCAGGATGGGCAGCAGCGAGTAGGTCGCGAGACGCGGCGCTTCGTCGGTGAGGGTATAGATGATCTTGGGATTCGCGGAGGACACGGAAAATCGCCTCTACGGAAGAATAGAAGGATGCGGGAAGGACGACATTCTAATGCCGGGCGTCGGGACGCCGCCCGCGCTGCGCATCCATGCCCGACGCTGCGTCGGCGCGGTTGCCGGGCGGGATCGTCCCCGGAATCGCCTGCGGCGAGCGTGCACGGCTCGCCGCACGAGCCAAGGCTCGGCAGCGACAGGGCGCAGGCATCGGTCGCCTCCTTCCCTGCCAGCGAAATGATCGATTACGATATCAAATCTCCTTTTTTTACAATGACTTGCGCATAGCCGACGCAGCGTGGGCAGCGCTGCGGATCGGGAGGGTGGGGGAGTCGTCAACCGTCCGGGTCGTCGCGCGTTTATCGGGGCGGGGAGGGGTAGCCGTGCGTTGCATCCCCCCTATTACAACAACCCTAGACTAGGAGATTGCAATGACCAAGCTGCTGTCGATGATCATCGCCGCGACGTTTGCGGCGGCAAGCCTGTCGGTGATGGCGGAAGAAAAGAAGGCGGCCAAGAAGCCGACCGCGGAGCAGTGCAAGAAGGATCCGAAGATGAAGGGCTGCGAGGCGAAGAAGTAAGTTTCGCCAACGCACCGGGAGGAGGCAGGATTCGTTCCTGCCTTTTCTATTTTGGGAGCAATGAGAAGCATCTTCTTTCTGCTGGCGGCGCTGGCCGCGGCGGCGGCGCGAGCCCAGCCGCCGACCGTAGAGCTGGCCGCCGGCATGCATCTGATCCGCGCCGAGGTGGCCGACAGCATGAGCACGCGCATGACCGGTCTCATGCACCGCAAGTCGATGCCGCAGAACGCCGGCATGGTGTTCGTTTTCGAGGCAAGCTCCACGCATTGCATGTGGATGAAGAACACCCTGATTCCGCTCTCGGTCGCGTTCATCGACGAGGGCGGCGCCATCGTCAACATCGCCGACATGCAGCCGCACAGCGAGCAGTCGCACTGCGCGGCGCGGCCGGTGCGTTACGCGCTGGAGATGAACAAGGGCTGGTTCGCGCAGCGCGGCATCAAGCCGGGCCTGAAGCTGCGCGGCCTGGAGACGCTTTCTCCCCGCTAACGGGCTACAGCCCCGCGTTCTGCTGCGCCACCATGCAGTAGAGCATCGGGATCGAGAGCATGGTGTTGACGCGCGAGGTGAGCATCGCCATGCGCGCGGCGGCGGCCTTTGCCGGCGCATCCACCTGCACGATGCCGAGCGCCTTCTTCTGGTTCGGCCAGATGATGGCCCAGACGTTGAATCCCATGATCAGGCCGAGCCACATGCCGATCGCAATGGCGGTGTACGGCGCCTGGAAGGTGAATAGCGCGCCGATGTAGCGGTTCATCGTCGCGAGCAGCAGGCCGGTCGCCATGGTGGCGAGCGCCGCCCAGCGAAACCAGAAAAGGGCGGTGGGCGCGATGACCTTGCCGACCGCGGGTTTCTGCTCCTCCGGGATCTTGGGCATCGACGGGATCTGCACGAAGTTGAAGTAGTACAGCAGGCCGACCCACATCACGGCCGAGAGCACGTGCAGGTAGCGCATGAAAAACGCCGCCCACGCGTGCTCGCCCACCTTGCCGAAAGTGCCCGCGGCGCCAGCGATCACCAGCAGGAGGACGAAGCCGGCGGCGACCGTGCGCCCGAGAGACTGGAAAACCGCGCCCACGGCGCCCGCCGTCGCGCCCGGCGCTCAGCCGAAGTTGCGGGCCGCGAAGTCCCAGTTCGCGAGGCTCGCGAGAAAGGTCTCGACGAACTTCGGGCGCGCGTTGCGGTAGTCGATGTAGTAGGCGTGCTCCCAGACGTCGATCGCGAGCAGCGCCTTGTCGGCGGTGGTGAGCGGCGTCGCCGCGTTCGAGGTGTTGACGATGTCGACGCCGCCGTCGGGCTTTTTCACGAGCCAGGTCCAGCCGGAGCCGAAGTTGCCGACCGCGCTCTTCGTGAACGCGTCCTTGAAGGCGTCGAGCGATCCCCACTTTCTGTCGATCGCCGCCGCGAGCGCTCCCGAGGGCTTGCCGCCGCCGCCGGGCTTCATGCTGTTCCAGAAGAACGTGTGGTTCCAGACCTGCGCGGCGTTGTTGAAGACGCCGCCGGAGGACTTCTTCACGATGTCCTCGAGTTTCGCCTCGGCGAACTCGGTGCCCTTGATCAGGTTGTTGAGGTTGGTGACATACGCCTGATGGTGCTTGGCATAGTGGAACTCGAAGGTCTCCTTCGACAGGTGCGGCGCGAGGGCGTCCATCGCGTACGGCAGGGCGGGCAGGGTGTGTTCCATGGCGGATCTCTCTGGTCGATGGGGTGCTAGGAGCCGCGATTGTAGGGAGCAGCCGCGCCGCTGACAACAGCGCGCGCCGACTCATGCTCCAGGCGCCGGCTGTACGACGACATCGCATGGCAGAACGCGAAGTAGACGAGGCTCGCGAACAGGTAGGCCTCGAGGCCGAACCCGGACCAGGCCGGGTCCTGCAGAGAAACCTTGACGGTGCTGAGGAAATCGAACAGGCCGATGATCAGCACCAGCGAGGTGTCCTTGAACAAGCCGATGAAGGTGTTCACCAGCGGCGGAATCGACAGGCGCAGCGCCTGCGGCAGGATCACGAGTCCCATCTTCCGCCAGTACGCGAAGCCGAGCGCGTCGGCGGCCTCGTGCTGGCCGCGCGGGATCGCCTGCAAGCCGCCGCGCACCACCTCGGCGAGGTAGGCCGCGGCGAACAGCACCAGGGCGAGCTGCGCGCGCAGCAGCTTGTCGATCGTCAGGCCCGCCGGCAGGAACAGGGGCAGCATCACCGAGGCCATGAACAGCACGCTGATCAGCGGCACGCCGCGCACCAGCTCGATGTAGCCCGTGCAGGCGAGGCGCAGGACCGGCAGCGTCGAGCGGCGGCCGAGCGCAAGGACGATCGACAGCGGCAACGCGAACGCGATGCCGAAGGTGGCGAGCAGCAGGGTGAGCGTGAGGCCGCCCCAGCGCTCGTTCTCCACGTAGGGCAGGCCGGCCACGCCGCCCCACATGAGCGCGCCGATCAGCGCCAGGCCGGCGACCCAGGCCGCCGCGAGCCCTCCATTCCAGAATCGTCTCAACGAAGAACAAAGCCAGAGAACGATCAGCAGCAGGCTCGCCGCCGCCGGCCGCCAGTGCTGCTCGAACGGGTAGGTGCCGAACAGGATGAAGCGGTGCTTCTCGGCGATGAAGGCCCAGCAGGCGCCCTGCGCGCCGCGGCAGGCGGAGGGACCCTCCGCGCGCCAGACGGCGCTGGCGATCGCCCAGTCGACGAGCGGCGGCAGCCAGCGCCAGGCGAGCCAGAGCAGCGCGAGCGTGGTCAGCGTGCTCAGCCAGCCGGAGAAGAGGCTGCGGCGGGCCCAGGCGAGGCAGCCGCTCATCGCCGCAGTCCGCGCAGCGCGACGCGCCGGTTGTACCAGTTCATGAACGCCGAGATCGACAGGCTGATCGTGAGGAACACCGCCATGATCAGCGCCACGCCCTCGATCGCCTGCCCGGTCTGGTTCATGGTGGTGTTGGCGATCGAGACGAAATCGGGGTAGCCGATGGCGACCGCGAGCGAGCTGTTCTTGGCGAGGTTGAGGTACTGGCTGGTGAGCGGCGGCACCGCCAGGCGCAGCGCCTGCGGCAGCACCACGCAGCGCACCTCGTCCGCGTGGCGCAGGCCGAGCGAGCGCGCCGCCTCGCGCTGGCCGCGCGGCACCGATTCGATGCCGGCGCGCACGATCTCGGCGATGAAGGCCGCGGTGTAGGTGGCGAGGCCTGTCAGCAGCGCGGCGAACTCGGGGCTGAGCGCCGCGCCGCCGGCGAAATTGAAGCCCGTGAGCGCCGGCGCGTCGCCCGGCAGCGGGAAGAAGACGCCGCGGTTGGACAGGAACACCCCGGGCAGCGGCTGCAGCGCCTCGGCCGGCGGCGGCAGGCCTTCGGAGATGATCGCGTACCAGAAGAACAGCTGCACCAGCAGCGGCACGTTGCGCAGCGTCTCCACGTAGGCCGCGGCGAGCCGGGCGAGCAGCCAGTTGGGCGACAGGCGGGCGAGGCCGACCGCGAGACCCAGCAGCGTGGCGAGCACCACGCCCAGCGCGGCCACCCAGAGGGTGTTGGCGAGGCCGACGGCGAGCGCGCGCGCGTAGCTGTCGGCCGCGCTGTAGGCGAGAAAGGCGGTCTCGCCAATCTCGAAGCCCGCCTCGCGCGAGAGGAAGCCGAAGCCGCTGGCGATGCGGCGCACCTCCAGGTTCTGCGCGGTGTTGGATGCGAAAACCCAGAAAACCAGGCCGAGCGCGGCGAGCAGCGCGGCCTGGTAAAGCCAGCCCTTCTTCAAGCTAGCGGATCGGCGGTGCGTACATCAGTCCGCCCTGCGTCCAGAGCTTGTTGATGCCGCGCTCGAAGCCGAGCGGCTTGAGGTTCGCGTCGAAGGATTCGGCGTAGTTGCCGACCTGCTTGATGATGTGGACGGCCCAGCGGTTGTCCAGGCCCAGCATCTTGCCGAGATCCCCCGTCGCGCCGACGAAGCGCTGCACCGCGGGGTTCGCGCTGCCCGCCTGCTGCTCGATGTTCTTCGAGCTGAGGCCGAGTTCCTCCGCCTCGATCATCGCGTACAGCGACCACTTGACGATGTCGAACCAGCGGTCGTCGCCGTGGCGCACGGCGGGCCCGAGCGGCTCCTTGGAGATGACCTCGGGCAGGATCACGTGCTCCGCGGGCTTGGGCGCGCGCGAGGCGCGCACCGCGACCAGTCCCGAGACGTCGGTGGTATAGACGTCGCAGCGGCCCGTGAAGTAGGCGTTCAGTACCTCCTCCAGCTTCTCGATGACCACCGGCTTGAACTTCATCTTGTGGGTACGGAAGTAGTCGGCGAGGTTGAGCTCGGTGGTGGTGCCCGGCTGCACGCAGACGGTGGCCCCGTTCAGCTGCTTCGCGCTCTTCACCTTGCGCTTGGCCGGCACCATGAAGCCCTGGCCGTCGTAGTAGTTCACGCCGGCGAAGTTGAGGCCGAGGCTGGTGTCGCGCGACAGCGTCCAGGTGGTGTTGCGCGACAGGATGTCGACCTCGCCCGACTGCAGCGCGGTGAAGCGCTGCTGCGCGGTGAGCGGCGTGTAGCGCACCTTGGATGCGTCGCCGAGCACCGCGGCGGCCACGGCGCGGCACAGGTCGACATCGATGCCCTTCCAGACGCCCTGCGAATCCGGCTGCGAGAAGCCGGCGAGGCCCACGTTGACCCCGCACTGGACGAACCCCTTCTTCGCGACGGCCTCGGCGGTGGCCTGGGCCGATGCGTGGCCCGCGGACAGGGCCGCAAGCACGGCGGCGCAGCGGATGACGAGTTTCATGGCCTCCTCCTGTGGCGGGAAGGATAGCCGAATTCAGCGCCGCGCGGCCGCGGGGCGCCGCCGCTCGCGCGCCAGGTCTCAATGCCCGCCGGTGATGGCGCCCGAGGCGGCCAGCACGAGGACCGCGATCTGCGCCAGCGCGATGGCCGCGTACAGCCGCTCGCCTCGCGCCAGCAGCGCCGGCGCGATGCGCAGGAAACAGACGATGCTCGCCAGCGAGAGCACGGCGACCCCGACATAGGTCAGGTAGTCGCCGCGGCCGAGCAGCCGCAGCCAGTCCCAGCCCTCGGGGCCGCCGGTCGCGGCGCGGAACTCGTGCGCCGGCAGCGACCAGAGCTGAGGCAGGTGCTCGATCGGCACGTGCGGCTCCCAGACGTCGAACACGTAGGCGAGGAAGGTGACCACCAGCAAGGCGAGCCCGAGGCGCGCGCCCGCCTCCAGCCAGTCCGCGTAGGTCTTCTGCACCTGCTCGACCGGGTCGGCGGGGCCGGCGGCCGGTTGGCCGCGATTCAATTCCATATTCCCGTCCCCTTCAGAAGCGCGCGCAGCCCTGCGGCGGTCAGCAGGCCGATGACGATCGCGCGGATGATCTCGGCGCGCGTGACGCGCAGCAGCCGCGCGCCGAGGTTCGCGCCGAGCATCACGCCGACGATCGAGGGCACCGTGAGCATCGGCAGCACCGCGCCGCGGTGGATGTACACCCACGCCGCGGAGGTGTCCACGATCGACAGCATCAGTCCGGAGGTGGCCACCGAAACCTTGAGCGGCGCACCCAGGAGCAGGTTGAGCGCCGGCACATTGGCCCAGCCCGCGCCCAGGCCGAACATGCCGGCGAGCATGCCGATGGCGGCGAAGGCGAGCATGCCGCCGGCCGCCCGGTGCACGCGCCACTCGGCCGCATGGCCCGTGTGCGGATCCGTGAACACGGCGCGCAGCCCGAGCGCGACCGCCAGCCGGTCGCCGCGCTCGACCTGCGGGAAGACGGAGCGCTTCGAGCGCCACATCAGAACGGCGATCAGCAGGATCGTGATGCCGAGGGCGGTCTGCACCAGCGACGTCGGCAGGGCGAGGCCGAGCAGCGCCCCCGCGATCGACGTGATCGAGCCGACCAGCGCGAACGGCATCGCCAGGCGCAGGTTGGCCATCCCGTCGCGCAGCAGCGCCGGCGCGGCGGACAGCGCTCCCGAGAGCGCGAGCAGCAACCCCGCGCCGCGTACGAAGTCGAGGTGAAACGGGAAGAAACCGCCGATCAGCGGCACGAACAGGACGCCGCCGCCCACGCCCGCGAGCACGGCGACGATGCCGAGCAGGAACGACGCGGCGAACAGCACGACCGGCCAGACCCACCACGCCGCGGGCGCGGACTCGACGGCATGCGCCGGCGATGCGGCCGCGAGCGCGAGAACGGCTGCGAGCAGGAAGCGTTGCGGCATGGGCGGGAACTTCGAGGCGCGCATTCTCGCACGCGGCCGGCGCGCCGCCGCCAGGTCCCGGTTGCGGCAGCCGCAGGGGCCACGCCGGTGGCGGTATAGTAGCCGCGCCATGCCACGGCTCGCCGCCAACCTTTCGCTGCTGTTTCGGCAACTGCCGTTCCTCGATCGCTTTGCCGCGGCGAGGAAAGCGGGTTTCCGCTACGTCGAGTACCAGTTCCCGTATCCGTTCGGCGCGGCGACGGAGGTCGCCGGCGCGGCGCGGGCGGCCGGCGTCGAGGTGGTGCTGCACAACCTGCCGGCGGGCGACGCGGCCAGGGGCGATCGCGGCATCGCCTGCCAGCCCGGGCGCGTGGGCGAGTTCCGCGAAGGCGTGGACCGCGCCATCGAATACGCGAACGCCGCGGGCTGCCCGCGCCTGAATGCGCTTGCCGGCATCCCATCGCAGGAATCGAGCAGGGAAATTGCAAAGCAGACGCTCATTGAGAACCTGCGCTATGCCGCCGGCAAACTCAAGGCCGCGGGCCTGACGCTGCTCACCGAGCCTTGCAACCCGCGCACCATTCCCGGCTTCCTGCTGAACAGCTCGAAGGAAGGGATCGAGGTGATTGACGCCGCGGGCGCGGACAACCTGCTGCTGCAGTACGACGTCTTCCACATGCAGATCGTCGAGGGCGACCTTGCCAGGACCATCGAGCGGCTGCTGCCGCGCATCGGCCACATCCAGATCGCCGACGTGCCCGAGCGCAACGAGCCGGGCACGGGCGAAATCAATTTTCCCTGGCTGCTCGCGAAGATCGACGCGCTCGGCTACCGGGGCTGGATCGGCGCCGAGTACCTGCCGAAGGGCGACACGGTCGAGGGATTGAAGTGGGCGGCGCCGTACCTCGGGTAGATCCTCTATTGCAGCGGCGGGTCGCCGGCAAGCTCCGGGAATTCCTGCCCGAGCGCAGCGTGCTCTGGCAGGACGAAGACACGCGGCCCTACGAATGTGATGGCCTCACGGCGTACCGGCGCCTGCCGATGGTCGTCGCGCTGCCGGAAACCGAGGCGCAGGTCCAGCAGGTGCTGATGGCCTGCCACGCGATGGGTGTGCCGGTGGTGCCGCGCGGAGCCGGCACCGGGCTCTCGGGCGGCGCGCTGCCGCCCGGCGACGGGGTGCTGCTCTCGCTCGCCAAGTTCATGCGCGTGCGCCGCCTCGATCCCGCGGCGCGGCTGGCGATCATCGAGCCGGGGGTGCGCAACGCGGCGATCTCGGACGTGGCCGCGCCCTTCGGCCTGTACTACGCGCCGGATCCGTCGAGCCAGATCGCCTGCTCGATCGGCGGCAATGTCGCCGAGAACTCCGGTGGCGTGCACTGCCTGAAATACGGCCTCACCGTCCACAACGTGCTGCGCGTGCGCGGGTTCACCGCCGCAGGCGAGGCGATCGAGTTCGGCTCGGAGGCGCTCGACGCGCCCGGCTACGACCTGCTCGCTCTGGCGATCGGCTCGGAAGGGCTGCTGGCGGTCGTCACGGAGGTGACGGTCAAGCTGCTGCCCAGGCCCGAGACCGCGCGCGTGGTGATGGCCTCGTTCGACAAGGTCGAGAAGGCCGGCGACGCGGTGGCCGCGGTGATCGCGGCGGGCATCGTGCCGGCGGGCCTGGAGATGATGGACCGGCCGGCGACGCGGGCGGTGGAGGAATTCGTGCACGCCGGCTACGATCTCGAGGCCGCCGCGATCCTCCTGTGCGAGTCGGACGGCAGCGCCGCCGAGGTCGAGGAGGAGGTGGCGCGCATGAAGGAGGTGCTTGCCGCGGCCGGCGCGACGCGGCTCGCGGTCTCGCGCGACGAGGCCGAGCGGCTGCGCTTCTGGTCCGGGCGCAAGGCCGCGTTCCCGGCGGTGGGGCGCATCTCGCCCGACTACTACTGCATGGACGGCACCATCCCGAAGAAACGCCTCGCCGAGGTGCTGAACTTCATCGCCGCGATGGAGAAAAAGTACCGCCTGCGCTGCCCGAACGTGTTCCACGCCGGCGACGGCAACCTGCACCCGCTGATCCTGTTCGACGCCAACGACCCGGAGCAGCTCGAGCGCACCGAGGCGTTCGCGGCGGAGGTGCTGGAAAAGTGCATCGAGGTGGGCGGCACCATCACCGGCGAGCACGGCGTCGGCGTCGAGAAGATCGACCAGATGTGCGTGCAATTCAGCCCCGCGGAGCTGGAGATGTTCCGCGCCATCAAGCGCGCTTTCGATCCGCAGGAGCTGCTCAACCCGGGCAAGGCCGTGCCCACGCTCGCGCGCTGCGTCGAATTTGGCCGCCGGCACGTGCGGGCCGGCGGCCTGCGGCACCCCGGGCTGCCGCGGTTTTGAGCTTCGAGCCCATTCAGGAGCGGATCCGCGAGGCCGCCGGCCGAGGCTCCGCGCTGCGCATCCGCGGCGGCGGCAGCAAGGATTTCTACGGCAACGCGCCGCGCGGCGAGCTGCTCGATACGCGCGCGCACGCGGGCATCGTCTCCTATGAGCCGACCGAACTGGTGCTCTCGGCCCGCTGCGGGACCTCGTTGCTCGAGATTCAGGAAGTGCTTGCGGAAAAAAGCCAGCTCCTGCCCTTCGAGCCGCCTCACTTCGGCCCCGGGGCGACTCTCGGCGGCTGTGTCGCCGCGGGGCTCTCCGGCCCCCGGCGCGCGAGCGCCGGCGCGGTGCGCGATTTCGTCCTCGGCGCGGTCATCCTCGACGGGCGCGGGCAGCGGCTCGCCTTCGGCGGCCAGGTGATGAAGAACGTGGCCGGCTACGACGTGGCGCGGCTGCTCGCCGGCTCGCTGGGCACGCTGGGCGTGATCCTCGAGGTGTCCCTCAAGGTGCTGCCGCGGTCGCCGGCCGAGGCGACGCTGCGTCTGGAACTGCCGCAGGCGGAGGCGCTACGCAAGCTGAACGGCTGGGCCGGCCGGCCGCTGCCGATCTCCGCCAGCGCCTGGCGCGGCGACGAGCTGCGCCTGCGCCTCTCGGGCGCCGAGAGCGCGATCCGCGCAGCGGTGCAGGCCATCGGCGGCGAGACCGTGGCGCAGGAGGAGGCAGCGTCCTACTGGACCGGGGTGCGCGAGCAGGCGGACGCATTCTTCGCAGGCGAGTTGCCGCTATGGCGCCTGTCGGTGCCCTCGAATGCCGCGCCGGTGGAACTGCAGGGCGAGCAGCTGCTGGAATGGGGCGGGGCGCTGCGCTGGCTGCGCTCGAGCGCGGACGCGGGCACGGTGCGCGCCGCCGCGATGCGCGCGGGCGGCCACGCGACGCTGTTCCGCGCGCCGGACAAGGCGGCGGGCGCGTTCACGCCGCTCGCGCCGGCGCTGGCGCGCCTGCACCGCGGGCTGAAGAAAGCGTTCGACCCGGCCGGAATCCTCAATCCGGGACGGCTTTACCCGGAGTTCTGAGCCGTGTCGCGCGCGCTGTCGAGCTTCTTCTTCTGCGCCTCGGCTTCGGCGCGCGCCTGCGCGGCGAAAGCGGACTCCGGATACCGCGCGAGCAGGCGCGCGTACAGCTGGACGGCGAGCGCGGGCTCGCCCGCCTTGCCCGCCTTGTGCGCGGCCTCGAACAGAAGCTTCTGCGTGGCGATCTCGTTGCCGGCGGCAGGCGCCGCAGCGGCGGGCGCGGTCGGCTGCGGCTGCGCCGGGATCAGGCCGGAGACGAAAGCGGCCGCGCGCGCGTCCTCCGCCTGGCGGCGCTCCGCGAGCCGGCGCCGCAGATACCACACCAGCCACACGCAGGCCGCGGCGAATCCCGCGATGATGAGCCAGAACAGCACGCGCATGCGCGCAGTATAGCCAGCCGGCATGCAGACCCAGCTTGCCGATTTCGTGCGCGACACGCCCGCGGGCCGCGAGGCCGACGCGATCCTGCGCAAGTGCGTGCATTGCGGCTTCTGCACCGCGACCTGCCCGACGTACCAGCTGCTGGGCGACGAGCTCGACGGCCCGCGCGG
>JADLES010000158.1 GCA_020845995.1 Burkholderiales bacterium | reverse complement strand
CTTTGCACATGCCCCGACCGCCTCGCGCATGACCGATTCTGGCACCAAGCCACCGCTTGGCAGGCCGAAGTCGGCAGCGGACGCTGGCATTGTGCAGCGCGGACGGGAAGGAAATTCTTATCCCTCCCTTGGAGGCGGACGCCTTCTGCGGCCCGATCCTGGCCGAGCGCGCGCGGGCGGCGGGCGTCGTCTATAGCCTCGCCTACGGCGATCAGCCGGCGATCATCTGCGATCTGGTCGACTGGGCGCGCGCGGCCGGTTTTCCGGTGGTCGCCGCGGGCCGGGGCCACAAGTGGCTGCCGCATTTCGCGCAGTCCACGCCGGAGACCGTCTGGGGCTACTACGGCCTGACGCCCGAGCAGGCGAGGGTGGGCGGCCTCAATCCGAAGATGTTCAATTCCTTTCTCGACGGCTCCAAGCCCGCGATCGAGACCAGCGCGGTGTGCAACGCCACAGGACTCACGCCTGCGCCCAATGGTTTGGAGTTTCCTTCTTGTTCGATTGAAGATCTCCCGAATCTGATGAAGCCCAGGGACGAGGGCGGAGTTCTTCATCACAAGGGGCAGGTCGAGGTGGTCTCCTCCCTGACCAGGAAAGGAGAGACGGTTGCCTACGACATCCGCTTCGGCGTGTGGGTGGTGTTCGAGGGCGAGACCGACTACATCCGCCGCTGCTTCTCCGAATACGGCGTGAAGACAGATTCCACCGGGCGCTACGCCTGCATGTACAAGCGCTGGCACCTGATCGGCCTGGAGGTCGGCATCTCGGTGGCGTCCGTCGGGTTGCGCGGCGAGCCGACCGGCTGCGCCACCGGCTGGCGCGCGGATGCGGTCGCCGTCGCAAAGAGAGACCTGAAGGAGAAGGAGATCCTGGACGGGGAGGGTGGGTACACGGTGGTCGGCAGGCTGATGCCGGCCGCGGCTTCGCTCGCGCAGGGCTGCCTGCCGCTGGGCCTCGCGCACGGCTGGACGCTGCTGCGCCCGGTTGCCGCCGGGAAGGCACTCAGGTGGAGCGACGTCGCGGTCGACGCCGGCGTGCCGGCAGTCAGCCTGCGCCGCGAGATGGAGGCGGCGCTCGGCAGGCAGCTGCGGCCGGCCGCTTGAATCAATTCCGGTAGCGCAACGCCTCCACCAGCAGGCTGAACGCCGGCGAAGACTGCCGTCGGCTCGGGTAGTAGAGGTGGTAGCCGGGGTAGGGCGCGCACCAGTCCTCCAGCACGCGCACCAGCCTGCCGGCGGTGACATACGGCTGCACCACATCATCGACCATGTAGGCGAGCCCGAGGCCGGCCAACGCGCCTTCCAGGCGCTGGCGCATGGTGTTGACGGTGAGTTGACCGTCTACGCGCACGTTCACCTCGCGCTTGCCCTTCTCGAACTCCCAGGCGTACAGCCCGCCATGCGTCGGCAGCCTGAGGTTGATGCAGTTATGCTGGGTTAGGTCCTGCGGCTTCCTCGGCATCGGGTGCTTCTCGAAGTAGGCGGGCGAGCCGACGACCGTGCTCCGCATCTGCGGTCCGATGCGCACCGCGACCATGTCCTTCGCCACCGCCTCGCCGGTGCGCACGCCCGCGTCGAAGCGCTCTGCCACGACGTCGACGAAGCCGTAGTCGACGTGAACTTCGACCTTGATATCCGGATAACGCGGCAGGAACGCTTCCAGCGCCGGCGCGAGAACCATATACGCGGCGTGCTCACCGGCGGTGATGCGGATCGTGCCTGCCGGCTTGTCGCGCAGCGCAGAGAGCGCTTCCAGTTCGGCCTCGATCTCCTCGAAGTGCGAGCCGATGCTCGCCACCAGGCGCTCGCCGGCCTCGGTGGGCGACACGCTTCGGGTGGTGCGAGTCAGCAGGCGCAACCCGAGACGTTCCTCCAGCCCGCGGATGGTGTGACTGAGCGCGGACTGGGACACCCCGAGCTTGGCGCCCGCTTTGGTGAAGCTCTTCTCCCTGGCTACAGCAAGAAAGGCGAGCAGGTCACTGACGTTCTCACGGCGCATTCATGAATCTCCTTCATAAGTCCATGCGGATTGTCCCATCTAATCAAGCGCCGGCCTAGCCGGTAACTTGCATGGCATGGAATCTTCGACTGATCAGGACGGGAAGGCGGCCGTGGCGCTAGGCGCCGTCATGGCCCTGGTGTTCACAGTGATCTTTTCCCTGCGCGCCATGGCGCCGCTTGTTCCGCCCCCGGTCCTCCACGCGCTCATTTCACTACCGATCTAGGAGACAACCAATGAAGGAATACATCCTGTTCGCCGTCTGCATGCTGCCCACTGTCACGGTGCTTGGCGCCGCCGCTACCTCGCTCGCGCACCTTGACGAGTGCGTCGCCGTCGTGACCGAACTGCCGCAGTACCAGCCCCCACTCAACAAGGAGCACGCTTCATGAAAGCCCTCATGGCAGCAACCACATCACTTGGAATCTTGACCCTGGGTTCATCGGTGGTCGACCACGCAGTTGCGCAGGCTGCGAAGTCGCAGTCGGTGACGCGCGCGGGCTCCCAGCCTTCTACAAAAGGCCCGGCGGAGTACTTCACCGGCAACGCGCGCGTCGACCCGCTGTTCGCGGCGAACGAGTCGGCGCCGTACTCTGGCGCCTACGTGACGTTCGAGCCGGGTGCGCGCTCGAACTGGCATACCCATCCGGCCGGCCAGCGCCTCATCGTCACCTATGGGGTCGGCCGGACGCAGGAATGGGGCGGACCCGTCGTGGAAGTCCGCGCCGGCGACCACATCTGGTGCCCGCCGGGCGTCAAGCATTGGCATGGCGCCTCGCCGACGACCCCCATGACCCATCTCACCCTCAGCGGGATGCGCGACGGCAAGAACGTGGAGTGGCTGGAACGAGTCACCGACGAGCAGTACGGCAGATGATGAAGGAGATCAAAGTGAAACTCACCGGCGCAGTACTCGCGCTAGCCCTCTCGTCGGCGGCGCAGGCCCAGGACGCGCGATCAGTCGCTCCCGCGCTCGCCAAGTACGCCCAGGAGCGCCTGTTCGGCGAAGTCTGGAAGCGACCCGGCCTCTCGCCTCGGGACCGTAGCGTGGCGACGCTGGCAGCGCTGATCGCGCGCAACCAGGCGCACGAGCTGCCGCGCTATGTCAACCTCGCGCTCGACAACGGCGTCAAGCCGGCCGAGATCTCCGAGCTCATCACGCACCTAGCGTTCTACTCGGGCTGGGCGAACGCCATGGCGGCGGTCTCGGTGACGAAAGACGTATTTGCCAAGCGCAGGATCGGCGCCGAGCAACTGCCCGCCGCCTCACCGAAGCTCCTGCCGATGAACGAGGCCGCCCAGAAAGCCGAGAAGGAACGCGAGACCCGTGTCGGGCAGCAGTTCGGCGCCGCGTTTCCCGGCGTCGTGCAGTACACGACCGACATCCTCTTCCTTGACCTGTGGCAGCGCCCGGACCTGGCGCCGCGCGATCGCAGCCTCGTCACCATCAGCGCCCTCATCGCCTCCGGGCAGACAGCGCAGCTCAGC
Source organism: Burkholderiales bacterium (assembly GCA_020845995.1). Classification (GTDB taxonomy): domain Bacteria; phylum Pseudomonadota; class Gammaproteobacteria; order Burkholderiales; family SG8-39; genus RBG-16-66-20. The sequence continues at coordinate 10,363 of JADLES010000158.1, read as the reverse complement.
GGCCATCTCAACCGCGCGATGGATAACGGCCTCACGCAGCAGCAGGCGTCGGAGGTACTCACCCACCTCGCCTTCTATGCCGGCTGGCCGAACATCTTCTCCGCCATGCCGGTGGCGAAGGACGTATTCGAGAAACGCCCGAAATAGGCATGCCAGGAGCATCTTCATGGAGACGAGAACAATCATTCCTACTACGCTTGCAGCGACAGCCGCTGTCGCCGCGATGCTCGCATGGGCACAGGGCAACGACCGTGTAGCTTTCCCGGAAAACTACAAAGGCGGGATTCACTACGCCACAGTAGAGCGCGGCAACATCCGGGAAGAGATCTACGCCAATCGAGAAGCCATCGAAGCCGCGAACAAGGGGCAACCATTGCCCAGCGGCACCGTCATCACGATGGAAGATTTCCGAGATGGCCGCCTTTTCCGTTACATCGTTATGGAGAAGCGCCAGGGCTGGGGCGAAAGGTATGCGCAGGACATTCGCAATGGCGACTGGGAGTTTCAGTCCTTCCAACCCGATCGTACGGTCAATCGCTCAGAGAACGTGACTCGCTGCATGGGTTGCCACAAAGCCCAGGTCAGAAACGATCACGTCTTCACCCTCGACCGGATGCGCAGCGCAAAGTTGAGCCAGGCGGAGTCATCCCTGCGCCATGCCGCTTTGATGCCTCGCATCACGGACAGTTTAACGCAGGCGTTATTGCGCACTTGGCACGAAGGCACGAACTGAAAACCGGCGACAACGGCACAAACTGATCGCATGAACAGAAACACGTCAACACCCAAACAGATACAGAAGGAGCGACGTATGTCCAAAGCAATCAAATATTCCGATAACCCCGATCCGCAATCGCCTGATCGCAGGGAGATTCTCGTCGGTGGCGCGACACTGGCAACGGTGGCTCTAGCAGGAGGAACGAATCTGGCCCTTGCGGCGGGCCCCGACATGTCGCGGGGTGCAAACAACTTCTATAAGAGCAGTGACGTAAACACGCAGGACGTGCGGTTCAACAACACCTACGGCATGGAAGTCGTGGGTACATTGTTCACGCCCAATCGGATGGGGAGCGGCAAGAAATATTCCGCCTTGGTGGTGGGCCACCCTTACGGGGCGGTGCGGCAACAGGCAGCAAACCTGTACGCGACCAGGATGGCCGAGCAGGGCTTCGTTACCTTGTCCTTCGATCAATCATTTTGGGGGCAAAGCGCGGGCTCTCCGCGGGGCGCCGTGCTGCCGGATGTCTACACGGAGAACTTCAGCGCAGCCGTGGACTTCCTCGGGACTCGCGACTTTGTTGCCCGAGAAAACATCGGCGTCATTGGCGTGTGCGCCAGCGGGGGATTCTCCCTCGCGGCGGCCAAGGTCGATCCGCGCATCAAGGCCGTGGCCACCGTCAGCATGTATGACATGGGCGAATATTTCCGGACGGGCATCAAGAACGAACGCTCGGTCGTAACGAGAAGGAAAGACTTGGAGATTGCGGCAGCAAATCGCTACAAGGAATTCGAAACCGGACGGCCGATTCACGGCCCTGGCCAGAACGATCCTGTATTCCTCGAAGCAGCGGAATCGAACGATTATTACCGGACCGAGAGGGGCATGGTTGCCTCCAATGACCGCAGAACAACGCCTGCGACCTACGCGAAGTTCCTGAACTTCTATCCGTTCGTCGGCATCGAGTCGATTTCGCCGCGACCGATACTGTTCGTGGTGGGGGAAATTGCTCCGTCGCGCGGCTATACCGAAAATGCCTACCAGCTCGCGGCAAAACCCAAAGAGCTTGTGGTGATCAAGGGAGCCAACCGTATTGACCTGTATGACCGTACAGAGATCATTCCGTGGGCCAAGTTGACGTCATTCTTCAATCAGCATCTTGGCGGCGCCAAGTAAGAACGCACTGCGTAAATTGTCCCCAAGTGGCACTACGAGCGTTGCCTGGGCGATGTGTTCGTATCTGGAGAATTTCTATGCCGGGATCGAAAATTCTAGCTTTGGCACTCCTGACTGTCTTGCCCATGTCGGTCATGGCCGCTGAGAACAAGGGCGGCGGGATCAAGGTCAAGGTGACGGCCGGCCCGCATGTGCTCACCGCGACCTTCATCGACAACGCCACCAGCAGGGCGCTGATCGCCAGGTTTCCGCTCACCGTGCCGATGAAGGACCTGTATTCGCGCGAAGTGGTCTACCGCTTCCCGGATGCACTGCCCGCCAACGAAACCCGGACCAGCGGCTACGAGGTGGGCGACATCGTCTACTGGGCGCCGCGCCACAGCTTTGTCATCATGTACGAACAGAACGGCGAGCGCATCAGCAACCTGCAGAAGATCGGCCGCATCGATTCCGGCGTGGAAATATTCAAGCGCACAGGCGATATCGATGTCACGTTTGAACTTCTGAAATAGGAGAAAGGAAGCCCCCGATGCTTGCCACCGTCATGCATGGTCCCCGCGATGTCCGCTACGAGCGGATCGAGGACCCGAAGATCCTGAAACCCACGGACGCGATCATCAAACTGTCGGCCACCTGCATATGCGGGTCCGACCTGTGGCCCTACCGCGGCCTGTCGCCACAGGACGGCCCGGCGCACATGGGCCACGAGTACTGCGGCGTGGTGGTCGAGGTCGGCTCCGGGGTTCGCACCGTCAGGAAGGGCCAGTTCGTCGTGGGCTCGTTCTGTCTGTCGGACAACACCTGCCCGCATTGCCGGTTCGGCTTCCACTCCTCATGCCGGCAGCTCGAGTTCATGACCGGCGCCCAGGCGCCCTATGCGCGGGTGCCGCTCGCCGACGGCACGCTCGTGCCGATGCAAGAGATGCCGGATGCGGACATGATCCCGCACATGCTCGCGGTGTCGGACGTGCTCGGCACCGGCTGGTACGCGGCCGATGCGGCGCAGGTGCGTGAAGGCGGCACCGTGGTGGTGGTGGGTGACGGCGCGGTCGGGCTGATGGGCGTGCTGGCCGCCTCGCAGATGGGCGCCGGGCGCATCATGGCCATGAGCCGCCATGCCAGCCGCCAGAAACTCGCCCGCGAGTTCGGTGCGACCGACATCATCGCCGAACGCGGCGCCGAAGGCATCGCCCGGATCATGGAGCTGACCGCGGGCGTCGGCGCCGACTCGGTGCTCGAATGCGTCGGCATGGGCGAGTCCATGGACCAGGCCCTGGGCGCCTGCCGCCCGGGTGGCACCATCGGCTATGTCGGCGTGCCGCACGGCGTGAGCTTCGACGGACAGAAACTGTTCTTCGCGCAGCGCCGCATGCTGGGTGGGCCGGCCCCGGTGCGCCGCTTCCTGCCCGATCTGATGGATCGCGTAGCCCGGGGCACGATCGAGCCCGGCAAGGTCTTCGACCAGGTCCTGCCGATCGCGCAGGTGGCAGAAGGTTACAAGGCGATGGACGAGCGCCGCGCGATCAAGACGCTGCTGCGCCTGGATGCATGATCGATCCGTAACCTCGACAGGAGTGCTGTCATGAAAGACGTAACCGTCGTCATCGGCGCTGGCGGGATCGGTCAGGCCATCGCCCGCCGCATCAGCAGCGGCCGCCACATTCTGGTGGCCAATCACACTCAGAAATCCGCAGACGCGGCAGCCAAAGTGCTCGAGAACGCCGGGTTTGAGACCACCGCCATGCAGGCGGATGTTTCGGATCGCGCCATGATTCTGGCTGTGGTTGCGAAGGCAAAGGCGATCGGGCCGATCAGGGCTCTGGTCCAGGCGGCGGGCGTGTCGCCCTCGCAAGCGCCCATCGAGGCGATCCTCAAGGTCGATCTCTACGGCACCTCGATGCTTCTGGAGGAGTTCGGCAAGGTCATGGCCGAGGGCGGCTCTGGCGTGGTGATCTCGTCGCAGTCGGGCTACCGGATGCCCGCGCTCACTGCCGAACAGGACGCGCTTCTCGCCACCGCGCCGGCGGACAAGCTGCTGGACCTAGATTTCGTCAAGGGCGTCAAGGACACGCTGCACGCCTACCAGATGTCCAAGCGCTGCAACTCGCTGCGCGTGCGCGGCGAGGCGGTGAAGTGGGCGAAACGCGGGGCACGGATCAACTCCATCAGCCCCGGCATCATCGTCACGCCCTTGGCGCACGACGAACTCCATGGCGAACGCGCCGACTTCTACCAGGCGATGCTGAAGAAGATGCCCGCCGGCCGGGCCGGCACCCCCGACGAGATCGCTTCGCTTGCGGCGCTGATCATGGGACCCGAGGGCGGCTTCATCACCGGCAGCGATTTCCTGATCGACGGCGGCGCAACAGCCAACTTCTATTACGGCCCTGACGCGAAGCAGCCATAGCGAGCCATAATGTGCGGGCCGCTCAGGCCGACCTCGCAGGGTGGCCACGGCATGTCGCTGTTGCCGGCCCGACTGATCCACGAGTGAAGGCAAGCATGTCCAGATCATCACGGTCACTCGACAGACCAGGAACCGCGAACGCTGCGCGCAAACCTCTGTGGGCTGTCGCGTTTGCGCTGGCGCTGTCTGCCTGCGGACCGCAGGCGCCACGTTCCCCGCCGCCGCCGGAGGTGCTGGTTGCCGAGGTGCTGCAACAAGACGTGCCGATCTATGACGACTTTGTCGGCACGCTCGAAGGCTCCGTCGAAGCGAGCATCCAGGCGCGTGCGCAGGGCCACCTGGTGGCGCAGAACTACAAGGAGGGCAGCGAAGTCAAGGCGGGCGACCTCCTTTTCCAGATCGATCCGCGCTCCTCGGAGGCCGGGCTCGCTGAGGCCCAGGCGCTCCTGGCACAAGCGCAGGCCAACGCCCTGCAGGCCAATCTACTGGCAGAGCGCAACACCCGCCTGCTCGAACGAGGTATGGTCAGCAGGCAGGCATACGACAACGCCGTACAACAGGCCGAGGCGGCGCGTGCCCGCGTGAATGCACAGCGCGCGATCCTCGATCAGGCGAGGCTGAACCGGCAATACGCCTCGGTCCGCTCGCCCATCGACGGTATCGCGGGGCTCGCGAGGGCGCAGGTGGGCGATCTGGTCGGCCCCAACTCGGGCCCGCTCATGATGGTGTCGACGGTGGACCCCATCAAGGCGTACTTCACGGTGAGCGACCAGCGCTACGTCGCCTACACGCGGCGCTGGGCGAACGACCCCGAAGGCCGTCGGGCGCATGAGCAGCAACTCGAGTTCGAGCTCATCCTGGCGGACGGGTCCGTGTTCGCGCACAAGGGCCGCCTGTTCGCGGTCGATACCGTGATCGACGCCCGAACCGGCGCGCAGCGCATCGCCGCGATGTTCCCGAACCCCGGCAACGTCCTGCGCAGCGGGCAGTTCGTACGGGTGAGAATGCGCGCCGAAGTTCGACGGGGTGCGCTTCTTGTTCCACAGCGCGCCGTAACCGAGCTTCAAGGTACCTACCAGGTCGTCGTCATCGGTGCGGACAACAAGGCTGAGGTCCGTCCCGTGCGGATGGGCCGTCGCGTCGATAGGATGTGGATCGTCGAGCAGGGACTGAACGCCGGCGAACGCATCGTCGTGGAGGGCACGCAAAAGGCGACCGCCGGCGTGCTGGTGAATCCCAAGCCCTGGGCGCCGCGGGCGCCGGCCTCCTGACACGCCATGTCACGCTTCTTCATCAACCGCCCGATCGTAGCAATCGTCATTGCGATCCTCATCACTTTCATCGGCGCAGTGGAACTGATCCAGCTCCCGATCTCGCAGTATCCGAGCATCGTTCCCCCGGAAATCCAGGTTCGCGCCAACTACACGGGCGCCGATGCGCAGACGATCGAGCAGTCCGTCGCAACCCCGATCGAACAGCAGATGATCGGCGTGGACCGCAGCAACTTCATCCAGTCGGTCAACGCGAACGGTTCCATCCGCATGACTGTGAACTTCGAGGTCGGCACGGATCCCAACACCGACCACATCCTCACGCAGATGCGGGTCAACCAGGCCGCTTCGCAATTGCCGGGCGACGTGGTCAATGCCGGCGTCTCGGTGATCAAGTCGACCTCGGCGCCGCTCATGCTGATTGCACTGCATTCGCCGAAGGGGACTCACGACAACGTGTTTCTCGCCAACTACGCCAACATCAACCTCGTCGATCAGCTGACGCGTGTTCCCGGCATCTCGAATGTGACCGTGTTCGGTGCCGGCCAGTACGCCATGCGCCTTTGGGTCCGGCCCGACCAGCTCGCCAAGCTCGGCGTCACGGTCACCGATATCACGAGTGCGCTGCGCGCGCAGAACACCGTCAACCCTGCCGGGCAGATCGGGGGCGAACCGGCCCCCGCGGGGCAGGAGTTCACCTACACGGTGCGCGCCCCCGGTCGGTTCGCGAGCGTCGAGGAGTTCGAGCAGATCGTCGTGCGGGCGAATTCTGACGGCACGCTGCTGCGCGTGAAAGACGTCGCGCGCATCGAACTGGGCGCGCAGACCTACAATTGGAGCGGGCGCTTCGATGGCAAGGCGTCCGCGGTGCTCGCGCTTTATCAGCTGCCCGGCACCAATGCCCTCGAGGCCGCCGAAGGCGCCAAGGCGCTGATGGCGCGGGTGTCCCGGCAGTTTCCGGCCGACATGAGCTACACCATCTCCCTCGACACGACACGCGCAGTGAGTGCTGGGATCGACGAGATCCTGGCGACGCTGGTCGAAGCCCTCGTGCTCGTGCTGCTCGTGGTCTTCCTGTTCCTGCAAGGCTGGCGCGCGACCCTGATTCCCCTCTGCGCGGTGCCGGTCTCGCTGATCGGCGTCTTCATTCTGTTCCCGTCGTTCGGTTTCGGCATCAACACGCTCGCGCTGTTCGGCCTGGTGCTGGCGATCGGTCTCGTGGTCGATGACGCGATCGTCGTCGTCGAGGCGGTGGAGCATCACATCGAGCGGGGGCTTTCTCCGCGCGAAGCGACGCTCAAGGCGATGGAGGAGGTCTCCGGTCCCGTGATCGGCATTGCGCTCGTGCTCAGCGCGGTTTTCCTGCCTACCGCCTTCATTCCAGGCATCACCGGCGCCCTGTACCAGCAGTTCGCCCTGACGGTCGCGGTGTCGGTCATCCTCTCGGCCTTCACCGCGCTTACCCTGAGTCCGGCCCTGTGCGCACTGTTGCTGAAGCCACGCTCCGCGGCGCCGGGACTGCTCGGCCGCTTCTTTGCCAGGTTCAATCGCGCCTTTGGGCGGACCACCGAGCGTTACGTGAGTGTCTCGGGACTGGCGATGCGCAAGGGCGTCGTGAGCATGGCGCTGCTCGGCATCTTTGCCGTCGTTGCCGGCCTGATCGGCTCGCGACTGTCCCCCGGGTTTCTTCCCGAGGAGGACCAGGGCTACCTGTACGGCTCGCTGCAGTTGCCCCACGCGGCATCCCTGCAACGGACCGGCGATGCCGCGCGCAAGGTCGAGGCGGCGCTTCTGGCCACGCCCGGCGTGGCGCACGTGACGTCCGTGATCGGCTTCAACCTGCTCAGCACCGTCAATACGACTTTCAACGCATTTTTCTTCATCACACTGAAGCCATGGGCAGAACGCACGACACCCGAGGAGCAGTACGCCGCGATCAAGCAAGCCATCAACGCGAAGCTCGCCGCCATCCCGGAAGGGAACGCGTTTTCCTTCCCGCCTCCCGCCATTCCGGGCATCGGCACCTCCGGCGGCGTCACGTTCATGCTCGAAGACCGCGCCGGGCGCGACGTCGCCTTCCTCGCTGAAAATCTCGGTCGCTTCCTCGCGGCGATCCGCCTGCGCCCCGAAATCGCCACTGCGAGCAGCACGTTTCTACCTTCGGTCCCTCAGGTCCTGATCGATGTCGATCGCGATCGGGTTCTCACCCAGGGTGTCGATCTCACGGAGGTCAGCCAGACACTCCAGACCTTCATGGGGGGGTACTTCGTCAACTACTTCAATCGCTTCGGGCGGCAGTGGCAGGTGTTCGTACAGGCCGAGGGCGACTTCCGCACGAAAGCGGAGAACGTCGGCCTGTTTCACGTCCGCAATGCCAAGGGAGACATGGTCCCGCTCAGCACCCTGACGACCGTCAGGTCGAGCAGCGGCCCCGAGTTCACGACGCGCTTCAATCTTTACCGCGCCGCACAGGTCAACGTCACGGCAGCCCCCGGCTACAGCTCGCGCGATGCCATGCAAGCCCTCGAACGGACTTTCGCCGAGACGATGCCGAACGAGATGGGTTACGACTACGCCGGCATGTCGTTCCAGGAGAAGCGGGCGCAGGAGGGCGTATCGCCCGCCGTGATTTTCGCGATCTCGCTCTTTGTCGTGTTTCTCATCCTGGCCGCGCTCTATGAGAGCTGGACGCTGCCGTTCAGCGTTCTGCTCGGGACGCCGATCGCGGTCTTCGGCGCCTTCGCGGCCTTGTGGGCGCGCGGCATGGAGAACAACGTCTACGCGCAGATTGGCCTCGTCATGCTCATCGGACTTTCCGCCAAGAACGCGATCCTGATCGTCGAGTTCGCCAAGCTCGCCCGCGAGCGGGGCGCCCCGTTGGTGGAGGCCGCGCTCGAGGGCGCGCGGCTGCGGCTGCGCCCGATCATCATGACCTCCTTTGCGTTCATCCTGGGTTGCGTGCCCCTCTGGACGGCGTCGGGTTCCGGGGCCGTGGCGCGCCAGGTCATGGGCACCACCGTCATCGGCGGCATGCTGGCGGCGACGTTGCTCGCGATCTTCCTGATTCCGGTCACCTACTACCTGGTCGAGCGCCTCGCGGCCGGATTCGGGCGCGGTCCCTCGCAGGCCGTGCCTGCTCGGGAACCACTGGCAACCCCGCAAGCATCAACCGAAGTATCCGAGCGAAGTGATTAAATTGCCCGGGTGACATCATCCGACACCACTCGCGACGAGGAGATGTTCGTTCGCGCCGAGCAAAGCGGGCTCCGGCTCGCGATCACCGGCCGCACGGTGGCGCTGGTGCTTCTGGCCGCGTGGTTCGTGACGACGCGCTCGCGCGACCCGGAGCGCGCGTTGGACTATGCGCTCGCCTTTGCGGTATTCATCGCGCTTGGGCTCGCGCACTATGCGCTGATCGGTACGCGCTTCGACCGGCGCTGGCTGAAGTATGCCTTCGTCACGACGGATGTCGCCATCATCTCGATCCTCATCGCGACGCAGCCGCTTTTTCCCACCACGCCCGACCTTCCCGCGGTCTTCATGTTCCGCGCTCCGGTGTTTCCTTTCTACTTCATCATCCTCGGCATCGCTGCGTTCAGTTTCTCGCCCGGCCTGGTGCTGTGGAGCGGCGTCGCGGGCGCGATCGGCTGGATGGGCGCCTTCCTCCATGCGGCGGGCGGCACCGGCGGCTCGCTCGATTGGCGCAGGATCCCGGCGCGGCCGACTTCCGAGGAGGTCATGGCGATCGTGCTGCATCCGGAGTTCGGCGGGTTCGCCGCACGGGTGCAGGAGTCGATCGCGCTGGTGGTGGTCGCGTTCCTGGTCGCCGTGGTGATGTGGCGGGCGCGCAGCACACTGCGGCGCCAACTGGCGGCGGAGCGCGACCGTGCAGCGCTTTCAGGGATGTTCGGCCGCTTTGTACCGCAGGCGATCGTGGATGCCATGCTCGCCGGGCGGGGCGCGCTGGCGCCCGTCGAGCGCGAGGCCAGCGTGCTCTTTGCCGACATTGCCGGCTTCACGACGATGACCGAGCGCGCGGGCGCGGTGCGCACGGTCTCGATCCTGAACGCCTATTTCGACGAAGTGACCCGCATCATCGGCGCTCACAACGGGGTCATCACCCAGTTCCAGGGCGACGCAGTGCTCGCAACCTTCAACGTCCCGGTCGAGGACGCGCGGCATGCTGCCAACGCGCTCGATGCCGCGAAAGCCATCCTCGCTTGCGTCGCGGCCCGGGAGTTCTCGGGCGAGCGCATCCGGGTGCGCATCGGCATCAATACCGGGCCGCTGGTCGCGGGCAACGTCGGTGGCGGCGGCCGGCAGAGCTACACGGTCCACGGCGACACGGTGAACCTGGCCGCCCGGCTCGAAGCGCTGTGCAAGCAGCACGCCACTTCGCTGCTCCTTTCCGGCGCTACGGCGCGCGCATTGCCCGGTGCGGAGCTGATCGCCGTCGGCAAGATCGCCGTGCGCGGGCTGGCGGAGCCGGTGAGCGTGTTTTCCGTGGCCGAGCTCAAAACCTGACCGCGTCGAAGCCCTGGCTCGCGAATCAGCGGGCGGGACGGCGCAGGCGCTTCAGGTAGCGGTACATCTCCGTATGGTCGGCCCCGGCGGGTAGCTGAGCAAGCGCGGCACGCCAGACCTTCAGCGTTTGCCGCAGATACGGGGCTTGCAGCTTCAACGAGCGGGCAAGCCCATCGGCAATTCCCACGTCCTTCGCCATCAGGGCGAGCGCGAATCCCGAGTTGAAGGCTTTCGTGAACACCTGCTGCGGGATTTTGCGCTCCGTGG
>JADLES010000157.1 GCA_020845995.1 Burkholderiales bacterium | reverse complement strand
GTTCGCCCTCGATGCGCGCGAGCGCGGCGTTGACGCCGGCGCGGTCGAACGAGCCCGAGAGGGTGACGCGGCTCGCGCTCGCCTCGCTCACGATGTCGGCGAATTGCATGCCGCAGGCCGACAGCGCCGCCGCCGCGCGCGGCACCACGACACGGGCGCAGCCGAGTTCGCGGGCGATCGGACCGATGTTGAGCCCAGCGGCACCCCCACCGGCGACCAGCACCGACTCGCGAGGGTCGAATCCCTGCGCGATCGTGATGTCCTGGATCGCCTTGATCATCAGCTCGCTCGCGAGTTTGAGAATCGCGCTCGCCGCGCGCTCGACCGGCATCCTGAAGACGCGCGCGATCCTGCCGACCGCACGCTGCGCGGCCGCGACATCGAGCGTCATCGCGCCGCCCAGGAAGTACGCGGGGTCGATGTAACCCAGCACCACCGCGGCGTCGGTCACGGTCGGCTCGGTGCCGCCGCGCCCGTAGCAGGCGGGGCCGGGGTTCGAGCCAGCGCTCTGCGGCCCGACACGCAGCAGGCCGCCCGGATCGACCCAGGCGATCGAGCCGCCGCCCGCGCCGAGCGAGCGCACGTCGACCGCGGATATGCCCAGGATGTGGCCCTGCCACCGCGGCCCGAGCCAGGTCTCGCGCGTGTATTTGAGCGCGCCGTCGCGCACCAGGCCGACATCGAATGTCGTGCCGCCCGTATCGCAGACGATCACGTCCTTCGCCATGCGCTCGAAGCCGGCGTAGGTGACGCCGGCGACCGGCGCCATCGCCGGCCCCGACTTGACGCTGTGGATCGGCCGTTCGGCGAGTTCGGCGACCTGCATGCAGCCGCCAACCGAGGTCGACACCAGGATCTCGCCCCGGTAGCCCGCGGTGCGCAGATCCGATTCCATCTCGCGCAGGTGCACACGCATCAGGGGTTTCAGCGAGGCGTCGATCGCGGTCGCGGAGGCGCGGCGATACTCCCGGATGATCGGCAGGAGCTGGTGCGAGAGTGTGAATGGCGTGCCCGGAAGCCTCGCGCGGATCATCTCGCCCAGCGCCAGCTCGTGCGCCGGGTTGACGACCGACCACAGCAGGCAGACGGCGAGCGCTTCAAAGCCGCGGCGCTCGATCTGTTCGAGCGTGGCCTGCACCTGCGCGCGATCGAGCGGCCTGACAACGCCGCCCTCGGCGTCAGTCCGCTCCTCGATTTCGAACGTGTGGTGGAGCGGGATGTAGGGGTCGGGGAAGTCCTTCGTCCAGTCGAAAGCGTTGGCGCGGCCGCCTTCGCGAAAGAGCAAGATGTCGGGAAAGCCGCGCGTCACCAGGAACGCGGTCTTGGCGATCCTGCCCTCGACGATCGCGTTGGTCGCGCGGGTCGTGCCGTAGATCAGAATATCGGTCGCCGCGAGCACCGCGTCGAGCGCAAGCCCGCGCTCGCGCGCGGCGGCCGCGATCGCCTCCTGCATGCCCAGGAAGATGCGATCGTGGGTGGTGAGCGCCTTGCCGATCGTGAACTCGCCGGCCGCATCGGCGATCACCGCGTCGGTGAAGGTGCCGCCGGTGTCGATCGAGATGCGGTAGCTTCCTGTGCCGCGAGCACGGCGGGTTTCGGCGACGATTGCTCGCGACGTTGTCGCGCCGGTCATGCGACGACCATGGGAATGCCGCCTCCTCGGATTCAGTACTTCTCGTACGCGGGCACGAGGGTCCTGTATCGGGCGACCAGCTTGTTCCAGCCGGCGGGCAGAGCGATCTTCCTGGTGACGAAGCCCGCGGACACGGCCCCAGGTCCGGGCGCATATCCCGATCCGGCCGCGATTCCCAGGTAGGCGCCAGGCCCTCCGGTCACCAGCACTAGCAGGTGCGCCGGACTCGGCAGGACCGCGCATGCGTCCATGGTACCCGGCGGCACGCTGTCCGGCCCCTTCATGTTTGTCCAGCCGCCGCCTTCGTGCGTGCTCGGGTGGCGGTAGGCGGGCACCCGGCCATACTCATACACGTACCTTCTGATCATCGGCTTGGTCCAGCCGCTGCGCGCCAGAGTCTTCGCGTGCTGGGGCGTCATCAGCACGCAGGTGAGGCCGCCTCGCCCGGGCTGGAGGTTGTAGGCCACCGTGGCGAGGATCTCCTTCGCCTCGGAACCGTATTGCCAGAGTTGCGAGTAGCAGTTGGGGAAGAACAGGGTGACCGCGCTTTCCTGCCTCGCAAAGCCCTGCTCGACGTGAATCGGTTCCCAGGGACTAGCCTCCTCGTTTTCCCCGATCACCATCGAATACTTGCCGGGGTTGCCGTAGATGCCCATGTCCTCGACCGCCTTGCGGGCGCCGCCGAGATTCTTGATGATGAGCCCCATGGCCCTGCCGATCGCCGCGTTGGCGATGTCCCCCGGGCTCATCGCGCCGGAACTGCAATTGACGCGCACGTCATTGCGCACCGGGCCATTGAGAATCCAGAAAGGCGCCCACGAAGCGGTGCTGGTGCCGTACGAACCTAGTCCGGCGTTCGAATCGCAGGCCGCCTCGACGCAGGCGATCAGAACCGGCATGTGGATGGGCAGCGCCCCCGCCATCACGGCGTTGACCGCTATCTTCTCCACCGTTGCCTTGCCGTGGCGCGGCTCGAGCTTGCCGACGATGTGATCCGCCGGTAAATCGGTGCCGGCAAGCATTTCGCGCACCGCGTCTTCCGTAGGCGGCAGAAGCGGCAGCCCGTCACCCCAGCCGCGCTTGTAGAAGAAGCGGTTGAATTCCTCCAGTTGACCCTTGAACACCGTTCGGGACGGGTTTGCGCTCTCCTTGCGCTTGGGTGAGGCCTCCTCAGCCGTCAGCGGCGCGGTCAGCGCCGCGACGATGTCCGCCATCGCCTGGTGCACCCCGGCGTCGGCTTCTGCCTTGATGTTGCACTCGCAGGGGACCGTCTCCGAGACGATGCGCAACGCCGGCATTTGCAGGTTGGACGCGGCAGACCGCCCGTCCGTGACGAAGCCCTCGTTTGCCAGTACTACGGCCGGCCGATGCAAGTCCTCGAAGGATATTGCATCGTGCACGAGGTACTTCGTGCAGGAGCCTCAGTCTCCCGCGGACAGCACCACCGCGTCGACCTCGGCCAGCCAGGCCTGCAGCTTCGCCTTGCCGGAGGTCTGCACTTCGGGCGCGTTGGCATGCGAGGCAATGTACCGCGATGTCCTGATGCCGGGAAACCGCTCCTGAAGTTCGCGTTCCACTGCGTCGAGCGTCAGGCTCGCGGCACGCTTGCCGTTGGAGAACAACCCGATCGCCTTGCCCTGCAGATCCGCCGGCCGGGGCGAGAGCCCTCGCAGGGGGACCGGATCGACATCCGCCCAGGGGCTCAGCACTTCGTAGCCCGCGCCAAGGCGGCCGCCTTCAACACCGACATTCATAGGACCTCCGCTTGTGCACATGATTGATCGCAATTGCGCCTTCAAACTAATGGAACCACCATGCCGTGTCAACAAACCGGATGCGAAGCCGGCGTGAGAAGAAAATTGCCCGAGGCATCGCAAGCGAGAATGCATCCGCCCGGAACGACGATGGTGGTGGTGCCGGTCTCGACGACCGCGGGGCCGGGCAGCTCGTGTCCATGCGTCAGGCGCTCGCCATCATAGATCGGAACTTCCTTCGTGCTGTTCGCATCGGGAAGCCAGATCGGGCGACTGCCTTTGCAGGCCGCCTCCGGAGCGGCAACCGTTCTGGGCACCGCCGGCAGGGCGGGCCTGGGCACGTGCCCAATGGCGGTGAGGCGGAGGTTGACCATACTGACTCCGGCGTCCTTCTCAGGCAGGCTGTAACCGTAGAGACGATCGTGGGTTTGATGGAAGCGCGCCAAGATCTCTCGAGTCTGGCGGCGGGCAAACTCCTGCGCCGCCACCGGGACGCCGATGTGATGATGCTGGCCCTCGTACATAAGGTCGAAAGACCAGCGGAATTCTCTCGCGCCGGCTGCGATCCCCTCGGCGTCCAGAGTTCGCTCGGCTTCAGTGTGCATCTCACGCGCCAGTCCTTCCATCGTGGGCCAGTCCAGGGTGACGAGCACGCCCAGATGCGTGCGCACCAGATCGTGAATGAAGTCGGTGAACAGCGCGCCCGCGGCGCAGAGCACGGAGGAATGGCGCGGCACGATGACCATGGGCATGCCCAACTCCTGCGCAATGAAGCCGGCGTGGATCGGACCCGCGCCTCCCCCCACGACCAGCGACAGCCGCCGCGGGTCGATACCGCGCTCGACCGAGACCTCCCTGATCGCCGCCGCCAGGTTGGTGTTGATCACGCGGAAGATGCCCGCGGCGGCAGCGTCCACCGTCAGCTGCAGCGGCTCGGCTACCCGCGTGGCGATGGCGTGCCGGGCGCTGCCGCCGTCGAGCCGCATGCTGCCACCGAGGACAAATCCAGGATCCAGGTAGCCGAGCACCAGATTGGCGTCGGTGACGGTCGGTTCGCCGCCGCCCTTGCCGTAACACGCCGGGCCGGGGTCGGCCCCGGCGCTCCGGGGTCCGACGTGCAGCAGTCCACCCCCGTCGATCCAGCCTATGCTGCCGCCCCCGGCGCCGATGGTATGAATCTGCAGCATCGGCAGCCCCAGGTGCAGCTTGTCGATGGCCCCCTCGTCGGTGAACAGCGCCTGCCCGTCCTGGATCAATGCCACATCGAAACTGGTGCCGCCCATGTCCACTACGACGCCGTCGCTGCAGCCGTGCTTTGCGAGAACATCAATGCCGAGCACCGGGCCCGAGGCGGGACCGGACAGAACGGTCGTGGCGGGACGGCGGATGCAGATCTCCGGCGCCGCGACCCCGCCGTTGCTCTGGATGATGAGCAGCCGCGCGCCGCATCCCGCCTCGGCCAGCCGCCGCTGCAGCCGGGTCAGGTAGCGGCTGAGAGCAGGGCCGACATAGCTGTTGATCACCGTCGCGCTGGTGCGCTCGTACAAGCCGATTCGCGAGACAAGATCCGAAGAAACGCTCACGAAGGCGCCGGGAAGCGCCTGGCGCAAGTAGCTGGCGGCCAGCACTTCGTGCTCGTTGCGCAGATAGGCGTGCATGAAGCAGATGGCGATCGCCTGGACCTCATGGCGGCGAAAGGATTCGGCAACCGCGGCGAGATCGTCGGTCGCGAGTGGTGTCAGTATCGATCCATCCGCCCCTGTGCGCTCCCGCACGCCCGAGCGCAACTCCCGCGGCACCAGCGACTCGGGCGCCTTCTCGGTGTTGTCGTACCTGGACTCGCGCAGGCCGCGGCGCATCTGCAGCACGTCGCGGAATCCCGCGGTGGTAACCAGTCCGACCCGGGCGCCGCTGCGGGTAAGCAGGGCGTTGGTGCAGACCGTGGTGCCGTGCACGATGGTCGCGATGCGCGCAATGAAGTCGTGGAAGGACAGAGAACCGGCGGCCGCCAGCGCCCGCAGCCCGTCGAATACGCCCTCGGATGGATCCTGCGGCGTGCTGGGCGTCTTGTGCACCGCCAGGCGGCCGGCTTCGTCCAGCATGGTGAAGTCGGTGAAAGTGCCACCGACATCGATGCCGATGCGGTATCCGCTCACCGCGAAGGCTCGTCCGCGAGCGATCCGGGGGAGAACCCGTAATCTTGCGCAGCGCGCTCGAGCGAGATCAGGCCTTGTTGCACCTCGCGCCGCACCGCCTCGCGCGGTCTCTCGCGTGGGTCTCCGTAGCCGCCGCCACCCGCCTTGGTCTGGTGCCAGCGCGTTCCCCGCGCGACGCTGCGCATCACCTCCTTGGCGGCCACCCGGTGACGCCGGCTACCCGGACCGACCAGCTCGATCTCGTTCAAGCAGCCCGGCTGGCCGCCGAACAGGCCGAAAGGGCGGGCCGCCCCCACCGTTCCGTCGCCGATTACCGAGATGTAGTCCACCTCGGCGAGGAATTCCATTTCAAAGCGCACGCCATAGCCGCCGCGCCAGCGGCCGGCGCCGGCCGAATCTGGTGCGTACTCGTAGCGGTGGATCAGCATCGGGTTGGCGTGCTCGAACATCTCGGGATCCTGGGCGCGCACGCCGCCTGCGGTATAGATGCTGCCGATGTGATCGTAACCGTCGTGGCCGTGCAGGGCGCCGCCGCCGCCCTTGGCGGCCATGAACAGGATGTCGACGAACGGCTTGCCCCGGCGCGGATCGCTGCCGACCAGCAGCGCGCTGTGCGTCGGGTTCCATCCCGCGGTCACTTGCTGCGGAACCGCCTGCGCCAGCGCCTGGAATACGGCTGCCGAGATTTGATCGGCCAGATGATTGCCGTAGCTGGTCGCGGCGGGAAAACGAGGATTGAGCATCGAGCCTTCCGGAACGCTGATGCGGATCGGACGCAGGCGCCCGGCGTTGTTCGGCATCGCCCGCACGTCCAGGCACATGAGCAGCGAGAGCATGGTCGAGGACAGAGTGGCCGACAACGGGGAGTTGACGTAGCCCTGCGTCTGCGGCGCCGTTCCCGCGTAGTCGAACCCGATCTCGTCTCCCGTCACGGTCAGGTGCAGGTTGACCGGCATCTGCGCAGCCGGGTCGAAGCCGTCGTGACAGGCGATCGTGCGGGCATGGTAGACGCCATCCGGGATGCGCGCGATCTCGGACCGCATCATGCGCTCGGTGGTGGCGATGAGTTCGTCGGTGTAGAGGCGCAGCTTCTCCTCACCGTGCGCTTCGAGCAGCTCGAGGTAGGCCCGCTCGCCTACCGTGACCCCGCCGATCGCGGCCTTGATGTCGCCCTCGACCAGTTCCTCGAAACGAACGTTGCCGAAGATCAGCTGCCATACGTCCCGGCGCAGGCGTCCGGCCTCGAATAGCTTTACCGGAGGAATGCGTAGGGCCTCCTCGAAGATGGTGCGGGCGCCGGGGTTGTAGGCGCCGGGCTGAGCGCCGCCCACGTCCGCCTGATGTCCGCTGATCGCCACCCACGCGGCGAGCCGGCCGCCGTGGAACACCGGCTTGATCACCTTGACATCGGCGCACTGGTTGCCGCCGGTGAAGGGGTCGTTGTGCAGGATGACATCGCCGGGATGGATCTCGCCTGCGAAGAACTGGATCACCCGCTCCATGGCCGGCGGCAGCGCGTAGGCAAGAACCGGGATGTGCTCGGTCTGCTCCAGCAGCCGCCCGCCGGCGTCGAACACCGCGGTGACGAAGTCCCTCGCTTCAGAGAGAATGGCCGAGCGGGCGCTGCGCAGCAGCGCCAGGCTCATCTCGTTGGTGATCGCCTTCAGACGGCGGTGGACGACGGTCAGCGTCGCCGGGTCGATCGCGCTCAAACGGATCTCCGGGTGCTTCGCAGCGGAAGGCGGATGCGCATTGCAGCGTCTTGACCTCAGGGGTACAACAGCTTCGGGAGAAACAGCGTCAGCGCCGGAAAGGCGATCAGGATCGCCAGCCGCACGATGTCGGCGAAGATGAACGGCGTCACGCCGCGGAAGATGGTCGCCAGCGGAACGTCCGGGATCACCGTGCGCAGCACGAATACGTTCAGGCCCACCGGCGGCGTGATCAGGCTGATCTCGACCACGCAGACCACGATGATGCCGAACCACACCAGATCGTAGCCGACCAGCTTGACCAGCGGGTAGAACAGCGGCACGGTGAGCAGCACCATCGACAGGCTCTCGAGCACGCAGCCGAGCACGAGATAGATCGCCACCATGGTCAGGATCACCAGCGGCGGCGTGACCCCGAGCGATTTCACGAGCGCCTGCAATGCCTCGGGCATGCCGGTGTAGTTGATATAGCTCGCGAACATCAGCGCGCCGATCAGGATGGCGAACATCATTGCGGTGGTGCGCGCGCTCTCGGCAAGCACTGCGAGCGTCGTGCGCAGGGTGAGCTTGCGCCGCGACAGGGCGATCGCGAACGCGCCGCCGGCGCCGATTCCGGCAGCCTCGGTCGGCGTAAATACGCCCCCGTACATGCCGCCCATCACGATCCCGAACAGCAGGAGGACGCTCCAGATGGCGCGCAGCGCACGCCACCGCTCCGGCCAGGGCATGCGCTCTCCCGCCGGTCCGGCTGCCGGATCGAGGAGGGTCGCCACCCGCACCGCGCCGAGGTAGCAGCCGATCGCGATCAGCCCCGGCACGATGCCGGCGGCGAACAGCGCCGCTACGTTCTCCTCGGTGATCAGTGCGTAGATGATCATTACCACCGAAGGCGGAATGAGGATTCCCAGTGTGCCGCCGGCGGCGATGGCGCCGGTGGCAAGCGCGTCCGAATAGCCGAAGCGGCGCATCGGCGGCAGCGCGACCTTCGCCATCGTCGCCGCGGTGGCGATGCTCGAGCCGCAGATCGCGCCGAAACCGCCGCAGGCCACCACCGTCGCCGCCGCGAGCCCGCCGCGGCGATGCCCGAGGAATGCGTAGGAGGCCGTGTAGAGCTCGTCCGAGAGGCCGGCCCGGTTGGCGAAGTTGCCCATCAGCACGAACAGCGGCAGCACCGACAGCGTGTAGGAGAACCCGGCCTCGATGATGGTGTTGGCGATCTGCGCGAGCGCCGCGGCCTGACCGACCTCGATGACCAGGCCGGCGAACCCGACCAGCGACATCGAGAAGACCAGCGGGACGCGCAGAAAAGCGAGCGCGAGCACGACCGCGAATGCGACGAGAGCCTTCTCCACTTCAGGCCGCAGCGCGCCGCGCCGGCGCGAGAAGCCTGATCGCGAGACCGACCGCCGCGGCAAACATCAAGACACTCATCAGGTAGATCACCGGCGCGATGGCGATCTTGAGTTGCGCCGTCGTGTCACCCGCGGCAGCGGCCCGCGCCGCTCGCACCCAGAGCTGCCAGGCCGCTACCGTGAGGCAGGTCATGCCGAGCGCATCGATCGCCCAGCCGAGCACGCGCTTCAGCGGCTCGGGCAGGAACGCATCGAGGAAATCCACCGTGACGTGCTCGTGGCGCGCGGTCACGAGCGGCAGGCCGGCGAAGACGATGAGCGTCATCAGGATTTCGGTCAGCTCGAGCCCGCCGCGCACCGGGATCTTCAGGAAGTAGCGGCCCGCGACGTCGACGCAGGTAAGCGCCATGAGGAGGAACATGAGGCCTCCGGCGGCAAGGTCCAGCCCGGTTTCGGCCCAGCGACCGGCGCGCGAGGGCCTGCCTGGGCCGGCAGCTAGGCTCACTTCACATCGACCTTCTTCGCTTCGGCGCGCAGTTCCTCGATCACGGCGCGGCCGTCGTAGCCCTTGGCAGCCGCCTCCTTCACCCAGGCGTCGACCACCGGCGCGGTGGCCTTTTCGATCTCTTTGACGAACGCCGGACTCGCGGTGATGATGCTCGAACCCGCCGCGCGCAACAGCGCGAGCCCCTTCTGATCGGAATCCTCGTACGAGCGGCCGGCGAGCCGTGCGAAGTTCTCACCCGACACCCGCGCCACGGCCTGCTGGTCGGCCGCCGGGAGCCCGTTCCACTTCGCTTCGTTCATGATCAGCGCGAAACTCGTGTTGTAGAGCGAGCCGGGAATGAGCGTCACGTGCTTGATGACCGGCGCGACCTTGAAGGTCAGCATCGCTTCGCGCGTAAAAAACACGCCGTCGGCGACGCCGCTATTCAGGATCTCGAATACCTCGGTGGGCGGTTTCATCAGGCCGATGACGCCGAGCGCGGAGGCGATGTCGTTGACGACGCCGCCGCCGGTGCGGAACTTCATGCCGGCGAGGTCCGCGAGCTTCGCGACCGGCTTGCGCGTCATGAACAGTTCGCCGGGCCCGGAGGTGCTCAGGCCGAGCAGTTTCACGCCCTGGTGCTCGTTTGCCTTCGCGAACCGGCGCTCGTAGACGCGGTTGTAGGCGACCGAGGTTGCGACTGCATGATCGCCAAGGAAGGGCATCTCCGCGACTTTGGTGAGCGTGAAGCGCCCGGGCGTGTAACCGTGGACCACCCATGTGACGTCAGCAAGCCCGTCCTTCACGGCATCGTAGTGCTGGAACGCGGTGGTGACCGCCTTGGGCAGGAGCCGCGTCTTCACCCGACCGCCGGTCGCCTCTTCCACCTGCTTCGCCCACACGAGCAGCACGTTCTGCACGAACGGCGCCTGCGGGGCAATCCACGACGATATGTTGAGTGTGGTCTGCGCACTCGCAGGGCCGGTGAGCGCGACAGCGATTGCGGCGGCGACGGCGAGCCGGGTCGGCAGTTTCATGTGGAATCTCCTCTGGTCGGCGGATGCTATCAGTCGCAGCCGCCCGCGAATCTTGACGTGGATCAAGCTGCACCGCTGCGCGCGTGTTTTCGGCGGACCACGATGACGAGGTCAGGTTCGGCTTCGGACCGGTGATCGGCGTGTGCGGACCAGACCGGACCGGCGGCCACGCTACCTCACATCGACCTTCTTCACTTCAGCGCGCAGCGCCGCGAGCGCGGCGCGGCCGTCGTAGCCCTTGGCAGCCGCCTCCTTCACCCAGGCGTCGACCACCGGCGCGGTGGACTTGTCGAGTTCCTGAACGAACGCCGGACTCGCGGTGATGATGGCCGAACCTGCCTCGCGCAATTGCGCAAGCCCCTTCTGATCGGAATCCTCGAAGGAGCGGCCGGCGATCCGCGCGAAGTTCTCGCCCGACACCCGCGTCACGGCCTGCTGGTCGGCCGCCGGGAGCCCGTTCCACTTCGCTTCGTTCATGATCAGCGCGAAACTCGTGTTGTAGAGCCCGCCGGGAACGAGCGTCGTGTGCTTGATGAGCGGCGCAAGCTTGAACGTCAGGATCGACTCGCGCGCGAAGAACACGCCGTCGGCGACTCCGCTATTCAGGATCTCGAACACCTCGGTGGGCGGTTTCATCAGGCCGGTGACGCCGAGCGCCGTGGCGATGTCGTTGACGATGCCCCCACCGGTGCGGAACTTCATGCCGGCCAGGTCCGCGAGCTTCGCGACCGGCTTGCGCGCCATGAAGATTTCGCCGGGGCCGATGGTGAAGAGGCTGAGCAGCTTCACGCCCTGGTGCTCGTTTGCCTTCGCGAAGCGCTGCTCGTAGACGCGGTTGTAGGCGACCGAGGTTGCGACTGCATGATCGCCGAGGAAAGGCATCTCCGCGACTTTGGTCAGCGTGAAGCGTCCGGGCGTGTAGCCGTGGATCACGAAGGTGACGTCGGCAAGTCCGTCCTTCACGGCATCGTAGTGCTGGAACGCGGTGGTGACCGCCTTGGGCAGGAGGCGCGTCTTCACCCGCCCGCCGGTTGCTTCCTCGACCTGCTTTGCCCACACCAGCATCCCGTTCTGCACGAACGGCGCCTGCGTGGCAATCCACACCGACATGTTGAGGTTGGTCTGCGCGCTCGCAGGGCCGGCGAGCGCGACAGCGATCGCGGCGGCGATGGCGAACCGGGTGGCCAGTTTCATGCGGGATCTCCTCTCGTCGGCGGATCATACGAGTCGCGAATGACCGCCTATCTTGACGTGAATCAAATTTCGTCGCTGTTCCTCCGACCTCAGAGGACGGCGATCGGCCGCAGCGGCGACCCAGTCGCCCCGGTC
>JADLES010000156.1 GCA_020845995.1 Burkholderiales bacterium | reverse complement strand
TGCTGCAGTCCTGCGGCATCCCGCTGGTGAGGGAGCTGCCGGGCGTGGGCGAGAACCTGCAGGACCACCTGCAGCTGCGGCTCATGTACAAGTGCACGAAGCCCATCACCACCAACGACGACCTGAGGTTTATCCATCGGAAAATTCTCATTGGGGCGCAGTGGCTGTTGCGCCGCACCGGCCCGCTGGCGATCGGCATCAACCAGGGCGGCCTCTTTGCGCGCGCGCTGCCCGAATCGAAGACGCCGGACGTGCAGTTCCACTTCGCCACCCTCTCGGCGGAGCTGGCGGGCGCCCAGCCGCACCCCTGGCCCGGCTTCACCATGTCGGTGTGCCAGTTGCGGCCCGAGTCGCGCGGCACGGTGCGCATCCGCTCGGCCGATCCGCTCGAGGCGCCGTCGATGCAGCCCAACTACCTCTCGGCCGAGGCGGACCGGCGCTGCGCCGTGGCCGGCGTGCGCCTTGCGCGCGCGCTCGCGGCGACGGGCGCGCTGCGGCCCTACATCGACGAGGAGTACCGCCCGGGCGCGCAGGCGCGGACCGACGAGGATTTCCTCGAGTTCGCGCGCGAATACGGCGCGACCATCTTCCACCCCTCGGGCACCTGCAAGATGGGCAGCGACCCGCTGGCGGTGGTGGACGAGCGCCTGCGCGTGCACGGCCTGGAGGCGCTGCGGGTGGTGGATTGCTCGATCATGCCGACGCTGGTCTCGGGCAACACGCACGCACCGGTGGTGATGATCGCCGAGAAGGCCGCGGACATGATCCTGGAGGACGGCCGCTAGGTAGAATCTCTCCGTTCTGAACCCTGAGGAGGTCCGCCATGGCTGCACGCAAGTCCGGCAAGAAGCGCCCCGCGCGCGCCCGTTTCACGCTGAGCAGCAGCGATTTCAAGCCCAACGGCCTCCTCTCGATGGAGCAGGTGTTCGGCGGCTTCGGCTGCACGGGCAAGAATCTCTCGCCGGCGCTCGCCTGGTCGGGCGCGCCGGAAGGCACGAAGAGCTTCGCGCTGCTGGTGCACGATCCCGACGCGCCCACGGGCGGCGCGGGCTGGTGGCACTGGCTGGTGATCAACATCCCCGCGAGCGCCACTGGGCTTGCGAAGGATGCGGGCCGGGCCGATGGCAGCGGCCTTCCTGCCGGCGCCGTCCAGGTCAACACCGACTTCGGCGCTCCTGGCTGGGGCGGGCCCTGCCCGCCGGTGGGCGACAAGCCGCACCGCTATGTCTTCACGCTGTACGCGCTCAAGACCGAGCGGCTGGACGCGGGCGGCGGCACCGCCTCGCTCGCGGGCTACATGGTGAACGGCAACGCGATCGGCAAGGCGATGCTGACCGGCCGCTTCGGGCGCAAAGGCTAAGCGGCGCGCAGACCCGGAATTTTTCAAGCTTCCGCCGGCGTGCAATGATGCGCGGATGACGATTCGCGAGCGCTTCGCCGGCGCCGAACTCGCCTTTTCGGCGTGAACGCATGAATCTGGACCTGAACGGCCGGGTGGCGCTCGTCACCGGGGCTTTGCGCGGGGTCGGCGCGAAGATCGCCGCGCGCCTCGCCGAGCATGGCGCGGTGGTGCACGCGGCCGACATCGACGACAAGGCGGCGCTGCGCATGGACGTCACCGACCGTGCTGCGGTCGCTGCCGCAGTAGCAAAGATCGAAAAGGAAAGCGGCGGGCTCGACATCCTCGTCAACAACGCGGGGCTTCTCGCCAACGGGCCTTTCGATGCGACCGCGGGCGAGGCCTGGGACCGCCTGGTCGCGGTCAACCTCACCGGCCTCTACAACTGCGTGCAGGCCTGCGTCCCCGCGATGCGCCGCCGCGGCCGGGGGGCGATCATCAACATCGCCTCGGTGTCGCACGAAAAGGGCGGCGGCGCCTTCGGCAACGTCTGGTACGGCACCACCAAGGCGGGCGTCGTGGCGATGACCAAGGGCCTCGGGCGCGAGCTCGGGCCGCTCGCGATCCGCGTCAACGCCATCGCGCCGGCGGTGGTGGCCACCGACATGGTGCGGAACCTCCTCACGCCCGAAGTGCGCGAGCGGATCGTCGCGCGCATCCCGCTCGGGCGCCTCGCCGAGGAGGATGACGTCGCGCGCCTGGCGGTGTTCCTCGCCTCGGACTGGTCGGACTTCATCACCGGCGAGACGATCGCGGTCGACGGCGGGTTTCTGCGAACCTGAACGCTAATCCGAAACGAAACCGATTGGCCTCTTTGGCGCGGGCGCCGGCGGCGCCATCAGCTCCCGAATGGCGTCGAAGACGACCTTGAACTGGCGGTCGTATTTCGCCTCGAGAGCATCCAGCCGGTGCGCGAGTTCGCGATTTTCGCTGACCAGGCGGCGCAGACGCACGAACGCACGCATGATCTCGACATTCACGCGCATGGCCCGATCGCTTCTGAGCACCGAGGAGAGCATTGCAATGCCCTGTTCGGTGAATGCATGGACTGGTTTGCGCCGCCCTCCCCACGTCCGGACTGCGGAACTTGAAGTCACAGATTGTGATTTCAAGTCTGCAACTTCCTGTTCTGAAAGGGGAAACATGAAGTCTGACGGGAAGCGAACGGGATTCCGCCTGACGGCCTGCACCAGGGCACTCGTCGTGACGCCGTAAAGCTCTGCGAGTTCCGCATCCAACATGACTCTGTGGCCGCGAACCGTGCGGATGCGATCGGCGAGAGGCAGCGCGGAGGACGAGGCGGGCATCATCGACGAACGCTCTGCATTGACCTGGCGTTGACGTAGTCGGAATCCACAGTTCTCTTCCACGAAAGCGGCGCGCTGATCGAGCACATCTACGGGGCCTACAAGGGCGACGGCGAGAACGTGATCGCTGCAGCGCCGATAGAGGATTCCGAGAATCCGGCTTGGCACCGGCAGTGCCTGCGTGAGAGACTCTTAGCCCCCCAGGAGGAGTCCCATGACCGACATCGCCGAAGTCAAACAAGTGGCCGTCGCCGGCAAGCAGAGAATGACGCCGTCCGAGGCGCTGGTGGAGACGCTGGTCGCGCAGGGCGTGCGCAATGTGTTCGGCATCGTCGGCTCGGCCTACATGGACGCGCTCGATCTTTTTCCCGCAGCGGGCATCCGCTTCATTCCCACCGTGCACGAGCAGGGCTCGGCGCACATGGCCGACGGCTACTACCGAGTCTCGGGCAAGCACGGCGTGTGCATTGGCCAGAACGGGCCGGGCATCACCAACTTCGTGACCGCGATCGCCGCAGCCTACTGGGCGCACAGCGCCGTGGTGGCGATCACCCCGGAAACGGGGACGCTGTCGATCGGCCTGGGCGGCTTCCAGGAGACGGACCAGCTGCCGATCTTCTCGAAAATCACCAAGTACCAGGCGCACGTCAACAATTCGGCGCGCATGGCCGAGCTGACCGCGCGCGCCTTCGACCGCGCGATCCTCGAGATGGGCCCTACGCAGCTCAACATCCCGCGCGACTTTCTCTACGG
Source organism: Burkholderiales bacterium (assembly GCA_020845995.1). GTDB lineage: Bacteria > Pseudomonadota > Gammaproteobacteria > Burkholderiales > SG8-39 > RBG-16-66-20. The sequence continues at coordinate 831 of JADLES010000156.1, read as the reverse complement.
CGAGATCGAGTGCGAGGTGCCGGCGCCGATTCGGGTCGAGCGCGGCCCCGGCGGCAGCGCGAGCCTGGACGCGGCGGCCGATGCGCTAGCCAACGCCAGGTTCCCGGTGATCATCGCCGGCGGCGGCGTGATCGCCGCCGAGGGCGTGCAGGCCTGCGTCGCGCTCGCCGAGGCGCTCGAAGCCCCGGTGTGCAACTCCTACCTGCACAACGATTCGTTTCCCGCGAACCACCGCCTCTGGTGCGGGCCGCTCGGCTACCACGGCTCGAAGGCGGCGATGAAGGTGATCAGCAAGGCCGACGTCGTGCTCGCGCTCGGCTCGCGCCTGGGGCCCTTCGGCGTGCTGCCGCAGTACGGCTTCGACTACTGGCCGGCGAACGCGAAGCTGGTGCAGGTCGACGCCGACCCGAAAGTGCTCGGCCTCGTCAAGAAGACCTCGGTCACGGTGAACGGCGATGCGCGCGAGGCGGCCCTGGCGCTGGTCTCCCGTCTGAAGGGCAGGACCCTGGCGCGCAACAAGGAAGAGATTTCGAAGGCGATCCAGGCCGAGAAGAAGGCCTGGGCGGACGAGCTTGCGTCCTGGGATTTCGAGAAGGACCCGTGGAGCCTTGAAGTGGCGAAGGGCTCGAAGTACATGCACCCGCGGCAGATGCTGAGGGAGCTGGAAAAGGCGATGCCCGAGGACGCCATGGTCTCGACCGACATCGGCAACATCTGCCAGGTGGCGAACTCGTACCTCAAGTTCAGCCGGCCGCGCTCGATGTTCGGCGCGATGATGTTCGGCAACTGCGGCTACGCCTTCCCGACCATGATCGGCTGCAAGGTGGGCGC
>JADLES010000155.1 GCA_020845995.1 Burkholderiales bacterium | reverse complement strand
CGGGCGAACAGCGCCTCGCGGTCCGGCATGTAGATCATCACCTGCAGCCCCTCGCCGAAGGGCGCGAGGCGCGCGCGCACCACCGGCACCTTGGTGTCGACGCGGTAATGCAGGTTGCGCGTCTGCCAGGCGATCTCCTGTGCGTCGTGGCGCAGGAAATACGCGGTGTCAAGGTTGGCCCAGAAGCGCTCCTTCACGGCATCCGAGAGCGCGTACAGGCGCAGCAGGCGCGCGGCTTCCGCCTGTTTCTCGGCCACGGCGGTGTCCAGCGCCGGGGCCGCGCCGGCCAGTACGCGCCGCGTCATGCGGAACAGGTCCTCCAGCAGCTTCGCCTTCCAGCCGTTCCAGACCTTCGGGCTGGTGCCGCGGATGTCGGCGACGGTGAGCAGGTAGAGCGCCACCAGGCGCCTTTCGTCCCCGACCGTCGCGGCGAACGCGCGCGCGACCTGCGGGTCCTCGGGGTCCTGCTTTTGCGCCACCGCCGACATCGTCAGGTGATGTTCGACCAGGAACGCGACCAGCTCGGAATCCTCGCGCGCGAGGCCATGGCGCCGGCAGAAGCGCTGCGCGTCCCGGCGGCCGAGCTCCGAGTGGTCGCCGCCGCGTCCCTTGGCGATGTCGTGAAAGAGCGCCGCCACGTACAGCAGCCAGCGCCGCTGGAACCCGCTCATCAGCCGGCTGCACAGAGGAAACTCGTGCGCGAACTCGGGCATCGTGAAGCGCCGCAGGTTGCGCAGCACCATGAGGATGTGCTGGTCCACCGTGTAGACGTGGTACAGGTCGTGCTGCATCTGGCCGACGATGCGGCCGAACTCGGGCAGGTAGCCGCCGAGGACGTCGTACTGATTCATGCGGCGGAACTCGTGCACGATGCCGCGCGGCTGCTGCAGGATGTGCACGAAGAGCAGGCGCGCGAGCGGGTCACGGCGCAGGCGCGCGTCCAGCCGGCCGCGCGCGCGCCAGAGGGCCCGCAGCGTGCCGGCGGTCATGCCGCGCAGGTCGGCATGCTGCTGCATCAGCAGGAAGCTCTCCAGGATCGCGCGCGGCTCGCGCTCGAAGAGATCCTCGCGACACGCCTCGAGCAGCGTGCCGCGCGCGAGGAAGCGCTCGTTCAGCGGCCGCGGCGGGCTCTCCGGGTCGGGCGCGAAGCGCGCCTGCAGGTTCTGCAGCAGGATCGCGTTCAGCTGCGTCACCGCCTTGGCGTTGCGGTAGTAGGCCTGCATCAGCTGCTCGCTCGCGCGGCGCGAGGGCGTGGCCGAGTAGCCGCATTGCCCCGCGAGCGCGTCCTGGTAGTCGAAAGCGATGCGTTCCTCGCGCCGCCCGGCGATGTAGTGCAGGCGGATGCGCAGGTCCTGCAGGAACGCCTCGTGCCGCGCGAGGCGCTGCGCCTCGCCTTTCTGCAGCAGGCCGGGCCCCACCAGGTCCCGCCACTCGCCGCCGATGCCGCAGGCGAGCGCGATCCAGCGGATCGCGTGCAGGTCGCGCAAGCCGCCGGGCGCCTCCTTCAGATTGGGCTCGAGCGAGTAGGGGCTGTCCTGGTACTTCGCGTGGCGCTGCTCCTGCTCGAGTATTTTCGCCTTGAGGAACGCGGCTGGATCGCCGCGGCGCTCGAGCGCCGTTGTCAGCCGGCGAAAGAGCGCGGCGCTGCCCGCCAGAGGACGCGCTTCCAGCAGCGCGGTCGCGATGGTGATGTCTTCCCTGGCGAGATCCAGGCAGGATTCCACCGTGCGCACGCTGTGGCCGACCTCCAGTCCGATGTCCCAGAACATGCCTACCATGCGTTCCAGGCGCTCGCGCTCGGGCGCGGCCGGCTCGCCGGCGAGCAAGATCAGCACGTCCACGTCGGAGCAGGGGTAGAGCTCGCTGCGGCCGTAGCCGCCGGTCGCGACCAGCGTCATGCCGCTGCCGGGGCGCTGCGAGCGCCAGAGGGCCTGCAGGGCGCGGTCGGCCAGGCGCGCATGCTCGCGCAGCAGCCAGGCCGGCTTGCGTCCCCGGCGATAGGCCTCGCGCAGGGCCGCGCGCGAGGCGCGCAGTCCGTCGCGCAGCGCCTCGGTCGACGCCGGCGCGCTCATGCGGTCAGGCGGCGATGCCCGCCGGCGGCGGCGGCGCGCCGGCCGACAGCGTGAGCACCTCGGCGCCGCGCTCGGTGACGAGCACCGTGTGCTCCCATTGGGCCGAAAGGCTGTGGTCCTTGGTGACGATGGTCCAGCCGTCGGCCAGCTCGCGGATGCCGGCCTTGCCGGCGTTGATCATCGGCTCGATGGTGAACGTCATGCCCGGTGCGAGAAGCAGGCCGGTTCCCGCCTTGCCGTAATGGAGCACCTGCGGCTCCTCGTGGAACTTGCGGCCGATGCCGTGGCCGCAGAACTCGCGCACCACGGAGTAGCCGTGCTCCTCCGCGTGCGCCTGGATCGCGGCGCCCACGTCGCCCAGGTGCGCGCCGGGCCGCACCGCGGCGATGCCGCGCCACATGCACTCGAAGGTGACGTCCACCAGCCGGCGGGCCTGGATGCCGGGCTCGCCGACGTGAAACATGCGGCTCGAGTCGCCGTGAAAGCCGTTCTTGATCACCGTGACGTCGATATTGAGGGCATCGCCGGGCTTGAGCAGGCGGTCGCCGGGAATGCCGTGGCAGACTTGGTGGTTGACCGACGTGCAGATCGATTTCGGGAACGGCTTGTAGCCGGGCGGCGCGTAGTTGAGGGGTGCCGGCACGCAGCCCTGGACTCCGACCATGTAGGCATGGCACAGGTCGTTCAGCTTGCCGGTGGTCACCCCCGGCTTGACAAAGGGCGCGATGTAGTCCAGCACCTCGGCGGCCAGCCGACCGGCCACGCGCATCTGCTGGATTTCTTCCGGGGTCTTGGGAATGACCGACATGCGGCGGCGCGAAAAGCGCTGATTATGCTAGAATTTCACCCAGGTCTGGGCATTGGCCCGGGCCAAATTTCCCGCCCGGCGCTTAGGGTGCCCCTCGAGGGGTGCAGGCGGTACGACCGGAGCGGCAGACTCGAACCCTAAACCCTGGAGTGCTTCATGTCGGTCACGATGCGTCAAATGCTGGAAGCGGGCGTCCATTTCGGGCACCAGACCCGCTACTGGAATCCGAAGATGGCACCGTACATCTTCGGGCACCGCAACAAGATTCACATCATCAACCTCGAGAAAACCCTGGCCCTGTACCAGGAGGCGGTCAAGTTCGTGCGCCAGCTGGCGGCGAACAAGGGCAACATCCTTTTTGTCGGCACCAAGCGCCAGGCGCGCGAAATCCTGCACGAGGAAGCCGTCCGCTGCGGCATGCCCTACGTCGACCATCGCTGGCTGGGCGGCATGCTCACCAACTTCAAGACCGTCAAGCAGTCGATCAAGCGGCTCAAGGAAATGGAAGGCATGGTCGAGGACGGCTCGCTCGAGCGTCTCTCGAAGAAGGAAGCCCTGGGCATCCAGCGCGAGCTCGCGAAGCTGCAGCGCTCGCTGGGCGGCATCAAGGACCTGCCGGGCCTGCCCGACGCGCTGTTCATCATCGACGTCGGCTACCACAAGGGCGCCGTGACCGAGGCGGTGAAGCTGGGCATCCCGGTGGTGGCGGTCATCGACACCAATCATTCGCCCGACAACATCGCCCATGTGATTCCGGGCAATGACGATTCGAGCCGCGCGATCCGGCTCTACGCGCGCGGCATGGCCGACGCGGTGATCGAGGGGCGCGCGCAGTCGGTCGAGGAGGTGGTGGCGGCGTCGCGCGACGAATTCGTCGAGGTCCCCGAAGAGGACGGGAATTGACCGACCCCGCGCAAGCCGTCCAGCTAGGGGGTCCGGCATAGCCTGCGGGCCCCTTTTTCACATCCGAGCACAGAAAGGACCGGAAACCAGAATGGCTGAGATCACCGCCGCCCTCGTCAAGGAGCTGCGCGAAATGACCGGGCTGGGAATGATGGAATGCAAGAAGGCGCTGGCCGAAGCGGGCGGCGACCTGACGAAGGCCGAGGAGCTGCTGCGCATCAGGAGCGGCGCAAAGGCGAGCAAGGCGGCCGGCCGCGTGGCCGCCGAAGGCGTGATCGGCGCCTGGCAGTCGGCCGACGGAAAAGTCGGCACGCTGGTGGAAGTCAATTGCGAAACCGACTTCGTCGCGAAGAACGAGGACTTCCTCGCCTTCGCCCGGGACGTCGCGCAGGTCCTCGCCACTCGCGAGCCCGGCGCAGCCGAAGAGGAAAAGCGCCAGAAACTGGTGCAGAAGATCGGCGAGAACATCACCATCCGCCGCCATGTGCGCCTGCAGGCGCAAGGGCGCCTGGCGCTGTACGTGCATGGCAGCCGCATCGGCGCGCTGGTGGACCTCGAGGGGCCCGACGACCTGGCCAAGGACCTCGCGATGCACGTGGCGGCATTCAAGCCGCGGTACCTGAGTCGCGCGCAAGTGCCGGCCGGCGTGATCGCGCGCGAGCGCGACATCGCCTCGGCGCGGGCGAAGGAATCCGGCAAGCCGCCCGAGATCGTGGCGAAGATGGTCGACGGCGCGGTGAACAAGGTGCTGGGCGAGATCACGCTGCTGGGGCAGCCGTTCGTCAAGGACGATAAGCAGACGGTCGAGAGGGTGCTCGGCGCGAAGAAGGCGACGCTGAACGCCTACAGCCTGCTCGTCGTCGGCGAGGGCATCGAGAAGAAGGCGAGCGACTTCGCCGCCGAAGTCGCCGCGATGGCGCGCTAGCTAGCCGGCCCAGGCCATGACGCCCAAGTACAAGCGCATCCTGCTCAAGCTCTCGGGCGAGGCGCTCATGGGCGAGGGCAGCTTCGGCATCAGCCGGGAGACCATCGAGGCCATCGTCGCCGAGATCGCCGCGGTGCAGAGGCTCGGAGTGGAAATCGGCGTGGTCATCGGCGGCGGCAACATCTTCCGCGGCCTCGCCCCCGGCGCCGCGGGCATGGACCGCGCCACGGCCGATTACATGGGCATGCTGGCGACGGTGATGAACGCGCTCGCGCTGCAGGATGCGATGCGCCGGGCCGGCCTCGCCAGCCGCGTGCAGTCGGCGCTCAACATCGAGCAGGTGATCGAGCCCTACATCCGCGGCAAGGCGATCCGCTACCTCGAGGAAGGGAAAGTCGTGATCTTCGCCGCGGGCACCGGCAACCCGTTCTTCACCACCGACACCGCCGCGGCGCTGCGCGCCAGCGAGGTCGGCGCCGAGATCGTCCTCAAGGCGACCAAGGTCGACGGCGTGTACACTAGCGACCCGAAGAAGGACGCGGGCGCGGCGCGCTACAGCCGGATCAGCTTCGACGAGGCGATCCAGCGGCATCTCAAGGTCATGGATGCGACCGCGCTCGCGCTGTGCCGGGACCAGCGCCTGCCGGTCAACGTGTTCAGCATTTTCCGCAGCGGCGCGCTCGGGCGGGTGGTCGCCGGCGAGGACGAGGGCACCCTGGTGCACGCGTAGCGGGCGACGGAGGCGGCGATGATCGCGGAACTGAAGAAGGGCACGGAAGCGAAGATGCACAAGAGCGTGGAGGCCTTCAAGGCCGACCTCGCGAAAGTGCGCACGGGCCGCGCGCATCCCGGCATCCTCGATCACATCACGGTGGACTATTACGGCGCGCAGACGCCGCTCAACCAGGTCGCCAAGATCACGCTGATCGACGGCCGCACGATCGGCGTGGCGCCGTTCGAGAAGAAGCTCGGCCAGGCGATCGAGAAGGCGATCCGCGACGCCAACCTCGGCCTCAACCCGGCCTCGGCCGGCGACATGATCCGCGTGCCGATGCCCTCGCTGACCGAGGAACGGCGCAAGGAGCTCGCCCGCGTGGTGCACAAGGAGGCGGAAGGCGCGCGCGTCGCGGTGCGCAACCTGCGCCGCGACGCCATCCACGCGATCAAGGAAGCGCTCAAGAAGAAGGCCATTTCCGAAAACGACGAACGCCGCGCCGCCGACGAAGTGCAGAAGCTCACCGACCGCCACATCGCGGAGATTGACAAACTGCTCGCGCAGAAGGAAGCCGATCTGATGGCGGTGTGAGGTTGCGATGACGACGAGCCCGCATCCCAGTTCCAGCGTCGAGATTCCCGGCCATGGCGAGGTGCCGCGCCACGTCGCGATCATCATGGATGGCAACGGCCGCTGGGCGCGCCGGCGCAGGCTGCCACGCATCGCCGGCCACAAGCGCGGCGTCGAGGCCGTGCGCGCCACGGTGAAGGCCTGCGCGGAGCGCGGCGTCGGCTACCTCACGCTGTTCGCCTTCAGCTCCGAGAACTGGCGCCGCCCGCCCGACGAGGTGGCGCTGCTCATGCAGCTGTTCATCGCCGCGCTCGAGAACGAGGTGCAGAAGCTGCACGCCAGCGGCATCCGGCTCAAGGTGATCGGCGAGCGCGCGCGCTTCGATCGGAAGATCCGGGCGCTGATCGCCGAGGGCGAGCGGCTGACCGCGGCCAACGCGGGCCTGACCCTGACCATCGCCGCCAATTACGGCGGCCGCTGGGACCTCCTGCAGGCGCTTTCCCGGCTCGCGCGCGAGCGTCCGGAGGCGATGCGCGACCCGCTGCGCGAGGAAGCCCTCACGCCCTATCTCGCGATGAGCTACGCGCCGGAGCCGGATCTCTTCATCCGCACCGGAGGCGAGCAGCGCGTGAGCAATTTCCTGCTCTGGCAGATGGCCTACACCGAGCTGCATTTCACCGATACGCTGTGGCCTGATTTCGACGCCGCCTCGCTCGATGCGGCGATCGCCTGGTACGCGCAGCGCGAGCGCCGCTTCGGCCGCACTAGCGAGCAGCTGGAGGAGGCCTCGCGCCACCCGGGCAGGGGCTCGCCGCTGCCCGTCGCCGGCGACGCCTGAGCGCTTGCTTCCCGTTCGCGTCCTCACCGCCGCGGCGTTGCTGGCGGCGTTTCTTTCGGCGCTGTGGTTTCCGGACCGGACCGGGTTCGCCGCGCTCGTCGCCGCGTTCGTGGGACTGGGGGGCTACGAGTGGGCGCGGCTCGGCAAGTCGAGCAGGTTCGCCGCCGCCGCGTACGGCCTTGCCTGCGCGCTGCTCCTGCTCGCGCTGGCGCGCTGGGGCGGCCCCGCGCCGTGGGTCTTTGCCGCGGCGGGAGCGTTCTGGATCGTCGCGGTGCCGGCCTGGCTGGCGCGCGGCTATCCGGCCGGCCCGGCACCGCTCGCGGCCGCCGCGGGGTTCGTCGTGCTGGTGCCCGCCGGCCTCGCGCTGGCGCGGCTCGGGCGCGGAGAGATCCTGATGCTGCTCGGGTTGGTCTGGGTCGCGGACAGCGCCGCGTATTTCGCCGGCAGGGCGTTCGGCAGGCGCAAGCTCGCCCCCGCCATCAGCCCCGCGAAGACCTGGGAAGGCGTCGCTGGCGCGGTCGTCGCGACGCTCATCTACGCTATCATCTGGGCGAACCTCGATCCCGCGTGGCAGGCGCGCCTGGAGGGGGCTGCCTGGGCGCCTTACCTCGCCGGCACGGTCTTTCTTTGCGCGGCGAGCGTGCTCGGAGACCTGTTCGAGTCCGCCGCCAAGCGGCGCGCGGGCGTGAAGGACAGCGGCAGCCTGCTGCCCGGGCACGGCGGCGTGCTGGATCGCATCGACAGCGCCACGGCATTGCTCCCCCTGGCGATGCTGCTGATGCATGCGACGGGACTCAAGTGACGGGCTCGAATTGACGCAGAGACTGACCTTGCTGGGCGCCACCGGATCGATCGGCGCGAGCACGCTCGACGTCGTCGCGCGCCATCCCGGGCGTTTCCAGGTTTTCGCGCTCACGGCGCACCGCTCGGCGGACGCGCTGCTCGGCCTGTGCCTGCGGCACGCGCCGAGGTTCGCGGTGCTGTCCGGATTGCCCGAGGACGCGGCGCTGCGGCGCCGCTTCGCCGAGGCCGGTTGCGGGAGCGAGCTGCTGTTCGGCGCGCAGGCGCTGGCGCAGGTGGCGGCGGATTCCGCGTGCGACGTGCTGATGGCGGCGATCGTCGGCGCGGCGGGGCTCGCGCCGACCCTTGCGGGAGCGCGCGCGGGCAAGCGGGTGCTGCTCGCCAACAAGGAAGCGCTGGTGATGGCCGGACCGTTTTTCATGCGCGCCGTGCGCGAATGCGGCGCGACGCTGCTGCCGATCGACAGCGAGCACAACGCGGTGTTCCAGTGCCTGCCGCAGGGCGCGCGGCACCCCGGCGGCGCCTCGCCCGCGGTGCGACGCGTGCTGCTCACCGCCTCGGGCGGACCGTTTCGCAGCGTGCCGCTGGAGCGGCTGCCCGGGGTTACGCCCGACGAGGCCTGCGCCCACCCCAACTGGGTGATGGGCCGGAAAATCTCGGTGGACTCGGCGACGATGATGAACAAGGGGCTGGAGGTGATCGAGGCGCGCTGGCTGTTCGACATCGCTCCCGAGCGCATCGAGGTCCTGATCCACCCGCAGAGCATCGTCCACTCGCTCGTCGAGTACGTGGACGGCTCGGTGATCGCGCAGCTCTCCAACCCCGACATGCGAGTGCCGATCGCCCATGCGCTGGGCTTTCCCGAGCGCATCGAATCCGGCGCGTCGCCCCTCGACCTGCCGGCGATCGGCGCGCTTTCGTTCGCCCGGCCGGAGCCCGCGCGCTTTCCCTGCCTCGAGCTCGCCTACGCGGCGCTGCGCGAGGGCGGCACGGCGCCGGCGACGCTCAACGCCGCCAACGAGGTCGCGGTGGCGGCGTTCCTGGAGGGCAAGCTCCGATTCACCGCGATCCCGCAGGCCATCGAGCACGCGCTGCGCGCCGTGCCCGCGGCGCCGGCCGGGGACCTGGACGCCGTGCTGGACGCCGACCGCCGCGCCCGGCGCGCCGCGGGCGAGGGCGTCGCGGCGCTGATGGGGAGAGCGGCGTGAGCTTCCTGCACACCGCCGCCGCCTTCGTCGTCGCGCTGGGCGTGCTGATCGTGGTGCACGAATACGGGCATTACCTCGCCGCGCGGCTGTGCAAGGTGCGCGTGCTGCGCTTCTCGGTCGGTTTCGGCCGGCCGCTCGTCACCTGGCGGAGCGGACGCGACGCCACCGAGTGGACGATCGCCGCCATCCCGTTCGGCGGCTACGTCAAGATGCTGGACGAGCGCGAGTCCCCCGTCGCTCCGCAAGACCTGCCTCGCGCTTTCAACCGGCAGGGCGTCGGGCGGCGCTTCCTGATCGTCGCCGCGGGCCCCGCGTTCAATTTCCTGTTCGCGATCGGGGTGTACGCCTCGCTGTACATGTACGGGCTGCCCGAAGCGCGGCCCGTGCTCGCGCAGCCGGCCGCGGGAACCGTGGCGCAGGCGGCGGGACTGCGCGCCGGCGCCACCGTGCGCGCGATCGACGGTCAGGCCGTCGCCACCTGGCAGGACCTGCGCTGGCGCGTCCTGCAGGCCGTGTTGCAGCGCGAGGCGGTGCGCGTGGAGGTGAGCGATGCGAGCGGGAATATCTCCCTGCACGTGCTCGACCTGCGCGGCTATCCGTCCGAGGACGTCGAGGCCGACGCCATGGAGCGCATCGGTCTGCGGCTGTACCGGCCGCCGCTTGCGCCCGTGCTCGGCAAGATCGTGAGCGGCGGCGCCGCGCAACGCGCGGGCCTCAAGGAGGGGGATCGGATCACGCATGCGGGCGGCGCGCCGGTGCGCGACTGGGGCGCCCTGGTGCAGTTGGTGCGCAGCCATCCCTCTGCGACGCTGCGCCTGGCGGTGGAGCGCGACGGCGCGCGCCTCGCCATCGACGTCGTGCCCGACGCCGTGAGCGAGAACGGCGCGAAGATCGGCCGCATCGGCGCCGCGCCGCTGATCCCGGCCGCGG
>JADLES010000154.1 GCA_020845995.1 Burkholderiales bacterium | reverse complement strand
GCGGATTGCGTTTCTTCGAGGTAACCGCGAGCGCCGGCACCTTGCCCGCCTGGATCATCGGCATCATCTGCATCAGGTCGGCGAACATGCTGTCGAGCCGCCCTCCGAGCAAGTCCTGCAGCACCGGACCGCTGCCCTTGTAGGGCACGTGCAGCAGTTGCGTGCCGGTGCTGCGGCCGAGGATCTCGCCGACGAGATGGATCGACGTGCCCTTTCCCGGCGAGCCGTAGGAGACGCCGTTCGGCTTCTGCCCGGCGAGCGCCAGATAGCCCTTGAGATCCTTCGCGGGGAAATCCGGGCGCGTGACCAGCACGAGCGGGTTCACCACGATCAGGCTCACGGCCTGCAGGTCCTTCAACGGGTCGAACGGCAGGCTCTTGTAGAGCGAGCCGGCGATCGCGATCGGCCCGGTCGTCGCCATAAGCAGGCTGTAGCCGTCGGCATCCTGCTTCGCGACGTAGCCCGAACCGATGGTGCCGCCGGCGCCGGGCCGGTTCTCGACCACCACCGGCTGGCCGAGTCTGGGAGCAAGCAGCTCGCCCACCTGACGCGTGAGCGCGTCAGTGGCGCCTCCGGGCGGGTAGGGAAGCACGAGGCGCACCGGCTTGGACGGGTAGGTCTGCGCCACCGCCTGGTGCGCGAGCAGGGATGCGGCGAGCGCCGCGAGAACGAGGCGTACTTTCATAGTCTCCCCGGCGGCCACGGCGATCGGTCGTGGCGCGAAATGTTGATAGCGCGTAATCGATTTTCATCCTAAACTGGCACCAGAATCGATGTCAAGGAACGCCCGCGAACCGGTCATGCCCCCGCTGCGCGCCGACGAAGAGGAAAGCCGCACCCTCGCCGCCGGCATCGCCACCCGGCTGCGCACGCAGATCGCGAGCGGCGAGATCCCGCCCGGCGAGAAGCTGAACCTGGATGAGCTGCGCCAGAAGTTCGGCGTCAGCCTCAGCCCGTTGCGCGAGGCGCTCTCGCGCCTGGGCGCCGAGGGCTTCGTGGCGGGCCTGGAGGGCCAGCGCGGCTACCGCGTCGCGCCCGTGTCGCGCGCCAATCTCGACGAGGTGACGCGCCTGCGCGCCGAGCTCGAGGGGCTCGCGCTTCGTGAGTCGATCCGCCTGGGCGGAGAACATTGGGAGAGCGAGCTGGTGCTGCGCCTGCACCGGCTGGCCAAACTCGAGCGCGCCTCCTTCAAGGTGGGCGAGCGGGTCGCGGACTGGGAAGCCGCCCACCGCGCCTTCCACCAGGGACTGCTCTCGGCCTGCCGGATGCCGCTGCTCATCAATTTCTGCGCCACGCTGCACGACCTGAGCGACCGCTACCGGCGCCTGTTCCTGGAACATCACCCCATCGATCGCAATGTCGCCGACGAGCACCGCCAGATCTGCGAGGCGGCCACCGAGCGCCGCGCCGACGAGGCCTGCAAGCTGCTGCGCGAGCACATCGAGCGCACCGGGCGCCTGGTGCGGCAGGCGCTCGCCGGCAAAGCCGCCACCGCCTGATTGCAGCCGCTCGCAACCGACGATGAAACGCACTCCGACCGCCTCACCATCGGCAAGCACGCCGAGCACAAAGTCGCTCTCGCTGCGGAGCGCATGATCCGGGAGAACGCCGTATGAGCATCCTCAACACCGACAAGACCCTGCCCGCCAACAAGCTCGTCTTCGAAGTGCGGCGCGACGCGCGGCTTCGCGAGCGCTTCCACAAGGACCTCGAGGGCCTGATGCGCGACTACGGGCTCTCGGCGCCGGAGCAGGAGGCGCTGCGCAACGCCGACATCAAGCGCCTGGGCGAGCTGGGCATGCACCCGTATTTCCTGCCGCAGGTGACGCGCCTGTTCAAGGGCGCGGGCTACAACCACAACCAGAGCGCGGCGGCGCAGCTCTACGCCGAGAAAATGCTGAAAGGACAATCCTGACATGGCCGAGATCGTCTCCGTCATCGCCCTCTCGCACGCCCCCGGGGCCACCGGCTGGCTCGACAAGGCGCCCAAGCACGAGCAGGACGAGCTGCTCGCCGGCTACCGCGCGATGGGCGAGCAGCTGCGCGCCCTGCGCCCCGATGTGATCGTCGGCGTCGCCAACGACCACCTGCTCAACTTCCGCATGGAGGACATCCCCGACTGGTGCGTCGGCACCGCCACGCGCTGGCGCGGACCCGCCGAGTGGTTCCGCGACTGGGTGAACATCCCCGACTACCAGGTGGCGGGCGAGCGCGAGCTCGCGCGCCACATCGTGCGCGAATCGGGCCGGCGCGGCTTCAACCTCTCGTTTTCCGACCAGCTCGAATTCGACGACAACTGGTCGGTGCCGCTCAAGTTCCTCACTCCCGACTACGACGTGCCGCTGGTGCCGATCCACATGAACTGCATCATGCCGCCCGTGCCGCAGCCCTCGCGCTGCTACGAATTCGGCCGCGTGCTGGCCGACGCGATCCGCGCCTGGCGCTCGCCGGCGCGCGTGACGATCATGGGAACGGGCGGCCTGTCGCACGACCCTGGCGGTCCGAAGTACTTCACCGTGGACGAGAAGTTCGACCGCTGGTTCCTCGAGCTGCTCGGCAGCGGCGACGCGCAGAAGGTGCTGCGCGAAGTGACCATCGAAAAGCTGATCGCCGGCGGCGACGGCGGCGCCGCCGAGCTGCTCGCCTGGCTGGTCGCCATGGGCGCCGCGGGCGGGCGCGCCGCGAAGACCGACTTCTACGTCCCCTCGGTGCCGCTGCGCTGCGGCATGGGCGGGGTCACGTGGACGCAGTGATCCATTGCGCCGCGAATGCATCCGCGCGCGCTTCGATCGCCGCCACGTGCGGCGCGCCGAAATGCGTCGGGAAGAGCCAGGCGCCGCGCTCGGCGCAGTGCTCCAGCAGGCGGCGGCGCGTGGCCCGCGCCTCTTCCGGCATGGCGCAGAAACGGCTGTTCCAGTGTGGCAGGTAGACCTGCAGCGGGTGGTGCAGCGCGTCGCCGCTGAACACGCCGCCCGCGCCCTGTCGCGTCACCAGACGCAGGATCATGTGCCCGGGCGTATGGCCCGGCGCGGGCTCCACCTGCAACGTGTCGTCGATGGCGTGCGCGCCCTCCAGCAGCTGCGCCTGCCCCGCTTCCAGCACCGGCAGCACGCTGTCGGGGAAGGCCACGCGCCGGCCCGGGTCCTCGGCGAGCTCCGCGGGCTTGCCGCGCGGGTCCCAGAACTCGCACTCCTGGCGGGACATCAGGTACTTCGCGCGCGGAAAGGTCGGCACCCAGCGGCCGTCGCGCAGCACCGTGTTCCAGCCGATGTGATCGGCGTGCAGGTGCGTGCACATCACGATGTCGATGTCCCCGGGAGCCGCGCCCGCCGCGCGCAGCCGCTCGAGAAACGGCGTCGTCTGCAGGTGAAAGCGCGGCCACCATTGCCGCTGCTTGTGGTTGCCGGCGCAGGCATCGAGCAAGATGGTGTGGCGCGGCGTGCGGATGAGCCAGGAGTGCACGCTCGTGATGAGCGCGTTGCGCGCCGGTACGTAGTGCTCCGGCACCAGCCATCCGCGGTGGCGCTCGATGACCGCGGGATCGAACTCGGAGAAATACTCGGCGGGCGGGTAACTCGCCTCCCCGAGCGTCTCCTCGATGCGGCTGACGCGAACATCCCCCAAAACCCAGGTCGCCATTCGGCTAGTATGCGGGCAATGCGGGCCGCCCTTCAACAGAATGGGAGAAACCGATGCAAGGAGAGAATCCGATGCAGGAACTGAAAGGCATGAGCCTCGCCGAGATGGGCGAGAGCCTGCGCAACTCGGTCAAGCCGGTGCGCATCCTCTGGCAGACGCCCGATACCATCGCCTTCGTGGCGCGCGGCCGTCCCGGCCGCAGCGAGTTCCACAACGACCCGAGCGACGAGGTCATGTACATGATCAAGGGCGTGATGAACCTGCATTACCGCACGCCCGAAGGCGAGGAGAAGGTACTGGTCCTGAAGGAGGGCGAGATCATGCACTGCCCCGCCGGCGTGCCGCATTCGCCGCGCTTCCCGCGCGACGCCTTCCTCCTGGTGATGGAGCGAAAGCGCCGCGGCGAGGAGATCGACCGCTTCCAGTGGTACTGCGAGAAGTGCAGCGAGCCGCTCTACCAGGCGGTGCGCAAGGTGCCCGACTATAACGACGACCCGGTATCGCGCGTCTACGAGGAGTTCTATTCCAGCGACGAGAAGCGCACCTGCCGCAAGTGCGGCACCGTGGCGCAGCGTCCCGCCTAGGAGCTTCTTGCGGGCCCACCTCCAGCTCACGGGCATCCGCAAGTCGTTCGGCGATGCCGCCGCCGGCGGCACGCTCGCGCTCTCGGGGATCGATCTCGCCGTGGACGAAGGCGAATTCCAGGCCGTGGTCGGCCCCTCGGGCTGCGGCAAGTCGACGCTGCTGCAGATCGCCGCGGGCCTGATCGCGCCAAGCGCCGGAACCGCGACCCTCGGCGGCATCCCGGTCACCGCGCCGCCCGCCGAGCTGGTCTACCTCTTCCAGCAGTATTCGAAGTCGCTCTTTCCCTGGCGCACGGTGCTGGACAACGTCGCCTTCGCCGTCGAGCATCGGCCGGACATGGGCCGCGCCGCGGCGCGCGAGCACGGCCGCCGGTTCATCGGCATGGTCGGGCTGACCGAGTTCGCCGAGCGCTATCCCTGGCAGATCTCCGGCGGCATGCAGCAGCGCGTCGCCATCGCGCGCGCGCTCGCCGCCGAGCCGCGCGTCCTGCTCATGGACGAGCCCTTCAGCTCGGTGGACGCGCTCACCCGCATGGAGCTGCAAAGCCTGCTGCTGGAGCTCTGGGAGAAGCAGCGCTTCACCGCGGTGCTCGTGACGCACGACGTGGACGAAGCGGTCTTTCTCGCCGACCGCGTCGCGGTGCTCTCGGCGCGTCCCTCCACCGTGCTGCGCAGCTTCCCCACCGGTCTGGCCCGCCCGCGCGATCACCTGGCGACGCGCGAGGACAAGCGCTTCCTTGGCCTGCGCCATGAGCTGCTCGCCATGCTCCTGAAGAAGACGCATGGCTGAGGCGGCCCGGCGCGGCGCCGCCGCGCGCGCTCCGCGCGCGAGCGCTTTCGAACGCGCGCTGGGCGGGGGCGTCATCGTGCTCCTTCTCGCCTGCGTCGAGGCCGCGGTCCGCGCCAAGCTGGTGAATCCGGCCCTCATTCCGGCGCCGAGCTCCGTCGCCGCGCGGCTGTGGGAAATTCTCTCCAGCGGCGACTTCCTGAAGCCGCTCGGCGTGACGCTCTACCTTCTCGGCATCGCGTACTTCGCCGCCTGCGCGCTCGCAATCGCGGCGGGCATCGCCATGGGCCGCTCGCGCGCGGCGTACAACCTGCTGGAGCCCCTGGTCGAGGTGATCCGGCCGCTGCCCAAGCCCGCGCTCCTGCCGCCGCTGATCCTGTTCCTGGGCCTGGGCGACGCGATGAAGCTCTCGATCATCGGCCTGGGGGTGTTCTTTCCGGTCCTCATCAACACTGTGCAGGGGGTGCGCGGGGTGGATCCGGTGCTGATCGACACCGGCCGCACGTTCCGCGTCGGTCGCGCCGTGCTGATCCTGCGCGTGCTGCTGCCCGCCGCCCTGCCGCTGATCCTCGCCGGCATGCGCGTGGCGCTGGGCCTCGGATTGGTTCTTGTCGTGATCGCCGAAATGCTCTCCGGCACCGGCGGCGTCGGCTATCTCGTCATCGACATGCAACGCAGCTTTCGCGTGCAGCACATGTACGCCTGGGTCGTGATCCTCGCGGTCCTCGGCTACGCGCTGAACGCGGCGTTTCTGAAAGCGGAGCACCGTCTCATCCACTGGGCGCACGCGAAGCCCGAATAGCGATCATCAAGGGAGGACTTCCATGTTGAAACTCGCCAGATCTATTCTGTGGGGCGCGGCCCTGCTGCTGCTCCAGGCCCCGGCCGTCGCGCAGACGACCAAGCTGCGGGTGAGCACCATCCCGATCATCGACACCGCGCCCCTGCAGGCGGCCATCGCCAAGGGCTTCTTCGCCGCCGAAGGGCTGGAGGTCGATACCACGCCCACCCAGGGCGGCGCGGTCGGCCTGCCGGCGCTCGCCGCGGGACAGGTGCAGATCGCCTTCAGCAACATCATCTCCATCGCGCTCGGCGTGAAGCAGAACCTCGGATTCCAGATCATCGCCGCGGGCGCCGGCACGGGCGACAGCCCGCCCGACCTTGCCGGCATCCTGGTGAAGGGCGGCAGCCCGATCAGGACCGGGAAGGACCTCGAGGGCAAGCGCCTCGCCGTGAACACGCGCAACAACGTGATCTGGCTCTTCGCCCGCGCCTGGGTGCAGGCCACCGGGGGCGACGCGGACAAGGTGACGTACCTGGAGGTGCCGTTCCCGCAAATGATCGACGCGCTGCGCGGCGACCGCGTCGACGCCGCCTTCGTGGTCGAGCCCTTCTATTCCGCCGGCATCGCGGCGGGCGCCCAGCACATCGGCTGGCCGTACAGCACCATCGCCAAGCGCCTGCCGATCGGCATGTACGCCTCGACCGAGAGCTACATCAAGGCCAACCCGCAGGTGATCGAGCGGTTCACGCGCGCCTACAACAAGGGCGTGGACTGGATCAACCAGAACAAGGGCTCGGAGGAGTGGCTGAAGATCATCTCCGCCTACACCCGGATGAAGCCGGAGCAGCTCAGGAACCTCACGCTGCCCCCGTACGAAAAGAGCCTCGACGCGGCCGGCATCGACAAGATGACCGACCAGATGGTCAAGCACAAGATGATCGACGCCAGGCCGGACGCGAAGGCGATCCTCTATCGCACCGCTGTGACGCCGCCGAAGTAAAGAGGCAAGGGATGACGGGTCGATCCCAGATCGTCCGCGGGTCCATCCTCACGATGGATCCGCGCCTTCCGCGCGCGCAGGCCATGGCCATTCGCGGCGGGCGCATCGCCGCCGTCGGCAGCCTCGCCATCGCGCGCGAGGCCGCGGGTCCGGGCGCGCGCGAAATCGGCTTCGAGCGCGGCGCCGTGGTGCCGGGGCTGATGGACACGCACAACCACATGTTCTGGACCGGGATGCAGCAAACGCTAGTCGACCTGCGCGAGTGCAAGAGCATCGCTGCCGTGATCGACGAGATACGGACCTACGCGGCGCGCCATGCCGACGCGGCATGGATCGTCAGCGGCACCGGCTGGCACGTGACCAACCTCGAGGAGAACCGCCACCCGAACCGGCGGGAGCTGGACCGCGCCTGCCCGGACCGGCCGGTCTACCTGCCGCGCGGGGGCCATGCGGCGGCGGTGAACAGCCTGGCCCTCAGGCTCGCGGGCATCACGCGGGACACGAAGGATCCCGAAGGCGGCCGCATCGAGCGCGACGCCTCCGGCGAACCCAATGGCGTGCTGCGAGAGCCGCCGGCTTTCGAGCTGGTCGGACGCCTCGCGCCTGCCGCTTCCCGGGCGGAGCAGACCGACGCGCTGCGCCAGGTCCAGAAGCGCTATCACGCCGCCGGGCTCACCGGCATCATGGACCCGGGTATCTCGCCCGAGGTGGTCGGCATCTACCAGGATCTGCGCGCCGCCGGCGAGCTCACGGTGCGATCGGTGGTGATGCCGCTGGCCGATTCCAGCCGGCCGCTGGAGGAAGTGCTGGCCGGCATCGCTTCCAGCCCCGCGCGCACAGGCTTTGGCGACGCCCGCCTTAAGCTCGGCGGGGTCAAGCTGTACCTCGACGGCGCCGCCACCTTCGCCACCGCGCTGATGCGCGAGCCGTATCCGGACGAGCGCTGCAACTGCGGCATCCAGGTGACGCCGACCGAGGCTTTCCGCCGCATCGTGCGCCGGTGCGCCGAGCGAGGCTGGTCGATGGGCGTGCACGTGGTGGGGGGCAAGGCGATCGACATTGCCCTCGATGTCTTCGCGGAAGTGGACCGCGACATCCCGATCCGCGACCTGCGCTTTTGCCTGATCCATGCCTACCTGTGGCCAAGCAAGGACAATATCGCGCGCGCGGCGAAGCTGGGCGTCGTGGTCGCGACGCAGCCTTCGATGCAATACACCTTCGGACCGGAGCTGGTGAAGCGCTTCGGCACGGTGCTGATGGGCCAGGCGACGCCGGTGCGCGGCTGGCTGGACGGCGGCGTGAAGGTGGGCGGCGGTTCCGACTCGCCCATCACGCCCTACCCTCCGCTTCTCGGGCTCTGGCAGGCGCGCACCCGGCACGTCGCCGGCGCCGCGGAGCCCGTCGGCCGCGAGCAGGCGATCACGGGCGAAGAGGCGCTCGCCCTGTACACCCGGGATGCGGCCTACCTGAGCTTCAGCGAGCACGAGCGCGGCATGCTGAAGGAAGGATTGCTCGGGGACTGGACCGCGCTGTCGATGGACCCGGTCGCCTGCGATGCCGAGGCGCTGCGCGACGCCGAGGTGCTGGCGACCTGCGTGGAGGGCGAACTGGTCCATGGTGGCTGACTTCCTCGCTCGTTCCCGCGCCGGCGGCGTGCTCCTGCTGATCGCGCTGCTGGCGCTCTGGGAGGTGTCCGCGCGCTTCTGGGTCTCCAGCCCCAATTGGCCGCCGGTGACGCAGGTCCTCGGCGCATTGCTGGACGGCGTCCGCTCCGGAGAGTTGCTGCCGGTATTCGGCTCCAGCGTCTATCGAATGCTGCTGGGCTACGCGGCCGGCGTCTCCTGCGCGCTCGTCGCGGGCCTGTTGATGGCGAACGTGCGCGCCGCCCATGCCGCGCTCGAACCGGCGCTGGAGCTGCTGCGCCCGATCCCGATCCCGGCGGTCATCCCGCCGCTCATCCTGCTGCTGGGCATCGACGACGCGATGAAGATCTTCGCCGTCGGCTTTTCCTCGTTCTTTCCCGTGCTGGTGAACACGATCGCCGGCGTGCGCGCCGTCGACCCGGTGGCGATCGACGTGGCGCGCACCTTCGGCGTCGGCCGCCTGCGCACGGCGCTGCGCGTGGTTCTGCCCGCCGCCCTGCCGTACATCCTCGCCGGCATGCGCGTGAGCCTCGCGCTCGCCCTGATCGTCACCGTGGTGGCGGAGATGATCGCCGGCTCGGCCGGCATCGGCTACTACGTCATGACCATGCAGTACGCGCTGCGCGCGGCCGACATGTACGCCGCCATCTTCGTTCTCGCCGCGCTCGGCTACGCGCTGAATCGCGGCTTCCTCGAGATCGAGCGCCGCATCCTGCACTGGTACCACCTCTAGCGATCAAAGGAGAACGACGCATGCCCAAGCAGATCATCACCTCGCCGGACGCACCGGTCACCGGCTTTACCGACAAGAGCACCCCTTCGCCGCTGGCGCAGGCGATCCGCGCCGGCGACCTGCTGTTCGTCTCCGGCCAGGGCCCGCTCGATCCGAAGACGCGCGAAGTGGTCTCGGCCGACATCAAGGAGCAGACGCGCCAGACCCTCAAGAACTTGCAGAGCATCCTCGGTGCCGCGGGCCTGTCGTTCGCCAGCGTGGTCAACATGCGGGTGGTGCTGCGCGATCCCGGAGACTTTCCCGCCTTCAACGAGGCCTTCCGCGACTTTCTCGCCGGCGAGAAGGTGACGCGCACCTGCGTAGGCGCCACGCCCCACCGCAAAGGCGTGAACGTGGAAATCGATTGCGTCGCGAGTTTCGGCTAGCGCAGCATCGCCAGCAGCTGCGCGGAGGGCAGCACGGTGCCGAAGTTGACGCGCACCGTGGACAGCGTGCCTTCGTGGCCGGCTCGATTGCTGCTGCCGACGCAATCCTCGGGCACGACGATGTGGTAGCCGAGGAAGAAGCCCTCGCGCAGGGTCGAGTCGATGCAGACGTTGGTTGCGACGCCGGTAACGATCAGCGTGCGAATGCCGCGTTCCTGCAACCGTTCGTGCAGCACAGTGTCGTGGAAACCGCTGTACGTGTGTTTGTCCACGACCAGCTCGCCCGGCTTCGGCTGCTCCCCGAAGAAGTCGGCGCCCCAGCTGCCTTCGAGACACAGCCCTTCCTTGCCATTGCGCTGGGCGATGTGCGCCGGGGCGAGGTACCTGAAATCGTAGTGCGAGCGCACCCAGATCACGGGGGCGCCCGCCGCGCGCGCGGCGCTGGCGAGCGCGCCGATGCGCTCGGCGATGCGCACATTGTCGTCGTGGCGGACCCGCGGTCCCGCGCCGGCCGCCCGGGACCGAGCGAGGTATCCATCCGCCGCGCAGAAATCGTTCTGCAGATCGATCACCAGCAAAGCCGTGTGCGTGGCGCGCAACTGCTCCCGCAGCTGCTCCTCCGACTTCATCTGCCCGGCGCGACGGTGCCGCACTGCCTGCAGGTGCGAAACGCGAGCGAATTGAAGTAGTTGTCATAGGCGCGCGAGACCGGGTCGACGCCGTAGTCGCTCACGATGAAGGTCTCCTCGTGAATGCGGTGGTCGCACTTCCCGCAGAACCAGTGAAAGCGATCAATCTCGCCGGGCCGGCGCTTCCTCTCGATCACGAGCTGGAAGGCATCGGGCGCGAAGCGCGGCGAGTGCGGCACCATGGGTGGCTGATAGAGGCAATGTCCTTCGGGAACCACCGCGACGTGCTCCTTGTTGTCCGCGGTACGGTAGTGCAGGTTGAGGTCGCCTTTGATCGAGAACTGGAATTCGTGGCTGGGGTTGAGATGGAACTCGCTGCGGTACTCGCGCCCGCGCGCAACGAAGCAAAGGCATTCCTCCTGCTGCCACAGCGGATAGGTGCGCCGCTCGTCGGTGCTCGCCAGGTAATCCATGATTTCCTGCAG
>JADLES010000153.1 GCA_020845995.1 Burkholderiales bacterium | reverse complement strand
CCACCGCGCCGCGGTTGGGCAGCAGCTCGACCAGTCCCTCGGTCGCGAGTACCTTGAAGGCTTCGCGCAGGGGCGTGCGCGATACGCCGAGCTGGCCGGTGAGCAGCCGCTCGTTCAGGCGGGCGCCAGGGGCCAGGCGGCCCTGCTCGATGAGCTCGCGCAGCCGGTCGGCCGCCTCTTCATGGAGCGGCCGGCGGACGATGGGGCTGGGTTCTTGCGATTCGTCCATTTTGCATGCAGAATACAAAAATTACAGACGACCTGCAAGCATTAGCCTTTATGTTGCGCACAATAAATACGATTGCATGCAATTCCTGGAGGTTCGAATGACACGAGCGGCCGGAAGGCATTTCCTTCAGATCCCAGGTCCCACCAATGTGCCCGACCGCGTCCTGCGCGCCATCGACTTCCCGACCATGGACCACCGGGGGCCGGAGTTCGGCCTCCTGGGCAAGGAGGTCCTCGCGGGGATGCAGCGGGTGTTCCAGACGCAGGGGCATGTGGTCATCTACCCGGCCTCGGGCACCGGCGCCTGGGAGGCGGCGCTCGCCAACTCGCTCTCGCCGGGGGACAAGGTGCTGATGTATGAGACCGGCCACTTCGCCACGCTCTGGCAGAAGATGGCGAGGCGCCTGGGCCTCGAGCCCGAGTTCATCGCCGGCGACTGGCGCAGCGGCGCCGATCCCCAGGCGATCGAGCAGCGCCTGCGCGCCGATGCCGCGCATGCGATCAAGGCGGTCTGCGTTGTCCACAATGAAACCTCCACCGGGGTGGTTTCGCGGATTCATGAAGTACGCAAAGCCATCGACAGCGCCAGGCATCCGGCGCTGTTCATGGTGGACACCATCTCTTCGCTCGCCTCGATCGACTACCGGCACGACGAATGGGGCGTGGACGTCACGGTGGGCGGCTCGCAGAAGGGCCTCATGCTGCCGCCGGGACTGTCGTTCAACGCCGTGTCGGCGAAGGCGATCGGCGCATCGAAGCACGCGAAGCTGCCGCGCAGCTTCTGGGATTGGGGCGAGATGATCGCCAGCAATAAGGACGGCTACTTCCCCTACACGCCGGCGACCAACCTGCTCTACGGGCTGCGCGAGGCGCTCAGGATGCTGCTCGAGGAAGAGGGACTCGAGAACGTGTTCGCGCGCCACCAGCGCCACGCCGAGGCAACTCGCCGCGCGGTGCGCGCCTGGGGCCTGAAAGTGCTGGCGAAGAACCCCGCCGAGTATTCGGCCTCGCTCACCGCGGTGCTGATGCCCGCCGGACACGACGCCGACCGGCTGCGCAAACTGATCCTGGAGCATTTCGACATGTCGCTCGGCACGGGCCTGGGCAAGCTCGCGGGCAAGGTGTTCCGCATCGGCCACCTGGGCGATTTCAACGACCTCACGCTGCTCGGGACGCTCGCGGGCTGCGAGATGGGGCTGGAGCTGGCCGGGGTTCCGATCAGGCGCGAAGGCGTCAAGGCCGCGATGGACTACCTCGCCGAGCGTCGCCGAGCGGCCGCGTCACCGGCCGAGGCGCGTGCGGCCTGAGTCGGTCGCTGGCGGCGGCAAGCGCGCCGGGTTCCAGCGACCTTCGCGGACAGTGCTATGATTTTCAAGGGGGTCCGGACAAATCCAAAGGAGGAGGAAGCATGTTCCGAGCATTGCTGATCGCAGCGCTCACCGCGGCCGGGTTTGGCGCGCAGGCGCAGACCTGGCCGACCAAGCCGATCACCTTTCTGAATCCGTTCCCGGCCGGTGGGGGAACCGATACCTTCGCGCGGCCGATCGCGGCGCGCCTGTCCGAGACCATCGGCCAGCAGGTGATCATCGAGAACCAGGGCGGCGCGGGGGGAACGGTCGGCGCGACCAACGCCTCCAGGCGCGCGCCGGACGGCTACAACTGGTTCTTCGGCGCGGTGCACCACACGATCGCGGAAAGCCTGTACGCCCGCCTCAACTACAACCTGGAGCGCGATTTCGAGCCGATCACGGTGGCCGCATTCGTTCCCAACGTCGTCGTCGTGCATCCGAAGTACGCGGATCGGATCAAGACGCTGAAGGACCTGATCGCCTACCTCAGGGCGAACCCCGGCAAGTTCAACTACGGCTCCGCCGGCAACGGCACCACGCACCATCTTTCGGTCGAATTGTTCAAGACGATGACCAAGACGTTCATCGTGCACATCCCGTTCCAGGGTGCCGGCCCGCTGATCCCGGCGTTGCTTTCCGGGACCGTGGACATGGCTTTCGACGGCATGGGGACTTCCTCGGTGCAGATCAAGGCGGGCAAGCTGATCCCGCTCGCCATCACCAGCCCGAAGCGCAGCCCCGTGCTGCCCAACGTGCCGACGATGATGGAGGCCGGGCTGCCTGGCTACGAAGTGCGCACCTGGTACGGGCTCTGGGCAATCAAGGGCACGCCGCAGCCCATCAAGGACCGCATGTGGAAGGAAATCGTCGCGGCCATGGATACGCCGCAGCTGAAGAAGATCTGGGCCGAGCAGGGCGCCGAAGCCGGCGGCATGTCGCAGGCCGACATGACGAAGCTCGTGCGCAGCGAAATCGAGAAGTGGGCCAAGGTAGTGAAGGACGCTGGCGCCAAGGTAGACAACTGACCTGCTAGACGACGCCCTCGGCTCGTAGCGTGGCGATTTCCTCGGGGCTCTTGCCGAGGAGATCACTCAGCACCCCTTCCGTGTGTTCGCCGAGCAGCGGCGGCGGCAGGCGGTACTCGAGCGGCGTCGCGGAAAACCGCATCGGGCTCGCCACCGTCGGCAGCTTGCCGGCCGCCGCGTGCTCCAGCTCCACGCGGAGCGCGCGCGCCTTCACCTGCGGCTCCTCGTAGACCTGCGCGACGTTGTTGATCGGACCGTTCGGCACGCCCGCGGCTTCCAGCAGGTCGACCCACTCGCGCGTGCTGCGCTTCGCGAATGCCTCCTGCAGCAGCCGCGTCAGCTCGGCGCGGTTTTCCACCCGCTTGCCGTTGCTGGCGAAGCGCGGGTCGGAGGCGAGCGCGCCGCAGCCCGCCGCCTCGCAAAGCCTGCGATACAGGTTGTCGGTGCCGCAGGCGACGATCACCTCGCCATCCGCGGTGCGAAACGGCTGGTAGGGAACGATGTTGGGGTGCAGGTTGCCGATGCGCCTCGGCGCCTGGCCGGTCGCGAAAAAATTGGTGTTCTGGTAGGCGAGCAGCGCGATCTGCGAATCGAGCAGCGCGAGGTCCAGGTGCTGGCCCTTGCCGGTCTCGGCGCGGTGCGCGAGCGCGGCGCAGACCGCGATCGAGGCGTACATGCCGGAGATGATGTCGGCCACCGGGACGCCCGCCCGCATCGGCGCGCCGCCGGGCTCGCCGTCCGGTTGCCCCGTGACGCTCATCATCCCGCCCATGCCCTGGATCATGAAATCAAACCCCGGCCGCTCGCGCCAGGGACCGCTCTGCCCGAAGCCGGTGATCGAGCAGTAAATGAGCCCCGGGTTGACCTTCTTCAGCTCGCCGTAGTCCAACCCGTACCGCGCGAGGTCGCCGAACTTGTAGTTCTCGAGCAGGACATCGCATTTTGCCGCCAGCTCGCGCACGAGCGCCTGTCCCTTCCCGCTCGCGAGGTTGAGCGTGACCGATTTCTTGCCGCGATTCGCGCAGGTGAAATAGGCCGAGTCGCGCGTGTCGCGCCCCTCGCGGTCCTTCACCCAGGGCGGGCCGTAGCCGCGCGAATCGTCGCCCACGCCCGGGCGCTCGATCTTGATCACCTCGGCGCCGAGGTCGGCGAGATTCTGCCCCGCCCAGGGGCCGGCGAGGACCCGGGACAGATCGAGGACGCGGATGTGCGCGAGCGGGCCTGGCATGGGTGTGCGAATCTACCAGAGGTTCGCGAGCATGCGCAGGGCGATGCCGTAGAGCATGAGCGCGAAGACCACGCGCAGCCGCCGCACCGGCAACCGGTGCGCGAAGCGCGCCCCCAGCGGCGCGAGCGGCATGCTCGCCGCGACGATGATCGCGAGCGCCGGCAGATAGACGTAGCCGAGGCAGCCTTCGGGGAGATTCGGCGCGCGCATGCCGTTCAGCACGTAGCCCGCGGTGCCGGCGGCGGCGATGGGAAAGCCGTTCGCCGCCGCGGTGCCGATCGCGCGCTTGAGCGACACGTTGCACCAGGCGAGAAACGGGATCGTCAGGAACGCGCCGCCGGCGGCGAGCACGCTGGAGAGGCCGCCGATCGCCGCGCCGGCGCCGAACAGGCCCGCCGCGCCGGGCAGCTGGCGCGAAGGCCGCGGCTTCGCCTCGAAGAACATCTGCGTCGCCGCGTAGAACATGAAGCCGGTGAAGAAGATCGCCAGCGGCCGCGTCGGCACGTAGCTCGCGCCCACGGACGCCGCGAGCGCACCCGCGACGATGCCCGGCGCCATCGCCCGCGCCACCCGCCAGTCGACCGCGCCGTGCCGGTGATGCGCGCGCACGCTGGAGAGCGAAGTGAACACGATCGTCGCCATCGCCGTGGCGAGCGCGAGGTGCATCATGTGCTCGGCGGGGAAGCCCTTGGCGGTGAACACGAACACGAGCATCGGCACGATCACCATGCCGCCGCCGATGCCGAGCAGCCCGGCGAGGAATCCCACCGCCAGGCCGATCGCGAGGTAGGCCCCCCACCACTCCATCAGCCGCTTCCGGACGCCGACGGTACGAGGCGCGCCGCAAGCTCGGCGAAGCCGGCGCCCGCCGCGCCGCGCGTCACGTACTTCGGCTCGGACTCCAGCACGCCGGCAAAGCGCGCCACGTTCGCCACGCCGACCGCGTGCGCGAAGAACGCGAACATCGGCGCGTCGTTGGGCGAGTCGCCGGCGAACGCGAATTCCCGCCGCAGCGTGTCGGCGGCGATGCCGAACTCCTCGGCGAACAGGCGCTTCGCCATCGCCAGCTTGTCGTAGCCGCCGAACCAGCCGTTGACGTGGATCGAGCTCACCTTGGCGGTAAGACCCTCGGCGCGCATCAACTCGGCGATGCGCTGCGCCGCCTCCGGCGGCAGCGCCGGCACGTCCTCGCAGTAGTCGATCGCCAGGTCCGTTTCCCGGTACGGCTGGTCCGAGGCAAGCGCGCAGCCCGGCACTTCCGCAAGAATCCTGCCTGCGATGGCGTGGAGCCGCGCGCGTTTTTCCATTCGCATTGCTGCCGGATCCTGAAAACGCTTGCGCAGCCTCCCGTCGACCGAGAGGAAATAGAAAGCGCCGTTCTCCCCGACCACCGCGTCCACCGGCCACATGCGCGCGATGTGGTCGCACCAGCCGGCCGGCCGCCCCGTGACCGGCACCACGATCTTCCCGGCGCACTTCAGGCGTTCCATGGCGGCATACGCCTCCGCCGTGAGCTGGCCTCCGGTCGTAAGGGTCTCATCGACATCGAACAGCAGGCCGCGCAGGCGGTCCGCATCCGGCATCTGCTCGAGCGGTTTCATGCCCTGCCGAGCACTTCGGCGATTCTCTCGCGTTGCGCCTGTGTCATCAGCAGGCCCGCCTTGGTGCGCCGCCAGAGAACGTCCCCGGCGGTCCGCGCCCACTCGCGCTCGACGAACCAGCGCAGCTCGCGCTCGGTGAGGCCGCCTCCATAGTCCTCGCCCAGGTCGCCGTCGCCGACCACCGCCTGCGCGCGCGCGCCGTGGCGGCGGAAGATCGGGCGCAGCGCCGCCTCGGGCAGGCGCCGGTGGCTGGCGAAGAACGCGTCGCGCGCTTCCTTCCTCGAGGCGCCGCCAAAGTCGCTGCCCGAGAACGGCACGCGGCCGGTCCAGGCCGGCTTGAGGCCCGGGAAATAGGGCGCGAGCTTGTGCAGCGCGTGCTCGGCGAGCATGCGATAGGTCGTGATCTTGCCGCCGTACACCGACAGCACCGGCGCGCGCCCGTTCTCGTCGTCCACGCGCAACGTGTAGTCGCGCGTTACCGCGGAAGGATCGGCCGAGCCGTCGTCGTAGAGCGGGCGCACGCCCGCATAGCTCCAGACCACGTCCCCGGGCCGCGCGGGACGCGCGAGGTAGCGGCTCACCGCGCGGCACAGGTACGCCACCTCCTCCTCGCTCGCCTGCGGCTGCGCGCTCTCGTCGTCGACCGGGATGTCGGTGGTGCCGACCAGCGTATGCAGGTCGCCGTAGGGGATCATGAACACCACGCGCCGGTCGTCGTTCTGCAGGATGAAGGCGTGCTCGCCCTCGTAGAGCCTCGGCAGGACGGCGTGGCTGCCCTTCACCAGCCGCACCGCGTCGGCCGAAGGCTGCGCAAGGCGGCCGTTCAGCACCGATTTCACCCAGGGTCCGGCCGCGTTCACGATCGCGGCCGCGCGCACGCGCTCGCCGCCGGAAAGTTCCGCGCTCCAGCCGCCGCGCTCGCGCCGCGCCGACAGACACTCGGTGCGCGCGAGCACGCGCGCGCCGCGTTCCTGGGCGTCCACCGCGTTGGCGATGACCAGTCGCGCGTCGTCCACGCGGCAGTCGGAATAGACGAAGCCGTGTCGCAGCCGCGGCCGCAGACCGGAGTTGTACGGCGGCCGATCGAGCCGCACCGCGCTCGATCCCGGCAGGCTCGCGCGGCGCGCGAGGTGATCGTAGAGAAACAGCCCCGCGCGGATCATCCAGCGCGGCCGCAGCTCGGGCACGTGCGGCATCACGAAGCGCGCCGGCCAGACAAGATGCGCCGCGATCTTCAGCAGCACCTCGCGCTCGGCGAGCGCCTCCGCCACGAGGCGGAACTCGTACAGCTCGAGATAGCGCAGGCCGCCGTGGATGAGCTTGGAAGAGGACGAGGAGGTTGCCGAGGCGAGGTCGCCCTTCTCGACCAGCAGCACCGAGAGGCCGCGGCCCGCCGCATCGCGCGCGATGCCCGTGCCGTTGATGCCGCCGCCCACGACCAGCAGGTCGACCTTTTCCCCCGGAGAATCGCGATTCGGCAAGCGCCGATTATACGGCGCGCGGCAAGACCGCTTCGAGCGCCGCGCCGCCGGCGATGCTTTCCGCGCGCAGGCTGCCGCCGTGGAACTCGGCGATCAGCCGGGCGATGTACAGGCCGAGGCCGAGGTGCGGTTCGGCGCGTGGGCGCTCCTCGCGCAGCGAGACCATCGAATCGAACTGCGAGTCGCGAACCGCCGCGGGCAGCGCTGGACCCTGGTTCTCCACGCGCAGGCTCACGCTGTCGTCCCCGCTCGACAGGCGCACGCGGATGGCGGATCCCTCGGCGGCGAAATCCACCGCGTTCTCGACGAGCTTGTCGAGCATTTGCGCAAGCAGGTCTGCGGCGCCGAGCACGGGCACCGGGTCCTGCGGCACAGAAACGTCGAAAATGCGTCTTGCGTAGGCCAATCGATAGCCTTCCACGCACCCCTGCACCACCGGCTTGGCGTCAAACCGCTCGCGCGCCGCGCTGGACAAACCCTGCTCGAGCCGGCTCGCCTCGGTCATGCGCGCGAGGATCTTCGCCAGGCGCGCGAGGCCCTCCTCCGCGCGCGCGACGTAGATGCGCGTTTCCTCCGGCGCGCGCGCGGCGTGCAGGTTCTCCAGCGATGAGCGCACCACCGCCACTGGCGTGCGCAGCTCGTGCGACAGGCGCCCCGCCAGCGCCTCCAGGTAGGCGTTGTAGCGGGCGAGGCGCTCCAGCACGGTGGTGAAGCTGCGCGACAGGTCGCCGATTTCGTCGGCCGCCTCCGACGCCGTCGTCAACCGGGTGACGCGGCCGCGCGCGTCGATCGCGGCTTCCGCCTCGTCGGCGAGCCGCCGGATGCGGCCGGAGATCCGCGTCGCGAACCAGAGCAGCACGGCGCCGACCAGCACGAAGGCGGCGAGCGTGGCGGCGAGCAGGCGCTGCAGCGCCTCGTTGCGCAGCGACGCGATCCGGTTGGTGGTCCGCTCGACCACGACGGCGCCGTGCACCTCGTCGCCCACCCAGATCGGCTGCGCCGCGGAGACGACAACCGCCCGGCCATCGCGCGTGTTGCGCACGCGGGCGCTCGCCGCGCCCTGGAGGGCGGCGGTCACCTCGCGTCCGGCGGCGAGCGCCTCCCCGGCGATGGCGTCGTCGAAATCCTCGGTGGGCGGCGCGAGGATCCAGCCGAGCATGCGCTGCGCCAGGCCAGGGGGCGGCACCGGTTCGGCCCGCTTCAGGCTGCCGGCGAGCGCGAGCACCCGGTAGTCGCGGCTCACCACCCAGATGCGCGAATCCGCGCGTTCCAGCCCTTTCAGGATCGCGGCGATCTCTCCGTCGGCCGCGGTTGCGCGCGCCTGCGCTTCCTCGGCGATGACGCCGCCCGTCAGCCGGCGCAGCTCGCGCTCGGCTTCCTCGCGCAGATCCGACTCGCTGGTCGCCCGGTAGGCGAGCAGCTTGGGCCGCTCGTGCAGCGCGGTCGCGACCGCGCGCGCGGTCGCCGCGAGCGCTTCCTCCTGGGCGGCGAGCAGGAAGCGCTCCATCTCGCGGACATAAAGCCAGCCCGCCCAGGGCAGCACCAGCAGCGTCAGCGCGACCAGCGCCAGCTTCGCGCGCAGCGGGAACCTGGCCGCCACGCTAGGCCTTCCAGCGGTAGCCGAGGCCGTAGGCGGTTTCGATCGCGTCGAAGGCCGGGTCCGCGGCCGCGAACTTGGCGCGCACGCGCTTGACGTGCGAGGTCACCGTGGCGTCGTCGACCACCAGCTCGGCGTCGCGCATCAGCTGCTCGCGGCTCTTGACATGGCCGGGATGGCGCGCGAGCGAATGCACGATCCAGAACTCGGTCAGCGTGAGCTCCACGCGGCTGCCCTTCCACGAGGCGCTGAAGCGCTTGAGATCGAGCTCCAGATCGCCGCGCACGATGCGCTCCTCCACCGGCTTCGCCTCGGCGAGCGCATCCACGCGCCGGAAGAGGGCGCCGATGCGCGCCATCAGGTGCGGCAGGCTCACGCCCTTGGTGAGGTAGTCGTCGGCGCCCAGGCGCAGGCCCGAGACCACGTCGAAATCGGAGTCCCGCGCGGTGAGGAAGACGATCGGCAGTTGCGGCGAGAGCGCGCGCAGGTCCCGGCAGAGCGCGAAGCCGCCCTCGGGTTCCTCGCCGAGGCCGATGTCGATGATCGCCAGCTCCGGCAGCCGCGCGCGCAGCGCATCCATCGCCTCGCGCCGGCCCGCGTAAGCCGCCACCTCGTAGCCGTGGCGCTGCAGCGCTTCGGCGTAGTTGGCGCGGATGGCGGCGTCATCCTCGACGATCGCGATGCGGCGGGCCATGCGGCGATGTTACCCGAAGCGATTCCGGGGCCATGCGGCCATTTTTTCGCCATTTTTCTTCATGACATCGCCGCGATGCCGCCGCGGCAACCGCGTTTTCCCGTCCTGTAATGACGGCGACAGGAAAGGGAACGCCATGATCAAGTCCACATCCTTCGCCGCCGAGCTGGGCCTGCAAATCGCGCTCGCCGCCGCGATCGGCCTCTCCGTCAGCCTCCTGCTCGGCGCCTGCGCCCTGCTGCTGGCGGCATGAGTTACGGCGACACCATCCTCGGCGTGGAGTGCGCACTGCCTAGGCACTTCTCGCCGCGTTCCCCGCTTCACGAACCGCGGCCGCGGGCGCCCTGGGCCTGGAAAGGAGGGTCGGGACACGGCCTTGCAGATCTCCTGCGGGGCGCCCGCCGGCTTCGGCAATCCGGCGAATTCGCGGAGAAAAATCCATGCAGCGCGCCCTGATGGTGAAGATCGGCCTGGTCGGCCTGGTCGCGCTGCTGCTGCAGATCCCGGTGGAGATGGTCCGCGGCCTCGTCGCCGAGCGCAAGCAGGCACGCGACCGCGTCATCGCGGACATCGCGCGCGGCTCGAGCGAAGCACAGCGCGTCGTGGGCCCGGTGCTCTACATCCCCTACACGCGCCGGACGCAGGAAACGACAACCACCACCGATGACGGCGGCCGCACCCGGGTGGTCAACAAGGACAAGGTTGAGCACGGCCACGTCGGGCTGCTGCCCGACAGCCTCGCGATGGACGGCAGCATCGACCTGCAGGAAAAACACCGCAGCCTGTACAAGGCGCATCTGTACACGCTCACGGCGAAGCTGCGGGGCACCTTCACGCTACCGCCCGGCCTCGGCATCCAGGCCGAGGCGGGCATCATTGAGCTCGGCCGCGCGCAGCTCGTGCTCGGCATCCTCGACACGCGCGGCATCCGCGACCGCATCCGGTTGGAATGGAACGACACCCAGCCCCGGCTGCAGCCCGGCGGGCTCGAGGCCGCGGGGCTGTCGAGCGGCGTTCATGCCGAACTCGGCGTACTCGGCGCCACCGCCGCCAGGGCCGCGCAGACGCACGAGTTCCGCATTGAGCTGACCCTGCTCGGCACCGAGCGCCTGGAGATCGTGCCGGTCGGCGCCTCCAGCACCGTGCAGCTTTCCTCGCGCTGGCCGCACCCGAGCTTCCAGGGTCGCCTCCTGCCTGAGGGCGGCTCGAGCGTATCCAAGGATGGCTTCGCCGCGACCTGGCGCACCTCGCACTTCGCCACCAATCTCGAGCAGCTCTACCAGCGCTGCACCCGCTCGCGCCAGTGCGAGCCGTTCCTGCAGCACAGCCTGGGACTGTCCTTCCTGCAGCCCGTGGACCTCTACCAGACCGTGGAGCGCTCGGTGAAGTACGGGTTCCTCTTCCTCCTGCTCACGTTCTCGGCGATCTTCCTGTTCGAAGTCCTCGCCCGGCTCGCGATCCATCCGCTGCAGTACGCGCTGGTCGGCGCGGCGCTCGCGGTCTTCTTCCTGCTGCTGATTTCCCTATCGGAGCACATCGGCTTCGCCGGCGCCTACGCCATCGCCACCGGCGGCTGCGTAGCGCTGATCGGCTACTACCTGCGCCATGTGCTGGGCAGCCTGCGCGCCGGGCTCGTCTTCGCCGGCGCGCTGGCTGCGCTCTACGGGCTGCTCTATGTGCTCCTGCGCTCCGAAGACCTCGCTCTGCTGCTGGGCTCGCTGCTGGTCTTCACCTGCCTTGCGGCGGCGATGGTGGCAACGCGGCGGGTGAACTGGTATGCGATCAGCTCATGAAGGTGATAATATTAGGCATTATGATGTATACTGCCTAGTATTATGGGCAAGCAAACTCTGCCTGCAGAGATTGCACAGCACATCCGGGATCTCGGCTATCGAGTAAGACTTGCCAGGTCCCGGCGTGGCATGTCGATCGCCGATCTCGCGACCAAGGCGGGTATTAATCGCAACACGCTCAACGCGCTCGAGCTTGGCAAGCACGGCGTCTCGACCGGGGCCTACGTCACCGTCCTGTGGGCGCTTGGTCTGGACAAAACGCTTGACGCCGTGGCCCACCCCGATGCGGACACTCACGGCAAGACGCTGGAAGCATCGCGCCGGCCGGTGCGCGTTCGCAAGGCGCAGAAACCGAAGAACGAATATGACTTCTGAGCGCCGGGCGTACGTCTACGTACAGCTGCCGGGTACCCTCGACACCGTGCCGGCAGCTCTGCTGAAAGTCGAAGAGCTGCCCGACGGTACGCGTGTGGGCCGCTTTCGCTACGGGGACCGCTACCTGGCGCGCAAGAACGCGATCGCCTTCGACCCCTTCCAGCTCCCCCTGGGCGACACGCTTCAGGAGATCACCAGGCTTAAAGGCGTTCCTGGCGCGGTGCGCGACGCCGGCCCCGACGCGTGGGGGCGGCGCGTCATCGAACACAAGCTGCAAACCAGCCCTGACAATCTGCAAGAGATCGATTACCTGCTCCAAGGCCCGCAGGATGGCGCCGGCTACCTGACCTTCGGCCCGACGCAGGAGCCTGCCGCGCCCAGGCGCCGCTTCAATCGCACGCACCAGCTCGAGGAACTGGTCGCGGCAGCCGAGGCGATCGAGATGGGCAAACCCGTACCGGAGCACATGCTCGTGCAACTCGAGCCCGGTACCTCGATGGGCGGCGCGCGGCCCAAGGCCACCATCGAGGACGGAAATCGCCTGTGGATCGGCAAGTTCCCCGAAAAAGCGGACCGCTGCAATTTTCAGCGAGTCGAGTACGCCACCCTCGAGCTTGCCCGCCGCTGCGGCCTCACCGTCTGCCATGCCCGGCTGGAGACGCTTGCGGCGCGCGACGTGCTCATGCTGGAGCGCTTCGACCGTGCGTTTGCCGGGGGAAGCTACCTGCGCTTCGGCCTCGTCAGCGGACTCACCGTGCTCGGTTGCGACGACAGCTATCTGGAACGCGATCGATGGTCCTATCCTCTACTCGCCGACCAGCTCCGCCGCTGGTCGGAGAAGCCCGACGTGGATCGCATCGAGCTGTTCCGGCGCATCGTCTTCAACGCCGCGGTGACGAACAACGACGATCATCCGCGCAACCATGCGCTGCTCCGCACTGCCCATGGCTGGCATCTCAGCCCCGCGTACGACCTCGTGCCCGCGCCCCTGGTGAGCCTCGAACGCCGGGACCTGGCGATGAGCGTCGGCACCTTTGGCCGTGCGGCGAGCAGCTACAATCTGCTTTCCCAATGCGATCGTTTCGGCCTGTCCGCCGAGTCGGCCAGGAAGGAAATTGAGGGCATCGTAACGATCGTGCGCGACTGGCGAGCGCATTTTCAGGCCTGCGGCGTATCCGCAAAAGACATCGACTACATCGCGCCGGCGTTTCTGCCCGATTGCTTTTTCTTCGACAAACCACCGGACAGATGAGATCCGCCTAGAATGCGGGGCCATGGACGCCCCGCTCACACTCATCATCGCCAACAAGAACTACTCCTCGTGGTCCATGCGGCCCTGGGTCCTGCTGCGCGGGCGCGGCATTCCGTTCGGCGAGCGCATGCTCAAGTTCGAAACGAAGGAGTGGGGCGAAAACATCGGCCGCCTGTCGCCCTCGGGCCTGGTGCCCGTCCTCTGGGAAGGCGAGCCCGGGACGGGGTTCGCCACCTGGGACACGCTGGCGATCGCCGAGCGCCTGCATGACATCCGCCCGGGTGCCGGAGTCTGGCCGACCGAAGCGCGCAAGCGGGCGCGCGCGCGCTCCGCGGCGGCCGAGATGCACTCGGGCTTTCGCGCGCTGCGCGGCGCGATGCCGATGAACATCCGCGGCCGCTACCTAGGCAAGGGGATGAACGACGAGGTGGCGAAGGACATCGCGCGCATCAGCGCGCTCTGGGCGGCGGCCGACGGCCCGTTCCTGTTCGGCGAATTCTGCGCGGCGGATGCCTTCTACGCGCCGGTGGCGACGCGACTCGTCACCTACGGCGTCGAGGTTTCCGGCGCGGCGCGCGACTACCAGCAGCGCCTGCTCGCTTCTCCCGGGGTTGCCGCCTGGAGCGCCGACGCGGTGAAGGAGACGGAGACCGTCGCCATGGACGAGCCTTACGCGACGCCGCCCCGCTAGGGAGCCCGCGCGTGCAGAAAGCAGTTGCCGCAGACCCCGCCGCCGGCGCACCGGCCCCCTCGAGCGCAAGCGAGGCGGTCTTTCCCGTGCTGATTTCGCTCGGCTTCTGCCACTTGCTGAACGACCTGATGCAGTCGCTGATTCCAGCGCTGTATCCGATGCTCAAGCAGCAGCTGCACCTCGACTTCGCGCAGGTCGGCCTGATCACGCTCGCCTTCCAGCTCACCGCCTCCCTGCTGCAGCCCACCGTCGGCATCTACACGGACCGCCGGTCCATGCCCTATTCGCTCGCCATCGGCATGGGCGCGACCCTGGCGGGGCTCGTCCTGCTGTCCGCGGCGAGCGACTTCCGCTATGTACTGCTCGCCGCGGCGCTGATCGGCACCGGCTCGGCGGTGTTCCATCCCGAGGCTTCGCGCGTGGCGCGCATGGCCTCGGGCGGGCGCTACGGCGTGGCGCAGTCGCTGTTCCAGGTCGGCGGCAACCTCGGCGGCGCCATCGGGCCGCTGCTCGCCGCGTTCATCGTCCTGCCGCGCGGCCAGGGCGCCATCGCGTGGTTCTCGCTGGTCGCGCTGCTGGCCATGCTGGTGCTCGCGCGCGTGGGCGCGTGGTACGCCGCGCATTTGCGCCCCGCGGGCGCGGCCAAGCCGCCCGCGCATGGCACGCGCCGCATCTCGCGCGCGCGTGCGATCTACTTCGTGTTCCTGCTGGTGATGCTGGTGTTCTCGAAAAACGTGTACACCTCCAGCCTCACCTCATTCTTTACCTTCTACCTGATCGAGCGCTTCCACCTGTCGGTGCAGGCCGCGCAAGTCCAGCTCTTCGTGTTCATGGCCGCGATCGCGGTGGGCACGCTGGTCGGCGGCCCCGTGTCGGACCGCATCGGCCGGCGGCCGATGATCTGGATCTCGATCCTCGGCGCGCTGCCGTTCACGCTCCTGCTGCCGTACGCGAGCCATTTCTGGACCGGCGTGCTCACGATCGTGATCGGCATGCTGATGGCCTCGGCCTTTCCGGCGATCCTCGTCTACGCGCACGAACTGCTGCCCGGGCGCGTCGGCCTCGTGTCGGGCATGTTCTTCGGATTCTCCTTCGGCCTGGGCGGCCTCGGCGCGGCCGCCATGGGCCGGATCGCCGACGCGAGCGGCATCGCCTTCGTCTACCAGCTGTGCTCCTACCTGCCGGCGATCGGCATCGTCGTCTGGCTCCTGCCGGACCTGGAACAGGATCGCGCGCGCAAGGCCGCCTGATCCCGGGGCGTGGGCTTGCGCATCCTGCACACGGAATGGTCGGACGGCTGGGGCGGGCAGGAAATCCGTGTGGTCGCCGAGTCCGTGGCCCTGCGCTCGCGCGGGCACACGGTGGCAATCGCCTGCCCGCCTGACAGCCAGATCCTCCGCAGAGCGGGCGCCGAAGGCCTGGAGACGATCCCGGTTTTCTTTCGCAAGGGGCTCGACTTCGCCGGCATCGCACAATGCCTGCGCGCCATCCGCATGCACGGCATCGAACTTGTGCACACGCACAGCTCGCCGGATGCCTGGACCGCGGGCATCGCGGCGCGACTGGCCGGCGTCCCGGTCGTGCGCAGCCGCCACTTGAGCACGCCGGTCAAGCGCGGCTGGACGACGCGCTTCGTCTACGGCCGCCTCGCCGACCGCGTCATCGCGAGCGGCCAGGCGATCAAGGACCACCTGATCGAGGCGGGCGGCCTCGACCGCGACCGGATCGTCTCCATCCCGGCGGGCGTGGACTTGCGCCGCTTCGCCCCGCGCGCGGACGGGCCGGCAGTGCGCCGCGAGCTGGGACTCGGCGACAGCGATTTCGTGGTGGGCATCGTCGCCGTGCTGCGCAGCTGGAAGGGCCATGCCGTCCTGCTCGACGCGGTGCGGGAGCTGCTGAACCTGGGCGTTCCCGCCAGGCTGCTGATCGTCGGTGCAGGCCCGCAGGAAGCTTCGCTAAGAAAGAAAATCAGCGACCTCGGCCTGACGGCCCACGTGCAAATGCTCGGGCACCACGACGACGTGCCGCGCCTCATCGGCGCGATGGACTGCGTGGCGCTGCCGGCGACGAAGAACGAAGCCACCTCCCAGGCGCTGCCGCAGGCGCTCGCCATGAAGGTCGCGGTGGTGGCGACCGCGGTGGGCGGTTTGCCCGAGGTGGTCAGCGACAAGGACACCGGCCTGCTCGTGGCGCCTGCCAATCCCGCCGCGCTGTGCGAAGCGCTTGCGTGGATGCATGCCAATCCCGCCGAGGCAAGACGGCTCGCGGAGCGCGGGCATGCACGCGTGCGCGCCGAGTTCACCTTCGAGAAGACGATCGAGCGGACCGAGGCGGTGTACCGGGAACTCCTGCCCGATCGATAGTCGTCGCCTGCCGACGGCGGCTACGCCTCCAGCAACAGATTGCGGAACGGCTTGCGGTTCTTCCAGCGGTACACGCCGAAATCGCGCTGATCGGTGGAAAGGATGCGGCCGTCACCCAACTCTTCCGCGGCCAGCACCAGCGATGCATCGGCGAGATCCATCGGCAGATCCGCGTACTTGCGCATCAGCTGCAGCAAGCGCGGCCAGTGTTCGCCGCGCAGGTCCACGTAGCGCAAGCCCATCAGTTTCGCGCCACCCAGGAAGCGCAATTGCGCGTCAACGCCGAGCCGGGCCACCAGCAGGTGGCTCAATTCAGCCAGCACCGGCCAGGTGGTGACCAGCCCCTCGTCGGTCGCCTCCAGCGCCCGCACGGCCTGGGCGTGGAACCGGTCGGCGGAATTGGCGAGCGCGAGAAAGAAGCTCGCGTCAGCGAGCACCATGCTTGCGCGCGAGCGACCTGGACAGATACTTCTTGTAGCTGCCCGAGAGGTCTGCCGGGCCGGGCGCGCAACCGATGAAGCCGGCTTTCCTGAGCGCCTCGAACGGCCGTACGCCTGCCTCTGCGTCCAGCGACTCGACCAGCTTGTCGAGGCCGGCCTTCAGCGTATCGGTCACATTGAGACCCAGCCTGCGGCTGGCCAGTTCCAGCTTTCTGCGGTAGGGAGCATCAAAGCGGGCATTGACTCTCAGTG
>JADLES010000152.1 GCA_020845995.1 Burkholderiales bacterium | reverse complement strand
GTATAGCCCCAGATGGACAGCATGCCGCGCCGGTTCCGCCACACGGCGGGCAGCGCGGCGAGCAGCGGCTCACCCGCGGGACGCGGGTGCACGAGGTTCGCCGTGGCGCGCAGCGCGTACAGGCCGAGCAGCCAGGAAGCCAGCGGCAGCGCGGCGACGACGCCGAGAGCACCACGCCAGTCGGTGATGCGCAGCGCGGCGCCCGCAACCAGCAGGCAGATCGCGTAGCCGGCGCTCGATCCGGCGATGAGAAAACCCATCGCGCGCCCCCGGCGCTCGCGCGCGACATGATCGTTGATGAGCGCGAGCGCCGGCGTGTACGAGCCGCCCTGGCACAGGCCGGTCAGCGCATGCAGCCAGAACGCCGACCAGAAGCCGTCGGCGAACAGCACGAACGCGATCGGGCTCGACCAGGCCGCGATCCCGGTCAGCAGGTAGGTGCGCTTGGCGCCGTAGTGATCGGCGAGGAAGCCGACGATGAAGAGCGAGGTCAGGTACCCAAGGTGGAATGCCGCCTGGATCATTCCGGCCTCCCTGCCCGAGAGCCCCCAGGCCGCCTGCGTGAGCGGCAGCACCGCCGAGTATGCGACGAACCAGGTCGCGCCGAGCACGCGGCTGGAACACAGCGCGGCCAGCCACGCGCCGGAACCGGGCGTGAAGGTCACGCCGCCGTGCTCGTACCGGCGGACAGGCGGACCGGGATGCGCCGGGAGCCGAACGGCTTGCCGAACTTCTGATAGCGCCCGGCGAGCCGCGCGCCGCAGTAGTTGCAGGCGCCGCCGTCGCCGAGATGGTAGCCGCCGATCTCGTACCAGTCGCGCACGATGACGGCATGCTCGCAGGACGGGCAGTAGGTCGAGCCGCCTTCCTCGTCATGCACGTTGCCCGTATAGACGTAGCGCAACCCCGCGAGGCGGGCGATTTCCCGCGCGCGCGACAGCGTCGCCTGCGGCGTGGCCGGCACATCGCGCATCTTCCAGTCCGGGTGAAAGGCGCTGAAGTGCAGCGGCACATCCGCGCCAAGGCGCTCGCGGATCCACTTGCACTGCGACTCGATCTCGGCATCGGAATCGTTCCTGCCGGGAATGAGCAGCGTGGTGATCTCGGTCCAGACCTGCGTTTCCTTGACGAGGTACTCCAGCGTCTCCAGCACCGGCGCGAGGTGCGCGCCGGTCAGCTTGAAATAGAAGTCCTCGGTGAAGGCCTTCAGGTCCACGTTGGCCGCATCCATCTTCGCGTAGAACTCGCGCCTGGGCGCGGCGTGGATGTAGCCCGCGGTCACCGCCACGGTCTGCACGCCGCGCGCGTGGCAGGCGTCGGCGATGTCCATCGCGTACTCGGCGAAGATCACCGGGTCGTTGTAGGTGAAAGCGACCGACTTGCAGCCGAGCCGCACCGCGGCGGCGGCGATCGATTCCGGCGTCGCCGCGTCCATCAGCCGGTCCATCTCCCTCGACTTCGAGATGTCCCAGTTCTGGCAGAACTTGCAGGCGAGATTGCAGCCGGCGGTGCCGAACGAGAGCACGCTGGTGCCCGGATAGAACTGGTTGAGCGGCTTCTTCTC
Organism: Burkholderiales bacterium; assembly: GCA_020845995.1. Taxonomy (GTDB): domain Bacteria; phylum Pseudomonadota; class Gammaproteobacteria; order Burkholderiales; family SG8-39; genus RBG-16-66-20. The sequence goes on along the minus strand of JADLES010000152.1, from coordinate 2,457 downwards.
GATGGGATCGATGCAGAATCCGGAGGACCGGCCGTAGGTAGTGAGCAGCATGCGGCCGCCCCGCATCCTGCGCACGAAGCACAGGCCGCGCTGGCCCTCGTGGAGCCGGCAATCGCGCGGGCACAGGTCGCACTGGATGCGCCCGTCGGGCAGCGCATGCCACCAGCGACCCGGGTAAGCACTCTCGGGAATCGCGTGCATCAGGCGAACTTGCGCACGCGGTAGCGCTGCAGCTTGCAGCGCGCGATGCGCGTGCCTTCGGGCAGGCCCGCCTTTTTCACCAGCTCCTGCAGGAAGACCCGCTTGTCGGGCATGCCCTCCCAGACCTGCGGCAGGAAGGTGGCGCGCTTACCCTCGCATTCGAGGATCAGGCCGTCCTCGCCCGCGCGGATCTGCGCGTGCAGGTCGGCTTCGTCGGCGAAGTGGATCGGCTTGGCCGCGGACAGCAGCGATACTTCGACTTCGCAGCGCGGCCATTCCTCGCGCGCCAGCTTGGGAAAACGCGGGTCCTCGAATGCGGCGGCGCGCGCGTTCGAGGCCGCGTCCTGCCCGAGCGCGCGCGTCGCCGCGAGGCTGCCCATGCAGCCGCGCAGCTGGCCGTCCTTGCGCAGCGTGACGAAGGTCGCGCCCGGCTGCTGCAGCCAGGGCAGGTGGTTGCGCCGTACCGGGATCGAGGATAGGCCGAGACCGTTGGCGATGGCGCCGCGCGCGATATCTACGAGGACGCGGCCCGCGTCCGCCGCCTCGGGCGCCTCGGCCTCGTACGCCGCGAGCGCCGAATAGCCCACCACGCGCGCCTTGCCGCCCGCGGTATCGCCCGAGTTGCAGGCCGCGAGCAGGCGCAGTTTCAGCTGCTTCGCGCGGCACAGTCCGAGGAAGCCGTTCAGCCCCGTCGCGCCGCAGGCTTCCTCGTGGCTGATGTCCGTGGCGCACCCCTGGATGCGCGCCAGCGTCGCGTCGTCGATGCGCCGCGCCGCTTCGTACGCGTGGTAGTGCGAGAGGTCGGTGCTGATGACGATCAGCGTCTCCGGACCGCCCCAGAGCCGCTCGAGGACCTGCTCCACCTCGGCGGCGGTGGCCGCGCCCGCGGCGAGCGGCACCAGCGAGAAGCTGCCCAGCACCTTCTGCAGAAAGGGCAGCTGCACCTCCAGCGAATGTTCCTGCGCGTGCGCCGGCTCGCTCCTCACGACCTGCGGCAGGTCGGCGAGCCGCTGCGCCGCCTCGGCATCGACCGGGCTCCGGCCCAGCGGCGTCTCGAACGCCGCGGCGGTGGGCAGCGCGAGTCCGCGTCCGGCGACGTAATGAGACGGCCCCAGCAGCACGACGCGCTTGACGAGTCCGCGCGCGGCGGCGAGCTCGTCGTAGGCGCGCGCCGCGATCGGGCCGGAATACAGGTAGCCGGCATGCGGAACGATGATCCCCTTGGGATAGGCGAGCCTGGGCTCGAAGCTCTCGACGCCGTCGAGCAGTTCGGCCACTTCCGCGGCCAGTTGCGCCGCATTGCCCGGGTAGAACATGCCGGCCACCGCGGCCGGTCGCACTGCATTCGCGTTCAAAGCCATTTCAGCACCCCGCGCAGGGCGTGGGCCACGGACTGGCGGCGCACGCGCATCCGGCCGCCCTGGAAGCGTCTGGTCTCGCTGCGGATTCTACGCCCGTGCGCCCAGGCGAAGCAGACCGTGCCCGCCGGTTTGCCGGGCGCGCCGCCGCCCGGTCCGGCAATGCCGGTAATCGCGAGCGAAATGCCGGCGCGCCGGCGGCGCCGGTCGCCGCCGCCTCGTCGCAGCGCTCCCAGCGCCATGGCGCGCGCGGTCTGCTCGCTCACCGCGCCATGGCGATCGAGGATCCGCCGCGGCACGCCCAGGTCTTCGCGCTTGGCCGCGTTCGAGTAGGTAACGTAGCCGCGCTCGAACCAGTCCGAGGAGCCGGCGACCGCGGTCAGCGCCTGCGCCACCCAGCCGCCCGTGCACGATTCGGCGGTGACGAGGAACCGCCCCTTGCGCTTGAGCGCCGTTCCCGTTTTCCGGGAAAGAAGGGCCAGCTTCATGGCAGAACCCGCTTCGCGATCGCCAGAATCAGCAGGGTATACCCGGCGGCGATCAGGTCATCGAACATCACGCCAAAGCCGCCGCGAAAGCGCCTCTCCGCCCGCCGGATCGGCGGCGGCTTGAGGATGTCGAGCGCGCGGAACAGGCAGAACGCCGCCGCCAGCCACCAGGGATCGTCGGGCGCGAGCGCGAGCACCAGCAGGAAGGCGACGACCTCGTCCCAGCACATCGCGCCATGGTCGGGCGCGCCGAGGTTTCGCCCCGTCACTCCGCAGGCCCACACCCCCAGGCCGAACAGGAACAGGAGCGCCGCGAAGAGCAGCGCCGGGTCCTTGCCGCCGCCGAATGTCCACCACAACGGGATGGCGAGCACCGTGCCCGCGGTGCCGGGCATGCGCGGCGCGAGGCC
>JADLES010000151.1 GCA_020845995.1 Burkholderiales bacterium | reverse complement strand
CGCTACGACCCGGGAGTGGAGGTCGGCGGCATGATCGAGGTTCCGGCCGCGGCGCTCGCGCTGCCGATGTTCATGCGCAAGCTCGATTTCCTCTCCATCGGCACCAACGACCTGATCCAGTACACGCTCGCCATCGACCGCACCGACGACGCGGTCGCGCACCTGTACGACCCCCTGCACCCGGCGGTGCTGCACCTGGTCGCGCACACCATCCAGTCCGCCAACCGCGGCGGCACGCCGGTCGCTGTCTGCGGCGAGATGGCCGGGGATGCGCGCCTGACGCGCCTGCTGCTCGGCTTCGGCCTGCGCAACTTCTCGATGCACGCGCAACAGCTGCTGGCGATCAAGGAGCGGGTCCTGCGCACCAACCTCGCCGAGGCGCAGCCGCTCGCGCAGCGCGTGCTGCGCCAATCCGATCCGGCCAAGACCCGGGAGCTGTTGAACAGGTTGAACGCGTAATGCCCGGCCCGCTCGACGGCGTCCGCATCCTCGACCTCACCACGGTGGTGATGGGCCCCTACGCGACGCAGATCCTCGCCGACCTGGGCGCAGACGTGGTCAAGGTCGAGCCGCCCGAGGGCGACGTGATGCGCCACAACGCGCCGATGCGATCCAAGGGCATGGGACACATCTTCCTCAACGCTAACCGCAACAAGCGCTCGGCGGTGCTGGATCTCAAGCAGCCGGCCGGGCGCGACGCCTGCCTCGCGCTCGCGAAAAGCGCCGATGTGCTGGTCTACAACATCCGGCCGCAGGCGATGGCGCGGCTCAAGCTCGGCTACGAGGACGTTCGCGCCGTGAACCCGCGCATCCTGTATGTCGGCGCCTTCGGCTACTCGCAGCGCGGTCCGTACGCGGCGAAGGCCGCCTACGACGATCTCATTCAGGGCGCGGTGGGCCTGCCGTGGCTGTTTCGCGAGGCGGGCGGCGAAGCGCCCCGCTACCTGCCGGCGATCGTCGCCGACCGCGCCACCGGGATGCAGGTCGCCAGCGCGGTGTGCGCGGGCCTGTACCGGCGCGAGAAAAGCGGCACCGGGCAGCGGATCGACGTGCCCATGTTCGAGAGCCTGCTGCAGCTCGTGCTGGGCGAGCACCTCGCCGGCGAGACCTTCGTGCCGGCGCAGGGCGGGCTGGGCTACGGCCGCATGCTCGCCAGCGGGCGCAGGCCCTACGAAACGAAGGACGGCTACCTCTGCATGCTCGTCTACAACGACAAGCAGTGGCGCGCGTTCTTCGGGCTGATCGGGCGCCCGGAACTGCTCCGGGACCCCAGGTTCGCGACGCCGGAAGCGCGCAGCCGCGACTTCGAGGGCGCCTACGCGCTGATCGCCGAAGAGATGCGAAAGCGAACCACCGCCGACTGGCTCGCGGCGCTGGAAGCGGCCGACATCCCGGTGCAGCGCATGAACAGCCTCGCCGACATCCTCGCCGACCCGCATCTCGCGGCGATCGGCTACTTCCGCGAGATCGAACATCCGACCGAAGGGCGCCTGCGCTCGATGACGGCGCCCTCGGAGTGGTCCGAGTCGCCCCCCGAGTACCGCCGCCACGCGCCGCGCCTGGGCGAGCACACGCGCGAAGTGCTGCGCGAGGCGGGGCTTTCCGAAGCTGAGATCGAGCGTATGATCCGCACAGGGGCGGCAAGGGTATAATCTCGTCCCAGCGCCGATTTGATGTTCAGCTTGCGGGCGCTCTACAAATGCCGCTAAAGAGACCGGAAACCCGTTCTCGCGCAAGCTGAACGGGTTTTTCATTTCGGGAACGGGCGTGATCGTAGAAGCGAAGAAGGCGAGGTTTTCCGAGCCGCTCCGGCTGAAGTCGGGCGCGGTGCTGCCCGAGTTCGAGATCGCCTACGAGACCTACGGTACGCTGAACGCGGCGCGCTCGAACGCGGTGCTGGTCTGCCACGCGCTCAACGCCTCGCACCACGTCGCCGGCAGCTACGCCGGCGAGCCGAAGAATCTGGGCTGGTGGGACAACATGGTCGGCCCGGGCAAGCCGCTCGACACCGAACGCTTCTTCGTCGTCGGCAACAACTACATCGGCTCCTGCTTCGGCTCGACCGGTCCGACCTCGGTCAACCCCGCCACCGGCCGGCCCTGGGGCGCGGATTTCCCGGTGGTGACGGTCGAAGACTGGGTGGCCGCGCAGGCGCGCCTTGCCGACCGCCTCGGCATCGAGCGCTTCGCCGCGGTGATGGGCGGGAGCCTTGGCGCCATGCAGGCGCTGCAATGGTCCCTCTCCTACCCCGGGCGCGTGCGCAACGCGATCGTCATCGCCGCCACGCCGCGCCTGTCGGCGCAGAACATCGCCTTCAACGAGGTCGCGCGCCAGGCGATCATGACCGATCCGGAGTTCCACGGCGGCCACTACCACGACAAGGGCGTGCTGCCGCGCCGGGGGCTGCGTATCGCGCGCATGATCGGCCACATCACCTACCTGTCGGGCGACGCGATGATGGAGAAGTTCGGCCGCGCGCTGCGGCGCGCCGCGCCCGGATTCGACTTCGACGTCGATTTCGAGGTCGAGTCGTACCTGCGCCACCAAGGCGACAAGTTCGCCGAGTACTTCGACGCCAACACCTATTTGCGCATCACCAAGGCGCTCGATTACTACGATCCTGCCGCGGAATTCGGCGGCGACCTGGCGAAGGCCTTCGCGCGCGCGCAGGCCGATTTTCTCGTGATCTCGTTCACCTCGGACTGGCGCTTCTCGTCGCAGCGCTCGCGCGAGATCGTGCGCGCGCTGCTCGACAACCGGCGCGTGGTCTCCTACCTCGAGATCGACGCGCCGCAGGGACACGACGCCTTCCTGCTGGACGACGCGCGCTACCACGGCGCGCTGCGCGCCTACTTCGCCAACATCTCGCTATGACCGAAGTCGAAACGATGGCGCGCTGGGTGGCGCCGGGGGCACGGGTGCTGGACCTTGGCTGCGGCGACGGCGGACTGCTCAAGCACCTGTGGAAGACGCACGCGGCGCACGGCTACGGCGTGGAGATCGACGACGCCAAGGTCATCGCCTGCCTCGGCAACGACGTCAACGTGTTGCAGATGGACCTGGAGGACGGTCTCGCCGCGTTCGCCGACCGCTCCTTCGACACCGTGATCCTCTCGGAGACGCTGCAGGCGATCCGCCGGCAGGAGCCGCTGCTCAGGGAAATGCTCCGCGTCGGTCGCGAGGCGATCGTCTCCTTCCCCAACTTCGGCTATTGGCGGGCGCGCATCCAGATCGCGTTCGCCGGCCACATGCCGGTGTCGAAAGAGCTTCCCTACCAGTGGTACGACACGCCCAACGTGCACCTTTGCACGCTGGTCGATTTCGAGGCGCTGTGCGCGAAGCTCGGCTTCCGCGTCCTCGAGCGGGTCGTGCTCACCGGCGGCGCGCCGGTTTCGCTGCTGCCGAACCTTCTTGGCGCGCTCGTGATCTACCGCGTCAGCGCCTGAAACCGGACGCTCATGGCGCGCGCCGGCCCGCGGCTGGCAGCTTCGGCGGCTTCGCGGGCTTCAGAGGCCCCCACAGGCGACTATAGTAGGTATCGGCAAGCTGGAGGGCCGCCAGCGGGTTGTGGCCAAGCACTCGATCCTTCGCGATCAGGACGGTGGTGAGGCCCTTGGCATGCCTGAAGAACAGGCTGTCATGGCCGATGCACAGGCCCATCACGACGTTCAATTCGCATCCGTGCTCGTTCAGGAGCTCGGCCTGCGCGACCGGGTTGCACAATGCCTCGAATTGGCCCGGCCGGATCTTCTCGGAGTCGGCGAGGCCCAGCTCCTCCTTGGGAATATTGTCGTTCTTGCAGGCGACCGAGACGACCTCAAAACCGTGGCTCTCGAGTATTCCCGAGAGCACATAGGCGTGGTCCACGAAGCTGATGCAGTTCGCGATGCCGAGCTTGCGGAAGCCCATCTTTCTCGCGAATTCGACGATCTCCTCGACGCGCGTCCACTTGCAATACCCTTCCGCTTCCACGCGGGCGGACTCCTGCGAAATGCGGCGGACCTCCGGATCGTCGTACCAGGCGCGCGCCGTCGCCTGTGCCTGCGGGTCGACCTTGGTGGGGCAAAAGCCGGGGCCGCGTTCGGACGCCTCCCCCAGGCGACAGGCGCGGACAGTAGGCGGACAATAGGCGCAGGCCGGGTCCTGGTAGGTCATCGTGGCGGCTCCTTTGGTGAGTCACAGTACGTATGCAGGGGCCGCGCGAATTGATCCACGTCAAGAGGGCCGGGCACGCGCGCCATTTGCCGGCGACCCATGATGCGCGATGCGCGAGAATACCGGTTGGCCCAAGGCGGCCCGCGCGGCCGCGAGGAGGTTGCATGTCCGTTTCCATCGTTCGCCTGGGATCGCCGCACCCGCGCAGCGAAGGCCCGCGCATCGGCACGGTGCGCCGGCCGCCGCGCGGCGTGCCGAAGGCGAGATTCTCGTCTGACAACTGGTACGACGTCTGGCTGCCGGAGCTATCGCCGTCCGATGCGACCGTAAAGGTCGCGCAGAACGCGGAGACAGACGCGCAGTGGCAAGCGTTCGCGAGGCGGTATGAAAGGGAAATGAAGGCGGCGACGCCGAGCCGGATCCTGGATGTGCTGGCGGCGCTCTCGCGCTCGGCGAATTTCTCGGTCGGCTGCTACTGCGAGAACGAGGCGCACTGCCACCGTTCCACCCTCAGGCGCCTGCTCAGGGAGCGAGGCGCGAAGATTACATGATCGTTCCGGTCGCCGGCGTCGAGGTGCACGTCGACGGCGACGAGGGTGCCGAGGCCATCGTGATGGTGCATGGCTGGCCGGATACCCGCCGCCTGTGGGATGCGCAGGTGGAGTTTCTGAAGGCGAAGTACCGCTGCATCCGCTTCACGCTGCCCGGTTTCGACGAGACGCAGACGCGCCGCGTGTACACGGTGGACGAGGTGACGCGCTTCCTCCGGCAGGTGATCGAGGAACTGAGCCCCGGCAGGCCGGTCACGCTCATGCTGCACGACTGGGGCTGCATCTTCGGCTACGAGTTCACCATGCGCAACCCGCGGCTGGTCGCGCGCATCGTCGGCGTGGACATCGGCGAGGTGCGCGCTGCGCGGCGCGAGCTGAGGGCGCGCGCGAAGCTCTACATCCTTGCCTACCAGGTCTGGCTCGCGCTCGCCTGGATGGCCGGTGGCTGGCTGGGCGACTGGATGACGCGCAAGATGGCGCGCTGGGTGCGCGCCCGCTCGGATCCACGCTTCATCCGCTCGCGAATGAACTATCCCTATTACCTTGCCTGGTTCGGCGGCGCGCAGTCGTTCGCCCGGCAGACGCAGCGCTTCAAGCCGGCCTGCCCCATGCTCTACCTCTACGGCGCGCGCAAGCCGTTCATGTTCCACGCCAGGACCTGGGCCGACGCGCTCGCGCGGCAGCCGGGCAGCCGGGCGGAGGGCTTCGACACCGGCCACTGGGTGATGCTGCAGCAGCCGGAGCGCTTCAACCAGGTCGTGGACGACTGGCTATCGGCGACTGGTCGCTAGCCAGGTCCAGCGCCTCGATCCTCGCGCGCAACCAGGCAAGGAGGGCGAGGCCGGGCAGCGCGATCAGGAAGCTGAACAGGAAGAACTGCGTCCAGCCGAGCGCGCTGACGAGGTACCCCGCGGCGGGGCCGACGTAGACTCGCCCGACCGCGGACAGCGCCGAGAGCAGCGCGTACTGCGTCGCCGAGTATCGCTGGTCGCACAGCGCCATCAGCAGCGCGACGTAGGCGGCGGTGCCCATGCCGCCGCAAAGATTCTCCAGGCCGATCACCGCCACCATCAGCGCATAGCTCTTGCCTGCCATCGACAGCAGCAGAAAACCCAGGTTGGTGACCGCCTGCAGCGCGCCAAACAGGAGCAGCGCGCGGTACAGGCGCATTTTCGCCATCAGCGCGCCGCCGGCGAGCGCGCCGGCGATGGTCGCTGCAAGCCCGAAGCCCTTGTTGATCGCGCCGATCTCGGTGAGCGAAAAACCCGGGCCGCGCAGCAGGAAGGCGGTGGTGAGGTTGCCCGCGAACGCGTCGCCCAGCTTGTAGAGCACGACCAGCGCGAGCAGCGCGAGCGCTCCTTCGCGCGCGAGGAAATCGCCGAAAGGCCTGATCAGCGCCTCGTCCAGCGTTTTCGGCGTAGCGCCTTTCCTCTCCGGCTCGACCACGAACCAGGTGGCGAGCATGCCCACCCCCATGAGCGCGGCGATCAGCCAGTAGGTCGCCGCCCATCCCAGCCACTGGTCGGCGAGGACCAGCGCGCCCGCGCCGGACACCAACATCGCGATCCGGTAGCCAAGCACGGATACCGCCGCGCCCGCGCCGCGTTCCTCGCGCTCCAGCCAGTCGGCGCGCAGCGCATCGAAAACGATGTCCTGCGAGGCGGAGAGAAAGGCAACCGCCAGGGCGACCGCGCCCAGCAGCCAGGTCGCGTCGCGGGGCGTGAGCGTGCCCATGAACGCGATCGCCGCGGCGAGCAGCAGTTGCGTGACGAGCAGCCAGCCGCGGCGCCTGCCCAGAAACGGCGGCGTGTAGCGGTCCATCAGCGGCGCCCAGAGGAACTTGTAGGTGTAGGGCTGGCCCGCCAGCGCGAACCAGCCGATGGCGACGATGTCGACGTTGTCCGCCGCGAGCCAGGCCTGCAGCGTGCCCGCGGTCAGGGCGAGCGGCAGTCCAGAGGAGAATCCGAGCAGCAGCAGAACCAGGATCTTTCTGCTGCGAAAGACAGCGGCATACGCCGGCAGCGGCATGGGCGCAGCCATTCTATCCGGCCCCCGGCGGACGTTGCGGCAGTGCAGTAATCAGGGTACCTTTCGGGGTCCGGTTCCGCCGGCACGCAGTGCGGCGGGAAACGTTCCGCTCAATCGCAACTACCAGACAAATCGAGACCATGACCACCGAATCCACTGCCAAGGACAAGCTCGTTGCCGACCTGAAGACCCTGATCTCGGACAGCGAAGAACTGCTGCGCGCGAGCGCCGGGCAGGCCGGCGAAAAAATAGCCGCCGCGCGCGAGCGCATTCAGGCCTCGCTTGCCACCGCCAAAGTGAAGCTGGGCGAAGCCGAGCGCGCCGCACTCGAGCAGGCCCGGAAAGCCGCGCGGGCGACCGATGAGTATGTGCAGGACAATCCCTGGCAAGCCGTCGGCATCGCCGCCGTCGCCGGCCTGCTGCTGGGCGTCCTGATCAGCCGCCGCTAGCGCCGCGCCCGCCGCGGACCGGGCGCGCCTTCCCATGCTTGGATCGGTGAAAGAGCTTGCCCGCACGCTGCTCTCGTTCGCCGAAACGCGGGCGCGCCTCGCCGCCACCGAGCTCGAGGAGCAGGCGGCCCGGCTCGCCGAGATCCTGATCTGGGCCGCGGCGGCGCTGTTCTTCTTCGCGATCGCGGTGCTGTTCGCCGCGGTCCTGGTCGTCCTCCTTTTCTGGGATTCCAACCGGTTGCTCGCCGCGGGGCTCCTGGCCGCGCTCTTCGCCGGCATCGCCGCCTTTGCGGCGCTCGCCGCGCGCGCCCGGCTGCGCGAGCGGCCGAAGTTCCTCGCCGCCACGCTCGCCGAGCTGAAGCAGGATCGCGAAAGGATCGCGGGGCCATGATTCGCGAGCGAATCCCGTGACGGTGCGCGCACGCCTGCTGGCGCTTGCCGAGCGCCGCGCGCGGCTCAGCGCGCAGGCCGCCGCCGAGCGCGATTTGCTCGCCGCGCTGGCCGCGCGCGGCGACGCCGCCGGGCGCAGGATCGACGGCGTTCTGGCGTTCGCCGGGCGCGTCCTCGGCGAGTTGCGCGAGCGGCCGATGCTCGTCACGGCCGGCGTGGCGGTGCTGGTCGCCCTGCGTCCGCGGCTCGCGCTCGGCTGGGCCGTCCGCTGGGGAATGAAGGGCTGGTCCCTCTGGCGCGGTTATCGCGCCGTGCAGCGGTTGTGGCAGCGGCTCAGCGCCGCGCCGACCGCGCCTGCCGCCGCGCGCCGCTGATGCTCCTGCGCGCTCCCGCCGTCGTGCGGCAGGCCTTCGAGCTCGCCGAGCGCGAGCGCAAGTTCCTGCTCTCGGAGCTGGTGCAGGTGAAGGGCCTGATGCCGGTGCTGATGAAGCGGCGCAACAAGCAGAAGTGGACGCCCGAGGATCTCGCCGAGATCCGCGCGCAATTGCGTCGGCTCTCCAAGCTTTCCCCCTACCTCGTGATCCTGGTCATGCCCGGCGGCTTCGCCGTGCTGCCGGTGCTCGCCTGGTGGCTGGACCGCCGGCGCAACCGGCGCATCGTCAACGTGGTGACCTGAGCCCGTATTCGATGGTCAGCGGCGCGTGGTCGCTGAAGCGCCGCCGCAGGTAGATGGACTCGCGCTTCGCCGAGCGCGCCACGCCGGGCGTGGCGATCTGGTAGTCGATACGCCAGCCCACGTTCTTCGCCCGGGCCTGGCCGCGGTTCGACCACCAGGTGTACTGGTCCGGCTTGCGGTTCAGGAGGCGGAAAACGTCGACGAAGCCGACCTCGTCGAACAAGCTCGTCAGCCAGGCGCGCTCCGCGGGCAGGAAGCCCGAATTCTTCTGGTTCGAGCGCCAATTGCGCAGGTCGATCTCCTTGTGCGCGATGTTCCAGTCGCCGCAGAGGATAGTCTCCGAATCTCTGGCGCGGATTCCCTGCAGATGACGGAGAAAGGCCTTTAGGAACCGGAACTTCGATGCCTGCCGGTGCGGGCCGGCCGAGCCCGAGGGCAGGTAGACCGAGACCACGGAGAGCTTGCCGTACTGCGCCTCGAGGTAGCGCCCCTCGGCGTCGAACTCCTGCACGCCGAAGCCGCGTATCACGCGCCCTGGCTTCGCGCGGCTGTAGAGCGCGACCCCCGCATATCCCTTCTTCTGCGCCGGATACAGGAAGCGCTCGAAGCCCGCGAGCTCGACCGCATGGCCGTCGAGATCGGCTTCCTGCGCCTTGATCTCCTGCAGGCAGACCACGTCGGCCTGCTGCGCCGCCAGCCAGCGGAACAGGCCCTTGCCCGCCGCCGAGCGCAGGCCGTTGACGTTGAGGCTGATGACCTTCAAGACGAGGGGAAGCTGGAAACACCGCCATGGGCCGCCGACCATTCGGCCGGGCCATGGAGGAACTGCTCGACCTCCGCCACCTGCGCGGCGGCCAGGTAGTTGCCGCCTTTCACGACCGCCAGCACATCCCACCAGCTTGCGAGGTAGTGCAGCCGCACGCCGAGGTCCTGCATCACCTTCTTCGACTCTGGAAAGATGTCGTAGTAGAAGTTGACGAACACGTGTTCGACGCGCGCGCCCGCCTCGCGCAGCGCCTTGCAGAAGTTGATCTTGGAGCGCCCGTCGGTGGTGAGATCCTCCACCAGCAGCGTGCGCGCGCCCTCGCGGATGTCGCCCTCGATCTGGGCGTTGCGCCCGAACCCCTTGGGCTTCTTGCGAATGTACTGCATCGGCAAGCCGAGGCGGTCGGCGATCCAGGCCGCATACGGAATGCCCGCGGTTTCGCCGCCCGCGACCACGTCGAATTGCTCGAAGCCCGCGTCGCGCGCGAGCGTGGCGACGGCGAAATCGACAAGCCGGCTGCGGATGCGCGGGTAGAAGATGAGCTTGCGGCAGTCGATGTACACCGGACTCGCCCAGCCGGAGGTAAAGATGAACGGCTTGCCCTCGGAGAACAGCACCGCCTTGACTTCCAGCAGCATCTTCGCGGTGGTTTCGGCGACGAAAGCGCGGTCCGCGGCGTGCATGGCGGGCGCATTCTAGCAGGTCAACCCGCGCCGGCCGCGCGCGTTAGAATCCGGATGAACCGAATTCACCCGGGGGCAACCATGAAGCTGAAGTCCGCAGTCCTCGCCGCCCTGCTCGCGCTCGTGCCGCTGGCGGCGGGCGCGCAGGCTGTTTCCTATCGCTGCGTGGGCAAGGACGGCAAGAAATATTACGGCTCGGTAGTGCCGCCACAGTGCCTCGGCCAGCCCGTGGAGCAGCTGAACTCGCAGGGCATGGTCGTAAAGCGCTTCGACGCCGCGGCTTCCGCCGCGGAGCGCGAGAAAAAAGCGCACGAGGAGGAGGAGCGCAAGAAGCGCGAGTCGGTCTCCAAGGAGGAGGGTCGGCGCAACCGGGCGCTGCTGGCCACCTACACCAGCGAGAAGGAGATCGACCAGGCCCGCGCGCGCGCTCTCAAGGACAACGAGGCCGCGGTCAAGGACATCGAGCGGCGCATCGCCGCGCTCAGGGCGCGCCACGCCGAGTTGAAGAAGGAGGCCGACGGCAGCAAGGGGGGCAAGGTGGCGACCAAAGTCGAGCAGGACCTGACGAACACGGAGTTCGACATCAAGACGCAGGAAGACTCGCTCGCGACCAGGCGCAAGGAGGTGGACAAGATCAACGCGCGCTTCGACGAAGACAAGAAGCGCTACAACGAGTTGACCAAGGGCGGCGCGAAGTAGCCTAGCCCTTCAGCCTGCGGCGCAGGATGTCGTTCACCTGCGCCGGGTTGGCCTTGCCCTTGCTCGCCTTCATCACCTGGCCGACCAGCGAGTTGAACGCCTTTTCCTTCCCGGAGCGGTAGTCCGCCACCTGCTTCGCGTTCGCCACCAGCACCTCGTCGACGATCTTCTCGATCGCGCCGGTGTCGGAGATCTGCTTGAGTCCCCTTTTCTCGATGATTTCGTCCGGCGTGCCGCCGGCGGACCACATCACCTCGTCGATCTCCTTGGCGATCTTCCCGGAGATCGTGCCGTCGACGACTCGCTCGATCAGCTGCCGGACCTGGCGCGGCCTGACCGGGGCGTCCGCGATGCCGATGTTCCTGTCGTTCAACCTCGCGTTCGTGCTGACCGCGATCCAGTTCGCCGCCTGGCGCACGACTTCCGGGGACGCGCCCTGCGCCGTCTCTTCGAAGTAATCCGACAAAACCTTGTCGCCGACGAGAACGCGCGCGGTCGCCGGCGCGATCGCCAACTGGTCCGTGAAGCGCCTGAACCTGGCGCCAGGGAGCTCGGGCATCTCCGACCTGATCCTCTCGATATCCTGTTCGGAGACCACCAGCGGCAGCAGGTCCGGATCGGGGAAATAGCGGTAGTCCTGCGCGTCTTCCTTCAAGCGCATCGAGCGCGTCTCGTTTCTGCCGGGATCGTAGAGCCGCGTTTCCTGCTCCACGGCCTTGCCGTCTTCGATCAGCTCGATCTGGCGCCGCGCCTCGAACTCGATCGCCTGCTCCATGAAGCGGAAGGAGTTCAGGTTCTTGATCTCGCAGCGGGTGCCGAGAGCAGCGTCACCGGCGCGGCGAACCGAGACATTGGCGTCGCAGCGAAACGACCCCTCCTGCATGTTGCCGTCGCAGATGCCGATCCAGCGCACCAGCGAATGCAGGGCGCGCGCATAGGCGACCGCCTCCTTCGCCCCGCGCAGGTCCGGCTCGGTGACGATTTCGAGCAGCGGCGTGCCGGCGCGGTTGAGGTCGATCCCCGACATGCCGTGAAAGTCCTCGTGCAAGGATTTTCCCGCGTCCTCTTCGAGGTGGGCGCGCGTGAGGCGAACGGTCTTACTGCCCGATTCCGTTTCAATCTGTATCGAACCGCCCGTCACGATCGGCAATTCGAACTGGCTGATCTGGTAGCCCTTCGGCAGGTCGGGGTAGAAGTAGTTCTTGCGCGCGAACACGGACCGGCGACGGATCACCTCCGGCCCGCCGACGGCAAGCCCGAAGCGGATCGCCAGCTCGACAGCGCCCCTGTTGAGCACCGGCAGCACGCCGGGCAGCGCGATGTCCACCGCCGAAGCCTGCGTGTTGGGCGCGGCGCCGAACGCGGTCGCGGCGCCGGAGAAAATCTTGCTCCTGGTCAGCAGCTGCGCGTGGGTCTCGATGCCGACGACGATTTCCCAAGCCATGGAGCGGGCGCCGGACCTAGCGCGACTGCGGGCGCAGGAGCTGGCAGTGACCCCTGCGGTCGATGAGCATCGGCTCGAGATACCCCTGCGAGCCGCACATCGCCGCGCAGTCCTCGGCCATCACGCGCACGTAGTCGCCCAGGCTGCGCAGCGTGACGCTGCAGCGCCCGGCGGCAAAGCGCAGCCCGCCCGCGAACGGGCGCTGCTCCAGGCCCGTGACCGAGCATGGATGACCGCCGGGAGAAACCCGGGAGCGCCAATCGGCGCTTTTCAGCTTGCCGTTCTCGACCGCGAGCGCGAGCGTTGAAGCGTAGCGCGCGTCGGCAACCTCGCATCGCACGCTGGCGCTGTAGGCCTCCATCGATGGAAAGGTTTCGCTAAACTCGAAGCGCTCGCGCTCCTGCCCCTCCGGCCCGTAGCGCAGGCCCTTGAACACGCCGCCCGACCAGGTTCCCTGCAGGGTCCCCGTCGCCGGCCGGCCATACAGTATCGGCGTCGCCCCTTCCCGCAGCACCGTGACCCCCAGTTGCTTGCTGCGCTCGCCTTCCAGGAAGCGCTGCTGCTGCGTCGGCAGCAGCAGATAGTCGCCGGTCACGCGCGCGGAGCCGTCCGGCAGCACCGATGAGTAGAGATTGAGCAGCGCCGGGCGGCCGCCCAGGCTGCCGATCAGTTCCCGGGTTTCACTGGCTTCCTGGGGAAGGACCAGCGCGGGAAACAACCCCAGCAGCAGGCCGAACCATTTCATGGCGCCGCCTCCGGCGGCAGGCGCAGGTGCCAGTCGGTTGCCTGCTGGTAGCGATGCGCGGCGCCGAGCATCTTCGCCTCAGAAAAATAGTTTCCCATGATCTGCAGGCCCACGGGCAGACCCTGGCGGTCGAAACCGCAGGGAATCGACATCCCCGGCAAGCCGGCGAGTGGCGCCGGGATCGTGAAGATGTCGTTCAGGTACATCTGCACCGGGTCGTCGGACTTGGCGCCGAGCGGGAACGCGGTCGAAGGGGCGGTCGGGCCCATAATCAGGTCGCAGCGCGCGAATGCCTCGGCGAAGTCCTTCGCGATCAGGCGCCGCACCTTCTGCGCCTTGAGATAGTAGGCATCGTAGTAGCCGTGCGAGAGAACGTAGGTGCCGATGAGAATGCGCTGCTTGACCTCGGCGCCGAAGCCCTCGGCGCGTGTGCGCCGGTACATCTCGCCCAGGTTCGCGTAGTCGCGCGCGCGGTGGCCATAGCGCACGCCATCGAAGCGCGACAGGTTCGAGGAGGCCTCGGCCGGCGCGAGCACGTAATACACCGGCACGGCGAGCGCGGTGTTGGGCAGCGTGATCTCCGCCATCGATGCGCCCTGCGACTCGAACCAGCGCACCGCCTCGCGCACGCGCGCGAGCACGTCCTCGTCGACGCCGGCGGACAGGTATTCCTTCGGCAATCCGACCCGCAGGCCCCGCAGCGGCTCGTTCAGGCAGCGCGTGTAGTCCTCGGCGGGCCGCTCCAGGCTGGTCGAGTCGCGCGCATCGAAGCCGGCCATCGCGTTCATGAGCAGCGCGAGGTCGGCCGCGCACTTGCCGATCGGCCCGCCCTGGTCGAGCGAAGAGGCGAAAGCGATCATGCCGTAGCGCGACACCACGCCGTAGGTGGGTTTCAGCCCGGACACTCCGGTCAGCGCCGCGGGCTGGCGGATCGAGCCGCCCGTATCGGTTCCTGTCGCAGCGGGAACCATGCGCGCCGCCACCGCCGCGGCGGATCCGCCCGAGGAGCCCCCGGGCACGCGCCCCAGGTTCCAGGGGTTGCGCACGGGGCCGAAGTACGAGGTCTCGTTTGACGAGCCCATCGCGAATTCGTCCATGTTGGTCTTGCCCAGCGTCACCGCGCCGGCCGCGGCGAAGCGCTCGACCACGTGCGCGTCGTAGGGGCTGGTGAAATCGGCGAGCATGCG
Source organism: Burkholderiales bacterium (assembly GCA_020845995.1). GTDB lineage: Bacteria > Pseudomonadota > Gammaproteobacteria > Burkholderiales > SG8-39 > RBG-16-66-20. Next base: position 29,944 of record JADLES010000151.1, on the reverse strand, counting down.
CGAGCCGCAGGTGGTGCGCAGTCCCCGGGTGCAGAAGATATCCTTGTGCGCGATCGGGATGCCGGTCAGCGGGCCCGCCTCCCCGCGCCCCCGTCGCTCGTCGGCGACACGCGCCTGCGCGAGGCTGCGCTCCTCGTCCACCGTGATAAAGGCGTTCAGCGTGGCGTTCATGCCCCGGATCCGGTCCAGGAAAAGGCGCGTCAGCTCGACCGCGGAAAGCTGCTTCGCCGCGAGCGCGGCGGAGAGTTCGGCGAGCGAGGAATTCAGCACGGGCCGGGGGTTCTGAAGGGGGTCGGAGGCATTTGCCGGAGATCCCCTTTCCTATTCAATCACTTTCGGAACCAGGTACAGCCCCTGCTCGACCGCGGGCGCGCCCCGCTGGAAGTCATCGTGGCGGTCGGCCTCGGTCACCTCGTCCGCGCGCAGCCGCTGCCGGACCGGCAGGGTTGCGTCGAGCGCGTGGGCCATGGGCTCGATGCCGCCTGTGTCGACGGATTGCAGCTGGTCGATGAGGCCCAGGACGCGGTTCAGCCGCTCGGCCACGGACTGCATCTCGTCAGGCGCCACGTCGATCCTGGCGAGCACGGCGATGCGCTGGAGCTGCGCGGGGGTCAGGGACATGTGGGAAAGAGGGGCTGGACGACCTGCGTCGCGCTTGCCGGGGGTCGGCGTAAGAGTATCATAGCCATCCGGCGGATTTGGGTTTCAAGACGTGCGGTTAGCGAGCAAAGTTAAGGCAAGTCGGAACCTGTCGCCGCATCGCAAAACGAAAGAGGATCGGCCACGAACATGTTCGGTTTCCTGCGCAGCTACTTCTCCAACGATCTCGCGATCGATCTGGGCACCGCGAACACGCTGATCTACGTGCGCGGCAAGGGCATCGTGCTGGACGAGCCCTCGGTGGTGGCGATCCGCGAGGACACGGGGCCGAATTCGAAGAAATCGATCCAGGCCGTCGGCAAGGACGCGAAGATGATGCTCGGCAAGACGCCGGGCAACATCGTCGCCATCCGCCCGATGAAGGACGGCGTGATCGCCAACTTCACCGTCACCGAGCAGATGCTGAAGTATTTCATCAAGAAGGTGCACGACAACAAGCTCTTTTCGCCCAGCCCGCGCATCATCATCTGCGTGCCCTGCGGCTCCACGCAGGTGGAGCGACGCGCGATCCGCGAAAGCGCGATCGGCGCGGGCGCGGGCCAGGTGTTCCTGATCGAAGAGCCGATGGCAGCGGCGATCGGCGCCGACCTGCCCGTGGCGGAAGCCACCGGCTCGATGGTGGTGGACGTGGGCGGCGGCACCACCGAAGTCGGCGTGATTTCGCTCGGCGGCGCGGTGCACAAGGGTTCGGTGCGCGTCGGCGGCGACAAGTTCGACGAGGCGATCATCAACTACATCCGCCGCAACTACGGCATGCTGGTCGGCGAGACGACGGCGGAGATGGTCAAGAAAACCATCGGCTCGGCGTTCCCGGGCAGCGAAGTGCGCGAGATGGAAGTGAAGGGCCGCAACCTCGCCGAGGGCATCCCGCGCAGCTTCACCATCTCCTCGAACGAGATCCTGGAGGCGCTCACCGAGCCCCTCAACCAGATCGTCAGCGCGGTGAAGAGCGCGCTGGAACAGACCCCGCCCGAGCTCGGCGCCGACATCGCCGAGAAGGGCATGGTGCTCACCGGCGGCGGCGCGCTGCTGCGCGACCTCGACCGGCTCCTCATGGAGGAAACCGGGTTGCCGGTGATCGTCGCCGAGGACCCGCTCACCTGCGTGGTGCGCGGCTCGGGCAAGGCGCTCGAGAAGATGGAGCACTTCGGGGCGATCTTCACCAATGAGTGAGTAGAGGGAGCGGGTAGGCCCCGCGGGCAGCCGACGGCATGGACCATACCCCCCCTCCATTCTTCAACCGCGGCCCCGCGCCGCTCGTCCGGCTCGCGTTCTTCGCCTCGCTGTCGCTCGCGCTGCTGGTCCTCGACGCGCGCTTTCGATACACGGAAAGCCTGCGCGGCGTCATCGCGCTCGCGGTCTATCCGCTGCAGACCCTTGCCACCCTGCCCGCGGCCCTCGGCGAGCGCCTGTCCGCCTACTTCGCCAGCCAGGCACAGCTGCGCGAAGAGAACGCCGAGCTGCGCGCGAGGCTCCTCGAGACTTCGCAGGCCGCGCAGCGCTACGAGGCCGCGCACGCGGAAGCCGGGCAGCTGCGCCGGCTGATCGGCGCCGCCGAGCGGCTGCCGGTCAAGTCGACGCCCGCCGAGATCCTCTACAACGGCCGCGACCCCTACTCGAGGAAGGTGGTCATCGACAAGGGCACGCGCAACGGCATTCGCGCCGGCTCTCCGGTGGTCGACGCCTCCGGCGTGATCGGGCAGGTCACTCGCGCGCACGCGCTCGCCGCCGAGGTGACACTGCTCACGGACAAGGATCAGGCGATCCCGGTGCAGGTCGTGCGCAACGGCCTGCGCGCGGTGGCTTACGGTGCCGGAGCGAGCGGCATGCTGGAACTGCGCTTCATGGCCTCGAACGCCGAGATCCAGAACGGCGATCGCCTGGTCACCTCGGGGATCGACGGCACCTATCCGCCGGGCATCCCGGTGGCGACGGTCGCCCGCATCGAGCGAGACGCCGCCTACGCGTTCGCGCGCATCGTCTGCCAGCCGGCCGCCGGCGTGGAGCGCGGCCGCTACGTGCTCGTGATCGAGAACGAGTCGCGCCAGGCGCAGCCCCCAGAGGAAGCCGGCGCGCCGGCCGACAAGCGGCCCGTCAAGGTCCGCAAGCAGCGCAGGAGGGATGGCGATGCAGCTCAATGACGCGCCGGTCGCGCAGCGCATCCTGCTGCCGGTGCGCGCGAGCACCATCCTCGTCTCGCTCGCGCTCGCCCTGCTCGCCAATTTCCTGCCGTGGAAAAACGTGCTGCTCGCGCCCGATTTCGTCGCCCTGGTGCTGGTCTTCTGGTGCGTGCAGCAGCCCAGGCTCGTCGGCCTGGGCGCGGGCTGGCTGCTGGGCCTCCTGATCGACGTCGGCAACGGCGTGCTGCTCGGGCAGCATGCCCTCGCCTATTCGATGCTCGCCTTCGCCTCGATCAGTCTGGCGCGGCGGATCCTTTGGTTCCCGCTCTGGGGGCAGGCCCTGCACGTCGCCGCGCTGCTGCTCTTCGCGCAGGCGGTCGCGGCGCTGGTGCGCCTCGCCGCGGGCGCCGAGTTTCCCGGCTGGACGCTGGCCGCCGGACCGCTGCTCGGCGCGCTGCTGTGGCCGGTGCTGACCACGGTGCTGCTGATGCCGCAGCGGCGTCCGGCGGAAATCGACGAGACGCGCGCCATATGAAGAAGCTCGCGGAGCTCAAGAACCACGAGAAGGAGCTCTACTTCTTCCAGTTGCGCGTGGGCTTCGCCGGCGCCGCGGTGCTGCTCGCCTTCGCGCTGCTGCTCGCGCGCTTCGTCCACTTGCAGGTCCTGCAGCACGATACCTACGCCTCCAAGGCGGAGGACAACCGCATCTCGATCGTGCCCATCGCGCCTAACCGCGGCCTGATCCTGGACCGCAACGGCGTCGTGCTCGCGCGCAACTACTCCGCCTACACGCTGGAGATCTTTCCCGCGAAGGTGAAAGACCTCGAGCGCACCATCCACGAGCTTGGTGAGGTGATTGAAGTCCAGCCCAAGGACCGCGGCCGGTTCCGCAAGCTCCACGCGGAAGTGCGCAATGCCGAGAGCCTGCCGATCCGCACGCGTCTCACCGACGAGGAGGTCGCGCGTTTCGCCGCCAATCGCTACCGCTTCCCGGGCGTCGAGATCAAGGCGCGCCTGTTTCGCCAGTATCCGCACGGCGAACTCGCCTCGCACGTCATCGGCTACATCGGCCGCATCAACCAGAAGGACCAGGAGCGGCTCGCCGAGCTGGACGTGGACGCGAATTACCGGGGCACGGACTTCATCGGCAAAGCGGGGGTAGAGGCGAGCTACCAGCAGGAACTGCACGGCACCACCGGCATGGAGCAGGTCGAGATCGATGCCGGCGGCCGCGGCATACGCACGCTCGCGCGCACGCCCGCGCAGGCTGGCAACAACGTCACGCTGACGCTGGACATCCGGCTGCAGGAGGTAGCCGAGGTCGCCTTCGGCGAGCGCCGTGGCGCGCTGGTGGCGATCGAGCCTTCCACGGGAGGAGTCCTGGCGCTGGTCTCCAAGCCCGGCTTCGACCCCAACCTGTTCGTGGACGGCATCGACCCGCAGAGCTGGGCGGAGCTGAACAATTCGCCCGACCGGCCGCTCAACAACCGCGCCATCGCGGGCGTATACCCGCCCGGCTCGACCTTCAAGCCGTTCATGGCGATGGCGGCGCTGGAGCTGGGCAAGCGCAGCTTCAAGAGCACGATCCACGATCCGGGCTATTTCGAGTTCGGCGGGCGGCGCTTTCGCGACTCCAAGCCCGGCGGCCACGGCACCGTCGACCTGTACAAGTCGATCGTGGTCTCCTCGGACACCTTCTACTACCAGCTCGCCAACGACATGGGCATCGACGCCATCGCCGGCTTCATGGGCAGGCTCGGCCTGGGCGCGAAGAGCGGCATCGACCTCGAGGGCGAGGCAACCGGCGTGCTGCCCTCGCCGGAGTGGAAGCAGAAGCGCTTCCGCAGGCCCGAGCAGCAGAAATGGTACGCGGGCGAGACGATCTCCATCGGCATCGGCCAGGGCTACAATGCCTACACGCCGGTGCAGCTCGCGCTCGCCCTGGCCACGCTGGCGGCCAACGGCGACATGTACCGGCCGCGGCTCGTCTCCTACATCGACAATCTGCGCACCGGCGAGCGGCGCCACCTCGAGCCGGTCCTGCAGCAGCGCGTCGCGCTCAGGCCCGAGCATGTGGAGTTCGTCAAGCAGGCAATGGCCGGCGTCAACAAGGAAGGAACCGGCGCGCGCGCCTTCGCCGGCGCCGCCTACGCGAGCGGCGGCAAGACCGGCACCGCGCAGGTGATCGGCCTGAAGCAGGGGGAGAAGTACGATGAGAAGAAGGTCGCCGAGCGCCATCGCGATCATTCGCTGTTCATCGCCTTCGCGCCGGTGGACAACCCCCGCATCGCGCTCATGGTGATCGTCGAGAATGGCGGCTTCGGCGCGCGCGCCGCGGCGCCGATCGCGCGCTCGGTGCTCGACTACTTCCTGCTCGGCAAGCTGCCCGAGGCGATGCTGCGCCCCGCCGGCGAGGACGACAGCGACGCGGAGAGCGACTGATGGAGCTCGCGCAGCTCGCCCCGCGCCGCCTGGGCGCCCGCCTTGCGCAGGGAATCGACGGGCCGCTCCTCGGGCTGAGCCTGGCGCTGGTGGCGCTCGGTCTGGCGACGCTGTTCTCAGCGAGCTACGAAGTGCCCGGGCGCGTCGCCGCGCAGGCGATCAACCTTGCCGTCGCGCTGGCCGCGATGTGGATCGTCGCGCAGGTTCCCCCGCAGACGCTGATGCGCTTCGCGGTGCCCGCTTACGTCCTCGGGCTCGCGCTGCTGGTCGCCGTCGCGCTCGCCGGCGACGTGGCCAACGGCGCGCGCCGCTGGCTGCACGTCGGCGTCACGCGCTTCCAGCCCTCGGAAATGATGAAGCTCGCCCTGCCGCTGATGCTCGCCTGGTACTTCCACAAGAACGAGGCGACGCTGCACATGCGCGACTTCGCCGTGGCGGCGCTGCTGCTGGCGGTGCCCGTGCTGCTGATCGCGCGCCAGCCGGACCTGGGCACCGCCGTGCTCGTTGCCGCGGCGGGGTTCTACGTCATCTTCTTCGCCGGCATCGGCTGGAAAGTGCTCGCGGCGCTGGGCGTGCTGGGCCTGGCGAGCCTCGCCCCGCTCTGGGGCATGCTGCACGACTATCAGCGCCGGCGCATCCTCACCCTGATCGACCCGACGCAGGACCCGCTCGGCGCGGGCTACCACGCCATCCAGTCGACGATCGCCGTGGGCTCGGGCGGCATCGCCGGCAAGGGCTGGCTGCACGGTACGCAGACGCATCTTGAATTCATCCCCGAGCGCCATACCGACTTCATCTTCGCGGTGTTTTCCGAGGAGTTCGGCCTGCTCGGCAACGTGGCGCTGCTCACGCTCTACGCGCTGCTGATCGCGCGCGGACTGATGATCGCGGCGAATGCCGCCACGTTTTTCGCGCGCCTGCTGGCGGCGTCCGTCACGCTCATGTTTTTCACCTACGCCTTCGTCAACATGGGCATGGTCTCGGGCATCCTGCCCGTGGTCGGCGTGCCGCTGCCGTTCATTTCGTACGGCGGCACGGCGCTGCTCACGCTGTTCCTCGGCATCGGCATCCTCATGAGCGTGCACAACCACCGGCGGCTGGTGCAAACCTAGGCGCGATTTTGCGGAGCAACAGCGATTTGAAAACTCCATTCATATCGTGGAATATCATCCCGCTAACGCTATGTAAATCATTGTTTTTACGTTATTTCATGATGCGGAATGGCAATGTTGCTCTGCGTCATCCGAAATCGTAATCTCCTTGCAGTTCAAACCCTTGCTCATGGAGAACGGATGAATCGCCAAGAAGAAGCCGTCAAGCTGCAGAAAGACTGGACCGAGAACCCGCGCTGGCAGGGAGTGAAGCGCGGTTACACCGCCGAGGACGTGGTGCGATTGCGCGGCAGCGTGAAGATCGAGCACACGCTGGCGAAACTGGGCGCCGAGAAGCTGTGGAAAAAGTGCAACGAGATGCCGTTTGTGAATTCGCTGGGCGCGCTCACGGGCAACCAGGCGATGCAGCAGGTGAAGGCCGGCGTGCCGGCGATCTACCTCTCGGGCTGGCAGGTGGCCGCCGACGCCAACGATTCGCTCTCCATGTACCCGGACCAGTCGCTGTACGCGACCACCTCGGTCCCCTCGGTGGTGAAGCGCATCAACAACGCGCTCATGCGCCAGGACCAGATCCAGACGATGGAGGGCAAGGGCGACATCGACTGGTTCGCGCCCATCGTCGCCGACGCGGAGTCGGGCTTCGGCGGCGTGCTGAACGCCTTCGAGCTCATGAAGGCGATGATCGACGCCGGCGCCGCCGGCGTGCATTTCGAGGATCAGCTGGCCTCCGTCAAGAAATGCGGCCACATGGGCGGCAAGGTGCTGGTGCCCACGCAGGAGGCGGTGCAGAAGCTCATCGCCGCGCGCCTCGCGGCCGACGTGATGGGCGTGCCGACCGTGCTGCTCGCGCGCACCGACGCGGAGGCGGCCGACATCGTGACTTCGGATGTCGACGAGAACGACAAGCCATTCATCACCGGCGAGCGCACCTCGGAAGGCTTCTACAAGACGAGGAATGGGTTCGCACAGGCGCTGTCGCGCGGCCTCGCCTACGCGGAGTACGCGGACATGGTCTGGTGCGAGACGGGCACGCCGGATCTCGCCTTCGCCAGGAAGTTCGCCGAGGGCATCCGCAAGCAGTATCCGGGCAAGATGCTCGCCTACAACTGCTCGCCCTCGTTCAACTGGAAGAGGAACCTCGACGACGCCACGATCGGCAAATTCCAGCGCGAGCTGGCCGCGATCGGCTACAAATTCCAGTTCATCACCCTGGCCGGGTTCCATGCGCTCAACTACTCGATGTTCGAGCTCGCGCACGGCTACGCGCGCAACAACATGACCGCGTTCGTCGAGCTGCAGGAAAAGGAGTTCGCCGCCGCCGAGAAGGGGTTCACCGCGGTCAAGCACCAGCGCGAGGTCGGCACTGGCTACTTCGACCAGATCACCCAGGTCGTCACCGCCGGTAAGGCCTCCACCACGGCGCTGCACGGCTCCACCGAAGACGAGCAGTTTTTCGGGGGGCAGGCGGAGCGGGCAGCCGGCCCGGACGCGCTCGTCAAGCCGAAGCAGGCGAAGAAGGTCGCCTGATCCGGGAGTGAGCCACCCGGCGAGGGTCCAGACGCACCCCGAAGCCCGCTCGCAGCGGGCCTCGGCGGTGGCGCAGGCAATCCTCGCCGGCTTCGACCGGCACTACCGCCTGTTCCGCGACGCCTCGCGCCAGGCGAAGCGACATTTCGAAGCGGGCGACTGGACCGCCGCGGGTGCGCTCGCCCGCGACCGCATCAAGATGTACGACACGAGGGTCGAGGAGGCGGTGCGCGGCATCCTCGACCGGTTTCCCGAGGCCGAGCTGGACGAGACGCTCTGGCCGGCGATCAAGCTCGCCTACATCCCGCTCCTGCACGAGCACCGCCAGCCCGAATGCGCCGAGACCTTCTACAACTCGGTCGCCTGCGCCGTGCTGCACCGGCGCTACTATCGCAACGAATTCATTTTCTGGCGGCCGGCGGTCGCCACCGAGCACCTGGAAGGCGAAGAACCCGCCTACCGCTGCTACTACCCGAGGCGCGGCGCGAACGGCGCCGGGCCGCGCGCGGCGCTCGAGCGCATCGTGCGCGATTTCGGCCTCGCCAACCCTTTCGAGAACCTGCGCCGCGATTTGCGCAGCCTGGTGCGCGCGCTGCGCGCGCATTTTCCGCGGCCGACGCGCGCGCGGCCGAGCCTGCAGATCCAGGTACTCAGCTCGCTCTTCTTCCGCAACAAGGGCGCCTACATCGTCGGCAAGGTGCTGAACGGCAACCGCGAGCTGCCCTTCGCGGTGCCGATCCTGCGCAACGAGCGCGGCGAACTCTATCTGGACGCCCTGCTCGCCGAGCAGGAGCAGCTGCTCGTCCTCTTCTCATACGCGCGCGCCTACTTCATGGTCGACATGGAGGTGCCGGCGGCCTGCGTCTCGTTCCTGCGCACCCTGATGCCGAAGAAGCCGCGCGCCGAGCTGTACAACGCGGTCGGCCTCGCCAAGCAGGGCAAGACGCTCTTCTACCGCGACCTTTTCTATCACCTGAAGCACTCGACGGACAATTTCACCGTCGCGCCCGGCATCAAGGGCATGGTGATGCTGGTCTTCACGCTGCCCTCGTTCATGTACGTGTTCAAGGTGATTCGCGACCGCTTCGCGCCGCCCAAGGAGATGGACCACGACACGGTGAAGCGCAAGTACCTGCTGGTGAAGTACCACGATCGGGTCGGGCGCCTCGCCGACACGCTCGAGTATTCCATGGTCGCGCTGCCGATCGAGCGGTTCGACCCGGCGCTGCTCGCGGAACTGAAGGCCGAGGTGGCCTCCAACATCGAGATCGAGGACGACAAGGTCGTCATCAAGCACATGTATATCGAGCGCCGCATGCAGCCCTTGAACCTCTACCTGCAGGAGGCGGCGCGCGACGGCGACCGGGCGCGCATGCGCCACGCGCTGCGCGACTACGGCTGCGCCATCAAGGAGCTCGCCAGCGCCGGCATCTTCCCGGGCGACATGCTGATCAAGAACTTCGGCATGACCCGGCACGAGCGGGTCGTGTTCTACGACTACGACGAGATCGAGTACCTGAGCAACTGCAATTTCCGCCGCATCCCGCCGCCGCGCACGCCAGAGGACGAAATGTCGGCCGAGCCCTACTACACGGTGGGCGAGAACGACGTCTTTCCCGAGCAGTTCGCGAGCTTCCTGGTCAGCGGGCACGAGGCGCGCGACGCGTTTCTCGAGCAGCACGCCGACCTGATGGACCCCGGCTTCTGGACCGGCAAGCAGGAGCGCCTGCGCGCCGGCATCCAGGAGGACGTTTTTCCCTACGACGCATCGCTGCGCTTCCGTCGCTGACGGCGGCCGCCGCCGCGCGGCGGCGCTAGAACAGTCCGGCGGCGATCGAGCGCAGGTAGGCGAGCGGGATCAGCAGCACCTGCAGCAGCACGATCAGCACCAGCGGCGACAGGTCGACGTTGGCGAGCGGCGGCACCAAGCGCCGGATCGGCCGCAGGAACGGGCGCGTGAGGGCGTCCAGCAGCGGCGCCACGGGCGAGTACGGGCTCACCCAGGAAAGCACCGCCTGCACGACTAGCACGATCACGAACAGGTAGATCGTGTAGCGCGCCAGGTCCAGCAGCGCGAGCAGGGCGAGGATTCCCGCGGCGATGTCCGGCGCGGACGCGAAGCTCGCCCCGGCGATCGCGTAGATCGCCCACAGGCCGAGCGCCTGCGCGAGCCAGGCAAGCGCGAGCGAGGCCCAGTCGAACCCGAACAGCGCCGGGATGACGCGGCGAGCGGGCATCACCATCCAGTTGGTCGCCGCGATGATGAACTGGCCGAGCACGTTGCGAAACGGCACGCGCAGGCATTGCATGAGGAAGCGTCCGAGCAGCAGGTAGACGAAGAAATCCGCGACGACGCCGACCAGGAAGCTGGCGATCTGCTGCAGCATCGGTTGCGCTCGCCTAGCCCTTGGCCAGCTCGGCGCCGCGGTCGCGCGCGGCCTCGACCGCGCGCAGGAAGCGCTCGGCGAGCTTGTGCTCTTCGAACGTCCTGAGCGCCGCCTCGGTGGTGCCGCCCTTGGAGGTCACACGCTCGCGCAGCAGCGCGGGCGCATCGCCGCTCTGCGCCGCGAGCTTTGCCGAACCAAGCACGGTTTCGATGGCCAGCTTCTGGGAAATTTCTCTGGATAAGCCCAGACTCTCGCCCGCCGCCGCAAGCTGCTCGATGAACCAGAACACGTAGGCGGGACCGCTGCCCGAAACGGCGGTGACCACGTCCATCAACTCCTCCTTCTCGATCCACACCGTCGCGCCCACCGCCCCCAGGATCGCCTCGGCCTGCTTGCGCTCGGCTGCGCTCACGCCGGGCAGAGCGTACAGGCCGGCGACGCCCGCGCCGATCAGTGCCGGGGTATTCGGCATGGCGCGCACCAGCTTCGTGTGGGTCAGGTTCGGCCCCCCCAGCCAGCCCGCCAGGGCGGCGAGCGTGATGCCCGCGGCGATGCTCACCACCAGGTTGGCGTTCGGCTTGAGGCCGGAGAAGCGCGCCGCTTCCTGCATCTGCTGCGGCTTGACCGCGAACACCACCACCTCGCCGGCACGAATCGCGCCGCGCGGCTCGGCCAGGCATTCGATGCGATATTTCTCGAAGAGGCGCCGGCGCGCCGCGCCGTCGACCTCGATCGCGCGCAACTGGCCCGGTGTAAAGCCGTTCCTGAGCATGCCGCCGATCAGCGCATCGGCCATGTTGCCGCCGCCGATGAAGACGACGTGCATCGCCACGTTCACGCGGCCGGCCTCATCTTCCGCGAGGGGGGTGCGGGGGGAACGTCGTTCCCCCTGCTCCGGCGTTCCCCGAATATTGCGGTGCCGATGCGGACCATGGTCGAGCCCTCGGCGATCGCGGTCTCCAGGTCGTCGGACATGCCGACCGACAGGGTGTCGAAGCCGAACGCGGCCTGCAGAGTTCCGTACAGCGCTCCCAGCTCGCGGTACCGCGCGGCCTCCGCGCCCGGCTCGGGAATCGCCATCAGGCCGCGCAGCCGCAGGCGCGCCATGCCGCCCACTGCTTTCGCGAGTCCGGGCACTTCTCCCGGCGTCACGCCGCTCTTGCTCGCCTCCCCGGAAACGTTCACCTGGATGAGGACATTCAGCGCCGGCAGGCTGCCTGGACGCTGCTCCGCGAGGCGGCGCGCGATCTTCTCGCTCTCGACGCTCTGCACCCAGTCGAAGCGCGCGGCGACCTGACGTGTCTTGTTGCTCTGCAAAGTTCCGATCAGGTGCCACTCCGCCCCCCGGCCGCGGAGCGCGTCCATCTTATCCATCGCCTCCTGCACGAAGTTCTCGCCGAATGCGCGCTGTCCGGCCGCCAGGGCCTGCTCTACGAGGGGCGCTGGGTGGGTCTTCGACACTGCCAACAAGGTCACGCTGCCCGGGTCGCGGCCGGCGGCCTGCGCGGCGCCGCGAATGCGCTCGCGCACGGCTTGCAAGTTGTCGTGAATTGACCGCATACTTTGACCCGTCCGTTTCCCGGGGAATTGTAATGGATCTCACTGAATTGCTTGCCTTTGTCGTGAAGAACAAAGCCTCCGACCTGCACCTGTCGTCGGGGCTGCCGCCGATGATCCGCGTGCATGGCGACATCAAGCGCATCAACTTGCCGGCGATGGAGCACAAGGACGTGCACGGCATGCTCTACGACATCATGAACGACGGCCAGCGCAAGTTCTACGAGGAGAACCTCGAGTGCGATTTCTCCTTCGCGGTGCCGAACCTCGCCCGCTTCCGCGTCAACGCCTTCGTGCAGAACCGCGGCGCGGCGGCCGTGCTGCGGACCATCCCGTCGAAGATCCTTTCTCTCGCCGATCTGAAGGCGCCCAAGATCTTCACCGATCTCGCCGACCAGCCGCGCGGTGTGGTGCTGGTCACGGGGCCAACCGGGTCCGGCAAGTCCACCACCCTGGCGGCGATGATCAATCACAAGAACGAGAACGAGGAAGGCCACATCCTCACCATCGAGGACCCGATCGAGTTCGTGCACGAATCCAAGAAATGCCTGATCAACCAGCGCGAGGTGGGCCCGCACACGCTCTCGTTCGCCAACGCGCTGCGCAGCGCCCTGCGCGAGGATCCGGACGTGATCCTGGTGGGCGAAATGCGCGACCTGGAGACGATCCGCCTCGCGCTCTCGGGCGCGGAGACGGGGCACCTCGTGTTCGGCACGCTGCACACCTCGTCCGCCGCCAAGACCATCGACCGGATCGTCGACGTGTTCCCGGCCGCCGAGAAGGACATGATCCGCGCCATGATCTCCGAATCGATCCGCGCGATCATCTCGCAGACGCTGCTCAAGACCAAGGACGGCGCCGGCCGCGTCGCCGCGCACGAGATCATGATCGGCACGCCGGCGATCCGCAACCTAATCCGCGAAAACAAGATCGCGCAGATGTATTCCTCGATCCAGACCGGCGGGCAGCTGGGCATGCAGACGCTCGACCAGAACCTGACGGACCTGGTCAAGAAGAACATCATCACCATGGCCGAAGCTCGCAGCAAGGCCGCCAACAAGGAAAATTTCGCCGGTTAGGCGCGCCACAACCTCGCGGGGTACCCCATATGGAACGAGAACAGGCAACCAAATTCATCTACGACCTGCTGCGCGCGCTCGTCGCCAAGAAGGGCTCGGATCTCTTCATCACCGCCGGCTTCCCGCCGGCCATGAAGATCGACAGCAAGATGACGCCGGTGTCGCAGCAGGCGCTCACCGCGCAGCACACGGCGATGCTGGTGCGCTCGATCATGAACGACAAGCAGGCGGCGGAATTCGAAGCCACCAAGGAGTGCAACTTCGCGATTTCGCCGGCGAGCATCGGGCGCTTCCGCGTCAACTGCTTCGTGCAGCAGGGCAACGTTGGCGCGGTGCTGCGCGTGATCACCACCACCATCCCGAACTTCGAGGACCTCAAGCTGCCGCCGGTGCTGAAGGACGTCGCGCTCACCAAGCGCGGCCTGGTGCTGTTCGTCGGCGGCACGGGCTCGGGCAAGTCCACCTCGCTCGCCGCGATGCTCGGCTACCGCAACGAGAACACCCACGGCCACATCATCACCATCGAGGACCCGGTCGAGTACGTGCACCCGCACAAGAACTGCCTGATCACCCAGCGCGAGGTTGGCGTCGACACGGATTCCTGGCAGTCGGCGCTCAAGAACACCCTGCGCCAGGCGCCCGACGTGATCCTGATCGGCGAGATCCGCGACATGGAGGTGATGGACCACGCGGTCGCCTTCGCCGAGACCGGCCACCTGTGCCTGGGCACCCTGCACGCCAACAACTCCAACCAGGCGATGGACCGGATCATCAACTTCTTCCCGGAGCAGCGCCGCCACCAGCTGCTGATGGACCTGTCGCTCAACCTCAAGGGAATCATCTCGCAGCGCCTGATCCCCAACAAGGAAGGCAAGGGCCGCGCCGCGGCGGTGGAAGTCCTGCTCAACTCGCCGCTGATCTCGGACCTGATCTTCAAGGGCGAGATCCACGGCATCAAGGAGATCATGAAGAAGTCGCGCGAGCTGGGCATGCAGACCTTCGACCAGGCCCTCTTCGACCTCTACGAGCAGGGGCGCATCGGCTACGAAGACGCGCTGCGCTTCGCCGATTCCACCAACGAGGTGCGCCTCAACATCAAGCTGCACGGCAAGGAATCGAAGGAAAAAGACCTCACCAAGGGCATCGAGCACCTCGACATCGTGTAGTGTGCTGTCCGGCCGCAGGCCCGGGGGGCGCGAGCGAGTTGAAACGCTGGATTCGAGGTCTGCTGCGCCGCGCCCGGGCGCTCGTCCAGAAGTATCCCTATCGCATTCAGTGCAACGCCTGCGGGTGGCGGGGACGCGTCTTTTCCAGCGATGCGTGGCATCCACATACGGTCTGCCCGATCTGCGGCTCGCAGGTCAGGCATCGCCTGCTGCTCGCCGCCCTCGCCGGGCCCGGCAGGTTCGGGATTCCGGCGATCGTTACGGGCAAGCGAGTACTGCATTTTGCGCCCGAGAAAGTGCTCGCCGGGTTGCTCAGAGAATCCGCCGGCAGGTATGTCACGGCCGACTATTTCAAAAAGAAGGTGGACATGCGCCTCGACATGTGCGAGATGCCCGCCATTTCCGATGGATCGTTCGACCTGATCGTCGCCTGCGATGTCCTCGAACACGTCGCCGACGATTCGGCCGCCCTACGCGAGGTGCATCGCGCGCTCGCGGCGTCAGGCTGGGCGATCTTCACGGTGCCGCAGAAGGATCGCCTGCCCGCGAAGCTCGAGGATCCCGGCATGGTCACGCCGGAGCAGCGGGAGGCGGCGTTCGGGCAGGCCGACCACCTGCGGATTTACGGCGACGACTTCGATCGCTTCCTGGAGAAACATGGCTTTGCCGTCGCTGTGGTCGACGAAAGCTCGTTCGATCCTGCGACGGTGAGACGAAACGTGCTGTTTCCGCCGATCCTGTCCGCGCGTCCGCTCGCCACGAACCACCGCAAGATCTTCTTCGCGCAGAAGCGCAGCGGCTAGCGACGGTTGCTTCCGGCGACAATGACGAATTCGAACAGCCGGCATTCGAGCGCGCCGTTGAAAAGGGGCAGGCGGCGCGAGGGCTGCAGGCGCATCAGCGTCGGCATGCGCTGATCGGCGGTGAAGAAGTGGCAGCGCCAGCCGGCGTATTTGCGCTTGAGCGCCGCGCCCAGCTTCGGATAGAACTCGGCGAGCGCCTGCTTCGATCCCAGGCGCTCGCCGTAGGGCGGGTTGGCGATTATCACGCCCGCCGGCGCGGGCGCGGCGCGCTCGAGGACGTCGGCGCGGTCCAGCTTTATCCAGCGTTCCACGCCCGCGGCGGCGAGGTTGCGGCGCGCATCGTTCAGCGCGCGCGGGTCATTGTCGCTGCCGAAAAGCTGAAGCGGTGCATCAGATTTGGGTTCTTGTTTTTCATTCTTCAGCTTTTGCCAGAGCGCTGAATCGAAAACCCGCAACTTCTCAAAACCAAATCCCCGCTTCGCGCCCGGCGCGCGCCCCCTGGCCATCGCCGCGGCCTCCACGAGGATCGTGCCCGCACCGCACATCGGATCGAGCAGCGGCTCGTCGAACTTCCAGCCCGAGAGCCGCACGATGCCGGCGGCGAGGTTCTCGCGCAGCGGCGCTTCGCCCCCGCCCGAGCGCCAGCCGCGCTTGAAGAGCGGCTCGCCCGAGGTGTCGAGGTAGAGCGCGCCGCGCGCCGCCTCGAGGAACGCGTGCACGCGCACATCCGGTCTCGCGCGGTCCACGTCCGGCCGGCTGCCGAGCGCGTCCCGGAAGCGGTCGCAGACCGCGTCCTTGATGCGCAGGGTGGCGAAATCGAGGCTCTTGAGGGGGCTTTTCTGCGCGGCGACGCTCACCCTGAAATCGTTTTCGACGGAAAAGTGGTCGAGCCAGTTGACGGCGCGCGCCGCCTCGTACAGGTCCATCTCGTCGCGGTAGGCGAACCCGGCGACGCGCCAGAGCACGCGCGAAGCGATGCGCGACCAGAGGTTGACCCGGTAGCAGGTCCGCCAGTCCCCGGAGAAAGCGACGCCCCCCGGAACGGCCCGGGCGCCCTGCGCGCCCAGGCGGGTCAGCTCGTCGGCGAGCAGCGGCTCCAGCCCGCGCGGCGCGGTGGCGAAGAATTGCTCCACTACCGGGCCTCGGGCACGTGTGCGGCCAGCCTCAGCGCCAGCTATTGCGGATGATCGCGCGCAGCACGGCGAGCCGCCGGTGGAAGAAATGGTCGGCGCCCGGGACCACCACCACCGGCAGGTCCTGCGGCCGCGCCCAGGCAAGCACGTCCGCAAGCGGCACCGTGCTGTCCTCCTCGCCGTGGATGAGGATCGTGTCGGGCGGCACCGCGGGCACCTGCTGGTTTGTCACCGCGAGCCCGACCAGCACCATTCTTTCGGGCTTTATTGTCATTGCAATTCTTGCTTGTATGGCAGCGCCGAACGAGAATCCCGCCAATACAGGCTTCTCAGCCTTGAGGTGCGCAAGCACTGCGGCAAGATCATCGACTTCGCCGCGTCCTTCATCGTGGCGGCCCTCGCTCGCGCCGACCCCGCGAAAATTCGGCCGCCAGGCCGTGTAGCCCAGCTCGACGAACGCGCGCGCCAGCGTCTGCACGACCTTGTTGTCGAGCGTACCGCCGTACAGCGGGTGCGGATGGGCGACCAGGGCGACTCCGCGCGGCTTTGCGCCCGCGGGATCATCGATGACGCATTCGATCTTTCCCGCGGGTCCGGCGATGAACTCGCGCCGGGCGCGCAGGCGCATCAGATGCGCAGCCGCTCGACCACGCGGCCGTGGCGCAAGTGCTCCTCCACGATCTCGTCGATGTCGGCGCGGTCGACATAGGTGTACCAGACGGCGTCCGGATACACCACGACGCACGGCCCTTCCTCGCAGCGGTCCAGGCAACCGGACTGGTTGACGCGCATCTTTCCCTGTCCCGCCAGGCCAAGCGCCTTGACGCGCTCCTTGGCATAGTCGCGCATCGCGCTCGCGCCCTTGCCGTTGCAGCAGGGCCGCTCCTCGCCTTCGCGCTGGTTGCAGCAGAAAAACACGTGTCGCTCGTAATACGCCATGGGGCGCGATTCTACCGGAGCGAATCGCGCTCAATCGCCCGGCTCGCGCCGCGGCGCCGTGGCGAGGTAGACCAGGTAGCTGAGCGCCGCGAACGGCCACGCCGCCGACACCAGCCGCGTCAGGCCGTTGAAGTTGAGGAAATGCCCCTGCGCCCAGACCTTGATCGTCTCGGCGAAGTAGGGATTGGGCGGCGCCAGGTTCACCAGCACCGTGGCCACCATCAGCAGCACCGCGCCGAGCACCAGCCGCGCGGTACGAGGCAGGCGCAGGAGGAGCAGCGCCGCCGCCACGCCGCCGCCGAGGCCGAGCTGCGCGCCGGGAGTGAGCCAGGCGAGCGCCGGTTCCCTGGGCATCAGGATGACGAATGCCAGCGTCTTCACCGCGAGCGCCGCAGCGAGCAATGCCGCCACCGCCCGCAGCACCGGCCCTTGCGGCCGGATCACGGCGGAGGCGATCAGCGCGACGGCAACCAGGTTCGCCGCCGCGACGGCCGCCTCGATCGCGACGAACACATCCGCGGTATGGCGCTCGCCCGCCGGGCCCGACGCGGCCAGCAGCTCGCGCAGGTCTCCGGCGCCGAAGAGCTGCGTCGCGGGATTGAGCTGCGCGAACAGCCACAGCCCGAGCAGGGACAGCCCCAAGTCGGCCACCGCCCCCGGTGCAATCGCCGCCGAACGCAGGCGCTCGAGCGGCCCATGGCCGAGGATCCGCGGCGCGAGCCAGGCGCCGGCGACGCCGCCGCAGGCGGCGCCGGCGACGTTGGCGAGCACATCCACGTTGGAGGGAATCCGCGCCGGGAGGAAGCTCTGTCCGGCTTCCAGGACCAGCGAGAGCGCCGCGCCGCTCAGCAGCGCGAGCAGCGCCGCGGCGAACGCCGGCATCCGCGGCCGCAGCACCAGCGCGCACAGCGCGCCGTACGGGACGTAGCCGAAGAAATTGGCGCCGATGTCGAAAGCGGTGACGTAGCGCGGCCAGGGCGCGGAGAAGAAGGCAAACGGCGAGGCGCCGGAATCGCGCCAGCCGGCAAGCGGGTACAGCGTCGCGTAGGCGACAAGCAGGACGTAGAGCGTGAGGAGTACGCGGGCGAGCGGTGACTCGCGCAAGCTAGCGCTTCTGCCGCGGCCGAACGCCATGCGCGTGCGCTGCGGCGCGCTCGTGCGGGAGGAAAGAGCCCATCACCATGCCGAATACCGAGAACGCGAGTCCCACCAGCTGCGGCGGCACGGTCGCGTCCGCCGCGATCCATTCCGCGAGCGCCCAGGATCCGAGCCCGAACGCCACCGACAGCGCCGCGCCAGGGACGTTGGCGCCCCTCCAGTAGATCCCCGCGGCCAGCGGCACGATGCAGGAAACCAGCGTCACCTTGTAGGCGCTCTGCACCATTTCGTACATGGTGCTGCGCGAATTGAGCGCGAACAGCAGCGCTGCCAGCGTGAAGGCCACCAGCACCACGCGCAGCAGCAGCAGGAACTGGCGATCGCCCATGCGCGGCGCGTACGGACGGATGACGTTCTCGGTGAACAGCGCCGTCGGCGCGAGCAGCGCTCCGGACGCGGTCGACAGGATCGCCGAGAGCAGCGCGCCGAAGAAGAGCACCTGCGCCCACAGCGGCGTGCGCTCCAAGATCAGGTTGGGCAGGATGCGCTGGATCTCGCGGGCGTCGTCGCCGGCGAAAAGCCCGGCGTAATGCGGCTCGATCACCAGCGCGGCATAGGCGATGAAGATCGGCACGAAAGCGAAGCAGAAGTAGAGCGCGCCGCCCGCCAGGCAGCCGCGTACCGCCGTCTTCTCGTCCTTCGCGGAGGTGACGCGCTGGAATACATCCTGCTGCGGGATCGAGCCGACGGCGAGCGTCATCCACGCGGCGGTGAATGCGAGCCACTCCTTGGCGCCGCCCCTGGGAAAGAACTCGAACTTGCCGGCCTCGCTGGCGGCGGCGATGACCCTGCCCGCGCCCCCTGCCATGTCGCTCACGAGGAACGCGACCGCGGCGAGACCCACCAGGATCACCACCGACTGGAACAGGTCGGTCATCGCCACCGACCACATGCCGCCCCAGATGGTGTAGCCGGTGACGATCACCGCGCCGACGACGATGCCCGCGCTCAGGCCGATGACGCCGCCGGAGAGCACCGAAATCACCAGCCCCAGCGCGGTGAGCTGCGCCGAGGTCCAGCCCAGGTACGAGGCGGTGATCGCGAGGCTGGTGACGGTCTCGATCGGCTTGCTGTAGCGCTTGCGGTAGAAATCACCGATGGTGAGCAGGTCCATCCGGTAGAAGGCGCGCGCGAAGAAGAGCGCCACGAACAGCAGGCAGAACGAGGAGCCGAACGGGTCGGCGATGATGCCGCCCAGTCCATCCTTCGCGAACGTCGCCGACACCGAGAGCACCGTCTCGGCGCCGAACCAGGTGGCGAACACGGTCGCCGCGCTCATGGTGAGCGGCAGGCTGCGCCCCGCGATCAGGAAGTCCCTGGAGTTGTGAACCCGCTTCGCGGCCCACAGGCCGATCGCGATCGTCACGAAGAAATACAGGATGACCGAGGCGACGAGCATCGCGCGCCGAGTCTACAAGAGCGCCACGGCGGCGAAGGCGAGCGCCGCCGCGGCCATCGCGAGCAGCGCGGCGAGCAGGTCGTTGCGGCGCCGGTTCTCGGCGGCGAGCCGCTCCAGCGCTGCGTGCATGCTCTCCAGCCGATCCTCGGCCAGCAGCCGATACAGCAAGCGCGGAATGACCGGCAGTGTCTGCGCCCAGTGGGGAGCCTCGCGCCGGAGGGTGCGCGCAAGGCCGCGCCAGCCCACCTGCTCGCTCATCCAGCGCTCGAGAAAGGGCTTTGCCGTCTGCCACAGGTCGAGGTCCGGGTCGAGCTCGCGCCCGAGCCCCTCGATGTTGAGCAGCGTCTTTTGCAGCAGCACCAGCTGCGGCTGCACCGCGACCTGGAAGCGCCGCGAAGTCTGGAACAGGCGCAGGAGCAGTTTTCCGAAGTAAATCTCCTTCAGCGGCCGCGCGAAGATCGGCTCGCAGACCGCGCGGATCGCGGCCTCGAAATCGTCGATGCGCGTGCCGGCGGGCACCCAGCCGGCGTCCAGGTGCGCTTGCGCCACGCGCCGGTAGTCGCGGTTGAAGAAGGCGAGAAAGTTCTGCGCGAGGTAGCTCTTGTCGACCTCCGACAGCGTGCCCATGATGCCGAAGTCGAGCGCCACGTACTTGCCCTCGTCGGTGACCAGGATGTTGCCCGGGTGCATGTCGGCGTGGAAGAAGCCGTCGCGGAACACCTGGGTGAAGAAGATCTCGACGCCGGCGCGCGCGAGGGCGGGAATGTCCACTCTCTTTTCCCTGAGGACAGGAACCTGGGAGATCGGCGTGCCGCGCATGCGTTCCATCACCATCACGCGCCGCGAGCAGTAATCCCAGTGCACGGCGGGCACCGCCAGCAGCGGGGAGGCCTGGAAATTGCGCCGCAGCAGCGACGCGTTCGCCGCCTCCCGGACCAGGTCCAGTTCGTCGTCCAGGTGCCGCGCGAATTCCGCCACCACCTCGCGCGGCCGCAGGCGCCGCCCGTCGGCCCAGTAGCGCTCGAGCAGGCCAGCCGCCGTCTCCAGCAGCAGCACGTCCTTCGCGATCGCGCGCTCGACGCCCGGCCGCAGGATCTTCACCGCCACCTCGGTGCCGTCCTTCAGCGTGCCGAAATGCACCTGGGCGACCGACGCGCTGGCGACCGGTTTTCGTTCGAACGTACCAAACGCCTCTTCGAGTCCAACGCCAAGCGACCGGCTGATCTCAGAAACGGCAAGATCCGTATCAAACGGCGGTACCCTGTCCTGCAGCTTGGCGAGTTCATCGGCGACGTCCGCCGGCAGCAGGTCGCGCCGCGTCGAGAGCATCTGGCCGAACTTGACGAAGATCGGTCCCAGCGTCTCCAGCGCCTGCCGCAGGCGCACGGCGCGAGCGCCGTCCCGCTCACCGCGCTCGGCGTAGCGCGGCAGGAACCGGTACAGGCGAAAGCGCAGTCCGACGTGCAGGATGCGCGCGAGGCGGAGGAAGCTCCCCATCTCAGCCGCCCATGCGCTCGAGGCGCTTTTCCAGGCGCTCCAGGCCGTCGCGCAGCTTCGCCTGCGCGGCGCCGGTCTCTTCCAGCTCGGCGCGCTTCACCAGCAGCGGCCTTTCCTGCGTAGCGTAGTCGACCAGGCCGTCCGCGAGCCGCCGCGCGGCATCGGCGTGCCAGGCCGCGATGCCGCGCGCCGCTGCCGCGATGCGGTGCGCGGCCACGTCGCCGACGACGCCCGCCAACGCCTCCTCGAAGTCCCAGCGCAGGTGGCGGGCGAGGAACAGGACCTCGCTGGCAAGGCGTGCATTGCCGGCGACTTCGACCGCGCGCAGGAACGCTTCCTCGCCTTTCGCCGCTGCGGCAAGCGCGCCCGGGCCCACGATGATGACCAGCACGGCAGCGCCTGCCGCGGCGTCCGCTGCGCGGGCGAGCAGCCTGCCGTCCGCGCCGATGACGAAGGACAGCGCCGGCAGCGGCGGCGCGCGCAGTTCCAGCCCTTCTCCGGCGAACGGCGCCAGGCGCTCGCGCGCCCAGGGCTCGGACTCGAGCAGGGTGTTGAGCGCAGCGGCAAAGGGATATTCGAGTTTCATGCGGCCCAAAATGAAAAAGGCCACCCTAGGGTGGCCTTTCATGCACGCCAGCCCGAAAGATTAATGCATCTGCTGGATGCCGGCGAGCTGCCAGCCGCCCGGGCCGCTCACGGGCTTGGCGAGGTTCCAGACCTCCTCGAAACCCTGCGCCGCTTCGCCGGGCGACTCGCGCAGGCTGCCCGAGAAGCGCACGCTCGCCCAGTGCCGGTCGCCTTCGGTCACGACCTCCAGCAAGTCTGCGTTCAGCGCCGTGACGTCGGTCTGCTGCTTCGCCTCGCCGCGGGCGAGCACGTCCCTCTTCAGCTCCTCGAACAGCTCATCGGTGGTGAATTCGCGCAGCACCTCGAGGTCGCCCTGATCGTTGGCGATTTGCAGCTTCATGTAGTTCAGCTTCGCGCCGCGCAGGAAGCCGGCGACATCGAAACCGTCCGGCACGTTTGCCGCGGGCGCGGGACGCGCGTCGAACCCGGCGGCCTGCGAGGGCGGCGGCGCCGCCACGGTCTCGCTGCCCAGCGCCGGGTACGGACCCTGCGGCCCCGCAGCCGCGTACTGCATTCCCCGCGCCGGCTCGCCCCGCCGTTGCGCGAGCATGCGCACCAGGAACATCGCACCGAACGCGAGCAGCGCAAGCAGCAGCAGGCCGACGATCAGGCCGCCCATGCCGTTCGCGCCCATCAGCCAGCCAAGCGCGCCGCCCAGCGCAAGCCCGCCGAGCAGCGGCGCCCACTTGGCGAACCCCGTCGCCGGCTGCGGCTGCGCCGCCGCCGGTGACGCGGCAGGAGCCGCCGCAGTCTGCTGCGCGGGTTTGGCCGGCACCGCAGCGGGCGGAGTGCTCGCCGCGCTACGCTGCGCTCCGGTCGAGCGGGCGCCACCCAGGCGTCTCGCTTCCGCATCTTGGGCGGCGAGTACCGCGCACAACAGCGCGGCGAAAACGGCAAGAACTGTTCGTTTCATGACTCTCCTCGATCTCCCTGACGGACCGTTGTCAGCCTCCTGTCAGGGAGAGAATCCTACCCCAGTTTGAAGCCGCGGTGCACGGCCACCGCGCCCGCCGCAAGGTTGAAGTATTCGACCTGCTCCAGGCCCGCGCGTTCCAGCATGCGCGCGAGGGCCGGCTGATCGGGATGCCTGCGGATGGATTCCGCGAGATACCGGTACGGCGCGGCGTCCCCAACCACCATCTCGCCCAGCCAGGGCAGCACGCGAAAGGAATACAGATCGTAGGGCTTCTGCAGGGGCTTCCATACCTGCGAGAACTCGAGCACCAGCAGACGCCCGCCGGGCCTGAGCACCCTCGCCATCTCCGCCAGCGCCGCGTCCTTATGGGTCATGTTGCGCAACCCGAAGCCGACGCTGACGCAGTCGAACCGCGCGTCGGCGAACGGCAGGCGCTCGGCGTCGCAGCGCACCGCCGGAACCATCCTTCCCGCATCGAGCATGCGGTCGCGCCCGCGCGCGAGCATCGGCCCGTTGATGTCGCTCATCCAGACCTCGGCGCCGCGCGCGACGAGCGCCCGCGCCAGGTCGCCGCTGCCCGAGGCGACGTCGAGCACGCGCTCGCCCGCGCGGATGCGCGCCACGGACACCGCGAACGCCTTCCACAGGCGGTGCAGTCCGATCGACATCAGGTCGTTCATCAGGTCGTAGCGGCCGGCGACCCGGTCGAAGACCTCGCCGACACGCCGGGCTTTCTGTTCCGCGGGAATGCGCTGGAAGCCGAAGTCGGTATCAGTCACGACTGGCGCCCGCCTTGCCCAGCCTGTCCAGGTACTCGGTCCAGAGACGATCCTGGTTCTCGCCAAGGAAATAGAGATATTCCCAGGAATAGATACCGGTCGTGTGGCCGTCGGAAAAGTCCGGCAGCACCGCGTAGGAGCCGACCGGTTCGAGGGAGCGGATCTCCACGCTGCGCTTGCCCGCCTGCAGCACCTCCTGTCCCGGACCGTGCCCGCGCACCTCCGCCGAGGGCGAGTGCACGCGCAGGAACTCGTAGGGCAGGCGGAATACGCTCCCGTCCGCGAACGCGATTTCCAGTACTCGCGATTTCTGATGCAGGGTGATGCCGGTCGGCGCGGGCGCCGTGCCGGACGACGCCGGCGCTTCTTCTGCGGACACTAGGCGATCATCTCGTAGGTGCAGCGCTCGTAGTCGTTGCCCCGGTCGGTGACGTCCGTGAGCAGGACCCTGACGTGGTTCTCGACGTAGACCTCGACCACGCGCCTGGGCTTGTACCAGCCCGCGGGCAACACCAGCGAAGGCGGCGAATTGAGCGACGTCACCCCGGTCAGCGACAGCGCCTGCACGTACTTCGCGTGGAACACGTTCAGACCCGTCGCCCGCACCGCGGTGGCCGCGGGCAGTCCCGGCAGCAGGCGCACGCCGCAGAACAGGTCGCCAGCATCGTTCTGCATCAGCCAGCGAACCTGGCCCAGCATGAAGCTCTTGGAATCGGCGGGGCGCACGGCGATCAGCTGGCCGTGCGCGTAGCGCTTGCCAGGATTGCCGGCGCGGCGCACCAGCTTCAGGCCCTGCGCGCTCTCGTCCTGGATCTGCCAGTGCTCGAGCAGGTAGCCGTGCACCACGCTGTAGTCGTCGTCGTCCCGCGTGCTGACGCGGCCGAACGCGGCGATCTGGTCGCGCTGCGCGGCGGTGATCTCCTTCGACTCGCCCGGCTGCTTGAACACGTGCCCGGAGATGTAGTAGTGGATCGCGCCCATGTCGTTGCAGGCCTGCGCGACATCGGTGACTCGCTTGCGTTCCACGGCGCGCGGCTGCTTCGCCTGGCACCACTGGCGGTACAGGTAGACCAGCAGCTGCTCGCAGGAAGGCTGCACGCAGTCCTCACCCAGCGCGAGCTTCGCGGGCGACTCGCCCTTGCGCAAGAGGCCAATCCGGTTGCGCAGGCTCTTCGCGAGGCGCCTGACGTCCAGGTAGCGCGGCGCGGCGGCTTTCGGCCCTTCGCGCTCCGGGCACAGCTCGCTCTCCAGGTCGGCGACGAGCGGCGGAACGTCCTCCTCGGGCGCCTCGCGGACGACCTCCACCTTCTCCGCCCAGCGTTCCAGCAGGAAGGCGACGAAGGTCAGCTGCCGCTGGCTGAGCTCGTTCGGGTTCGCCATGCCGAGCAGCAGCGCCCGCACGTAGGCGATGCGCGGCGAGGTTTCGTTGACGTCGCGGTTCAGGTAGTCCTTGACGCTGTCCTCCGCGACGCCGAGCTCTTCGGCGCGCGCGTAGCCCTCGTGCAGCGCGCGCCACTCGCGCGGCGCGACCTGCCGGTAGGCGCGGTGGCAGTGGAACATCTTCAGGCCGGTGTAGAGGAGCGCGCGCTGGCAGACGAGCGCGGCCTGACCCGAGATCGCCGCATCGCCGGCGATCGCCGCCTGCAGGCAATGCTGGTAGCCCAGGTGCATGGCATCCCAGAGCGCGAGAGTGTCGTCGAACACCGCGCTCTCGGCCTCGCCCATCGGCAGCGCTCGGTTGCTGAAGCGCCGGGCCTGCTCGATCTCCACGAACTGGACGGCCTCGCGCAGCGCCTCCAGCGCCGCCAGCCGGCTGACCGCCTTGGTCTCGTAGCGATTGAACTGCTGCAGCTGCGCGAGCAGCAACTGTTGCGCCGCGGCGACATTCGCGAGCGGCACGTTCTCCAGCCAGGCCTTGGCGCTGGCCGCGTCGATGACCTCGGGCGCGGCGTCGGCGGAGAACCCGGGCAGCTGCATGCCTTTCATGAGGGAATTGTAGGGGATTTGGGGGGCTCGCGATCCCCTCCCTCCCCGGCCTCGAACACGTCGCGGTAGCTGAGGTAGGAGCCCGCGAACCACACCGGCAGCATCGACCAGAGCACCGCGAACATGGCCGAGTTCGCCTGCAGGGCGCCCGAGCCGCCGATCAGCACCGCGGCGGCGAGGGCGAGCATCAGCACCAGCGCGAACAGCAGCAGCATTCCCATCCCGTAGGCGAGGAGAGGGCGCCAGTTGATGAGGGTCGCGGCGGCGCTGAAGAACACCGCCTTTCCGGTCGCGATCCCCTTCCAGGCGACGAGCAGCGGCGCGTACCAGAGCGCGGTCAGCATCGCCGTCTGGACGAGCGCTCCGATCAGCATCGCGTTCTGCAGCGCGGGAGCGCGCAGCTCTTCCAGGTCCAGTCGCGTCATCCCGACCATCGCCTGCGCGAAGCGGCCCCCGTCGGCGGGAATCGTGGCGGCAAGCACCGCCAGCATCCCGCCGAGGTAGACGCCGCCCAGGCGCAACTGCGCGGCGAAGCTGCGGCCAAAGCCCGCCAGCAGGAGCTCCGCGCTCGGCGACACGCGCCGCGAGGCCGAGCGAGCGATCTCGTGCGGGCCCACCAGCAGCGCGGGGACCAGCAGCCACACCAGCGCGAAGCCGACCAGGGGCATCGACATCGCGAAGATCAAGGTGAGCAGGAACGCGAGGCCATACAGCAGCTGGCGCAGCGGCGCGAAGCGAAAGATGAGAAACGACTCCGCGATCCAGCGCAGGCCGTCCGCCGGTCCCAGGCGATTTGCGCGCACGTCAGCGCCCTTCCGCCACCGACTTCAGCCCGTCCAGGGCGCCCGCGCCCCGGGTGCGGCGCGCAGCTCGAGGATCCTGCGGAAATGCTCCGGATCGTGCACCTTGACCAGTTCGCCCGGCCTTGGCAGGTGCAGGTCGTGCAGCCGCGAGAGCCAGAAGCGCAGCGCCGCCGCGCGCAGCATCACCGGCCAGGCGG
This sequence comes from Burkholderiales bacterium, assembly GCA_020845995.1. Classification (GTDB taxonomy): domain Bacteria; phylum Pseudomonadota; class Gammaproteobacteria; order Burkholderiales; family SG8-39; genus RBG-16-66-20. Next base: position 3,657 of record JADLES010000151.1, on the reverse strand, counting down.
CGCGCTCGGCCGGCTGCAGCGGGCGCACCGCGGCGTAGGCATCGAGCAGCGCCCGCGTGCGGCCCTCGTCCAGCGCGCAATCGCGCTCCGGATCGACGAGGCACCAGTCGTTGGCGCAAACCGCGATGTCGAAGAGGTAGCAGTCGACGCCGGCAAAATAGAAGTCGAACACGCCGCTGATGCGCCCGTTCACGAACACGGCATTGTCGCGAAAGAGGTCCGCGTGCACCGCCGCGCGCGGCAGGTCGGGAAAGCGGCGCTGCGCCTGGCAGGCAAGCTCGCTTTCCAGGAGACCGAGCGCAGCCTCGCCGAGAAACGGCCGCACGTCCGCGGCGGCGCGCCGCCACCACTTCGGGCCGCGCGGATTCTCCAGATAGCCGCCGTAGGTGCGGGCGGCGAGGTGCATGCGCGCGAGCAACCCGCCCAGTTCGGCGCATTCACGCAGGCCCGGATGCTCGACCGAGGTCCCCTCCAGGCGCGTGACCAGCGCGGCCGGCTTGCCGTTCAGCTGTGACAGGTACCGGTCGTCCAGCCCGGCAATCGGCGCCGGGCAGGGAATGCCGTGGCGCGCGAGATGCGCCATCAGCTCCAGGTAGAACGGCACTTCGCTCGCGGGCAGGCGCTCGAACAGCGTGAGCACGTAGCGGCCCTGGCTGGTGGTGACGAAGTAGTTGGTGTTCTCGATGCCCGCGGCGATCGGCTCGAGCGCGACCGGCGCGCCGACCGAATACCCCTTCAGCCAGGCGGCGAGCTGGTCCTCCGATACGGGAGTGAAAACCGACACGCCGGCGGGACTTCAGCGGTCCAGGCTACTCACTCGAAATTCGTGATCGTCCACATCGGCGGGCGGATCCCGGAATCGAGGGAATCGCGCGCTGCTGGATTGCCGGTGCCGAGATACTCGTTGAGATAGTAGGGAACCCCGCCCGGCGGCGTCACCTTGATCGACACCACGCGACCGCCGTCGCGGATCTCCTCGACCTTGTCGCCCTCCTGCGGGGCGATGCGCACCGACGGCTCGTCCGCGCCGTCGCGGATCACGGGCGGCGGCGGCGCCTCGGGCAGCGGCTCGAGCTTGGGCGGCGGCTGTTGCGCGAACAGGCCGGTCGCGGCAGTCAAAAGAACCGGAAAAAGTACGCCTCGCATGGCAGGATTCTACCCCATGGGCAAGACACTTCTTCTGGTCGACGGTTCGTCCTACCTCTACCGCGCGTTTCATGCCCTCCCCGAGCTGAAAAGCCCGCGCGGCGAGCCGACCGGCGCCATTCACGGCGTGCTCGGCATGCTTAAGCGCCTGGACGCAGATCACGGCGCGGCGGCGCGCGCATGCGTGTTCGACGCCAGGGGAAAGACCTTCCGCGAAGACGCCTATCCGGAGTACAAGGCGAACCGCCCGTCGATGCCGGCGGACCTCGCCTCCCAGATCGAGCCGCTGAAGCAGGCGGTCGAAGCGCTCGGCTGGCCGGTGCTGACCGTGCCCGGCGTCGAAGCCGACGACGTGATCGCCACGCTCGCCGAGCAGGCGAAGCACAGGGGCTGGCACTGCGTGATCTCGACCGGCGACAAGGATCTCGCGCAGCTGGTCGACGACCGGGTGACGCTGGTCAATACCATGTCGAACGAATCGCTCGATCCCGCGGGCGTGCGCAGTAAGTTCGGAGTCGATCCGGAGAGAATCGTCGATTTTCTTGCGCTCACGGGCGACGCCGTCGACAACGTGCCCGGCGTAGAGAAGGTCGGCCCGAAGACTGCGGCGAAATGGATCCAGCAGTACGGCTCGCTCGACGAGGTGATGGCGCGCGCCGGGGAGATCTCCGGCGCAGTGGGCGAGAACCTGCGCAAGGCGCTCGACTGGCTGCCCAGGGGGCGCGAACTGCTGACCGTGAAGCGCGACGTGGCGCTGCCGGTCGGTCTGGAGGAGCTTGGCGCGAAGGAGGCGGACGCCGCCAAGCTCGCGGAATTCTTCGAGCACTACGGCATGCGGACCATGCTGCGCGAGCTGCGCGGCGGCGCCCCCGTGCGTGCGCCCGCCCCGGCGCCCGGTTCGGCGCCAGCGCCGGCAGCGGGTGAGCCTGCGGCGCGGCGCAAGGTTCATTCCCTCCTCGACCAGGACCTTGCCGCTTTCGCGCGAAAGCTGGAGGCCGCCGAACTCGTCGGCTTCGACACCGAGACGACCGGCCTCGAGCCGATGCTCGCGAAGCTGGTGGGCATGTCCTTCGCCTTTGGCGACGCGGCCTGGTACCTGCCGCTCGCGCACGAGTATCCCGGCGCGCCCGAGCAGATCGGCGTAGAGCGGGCGCTCTCGCTCCTGCGCCCCTGGCTGGAGAGCGGGCGGCACCGCAAGGTCGGCCAGAACCTGAAGTTCGACGCCCACATCCTCGCCAACCACGGCCTGCGGCTCGGCGGCATCGCGCACGACACGCTGCTCGAATCCTACGTGCTCGAAGTGCACGAGCGCCACGACATGGATTCGCTGGCGCTGCGGCACCTGGGCTGGAAGACCATCACCTACGACGAGGTGACCGGCAAGGGCGCCTCGCGCATCCCGTTCGCCGCGGTTGAAATCGGGCGCGCGACCGAATACGCCGCCGAGGATGCGGATTTCGCGCTCAGCGCGCACGAAGTCCTGTTCGCGAAAATTGCCGCCGACGAGAAGCTGAAGTTCGTCTACGAGAAGATTGAAATGCCGGTGCTGCCGGTGCTGCTGCGCATGGAGCGAAACGGCGTGCTGCTCGATGCCGCGAAGCTGGAGGCGCAAAGCCACGAGCTCGGCAAGGAGATGCTCGCCAAGGAACAGGAAGCCTACGCAGCTGCCGGGCAGCCCTTCAACCTCAACTCACCCAAGCAGATCCAGGAAATCCTCTTCGAGCGGCAGAAGCTGCCGGTGAAGAAGAAGACGCCCAAAGGCCAGCCCTCGACCGATGAGGACGTGCTCGCCGAGCTCGCGCTCGACTACCCGCTGCCGCGACTGCTGCTCGAGTACCGCGGTCTCGCAAAGCTGAAATCCACCTACACCGACAAGCTGCCGCGCATGGTCGACCCGAACACCGGGCGCGTACACACCACGTATTCGCAGGCGACCGCCGTCACCGGCCGGCTCGCCTCCAACGACCCGAACCTGCAGAACATCCCGGTCCGCACCCCGCAGGGCCGGCGCATCCGCGAGGCTTTCGTCGCGCCGCCGGGCCGCAAGATCGTCTCGGCCGACTACTCCCAGATCGAGCTGCGCATCATGGCCCACCTCTCGGGCGACAAGGGCCTGCGCCATGCGTTCGCGCACGGCCACGACGTGCACCAGGCCACCGCCGCGGAAGTGTTCGGCCTCCCGCTGGAGAAAGTCAGCAAGGACGAGCGGCGCACGGCCAAGGTGATCAACTTCGGCCTCATCTACGGCATGAGCGCCTTCGGTCTCGCGCAGAACCTCGGCATCGAGCGCGCCACCGCGCAGGCCTACATCGAGTCCTACTTCAACCGCTACCCGGGGGTGAAGAAATTCATGGACGAGACGCGCGAGAAAGCGCGCACGCTCGGCTACGTCGAAACCGTCTTCGGCCGCCGCCTGCGCCTGCCCGAGATCGCCTCCGGCTCCCCCGCCCGCCGCCAGGCCGCCGAGCGCGCCGCCATCAACGCCCCCATGCAAGGCACCGCCGCCGACCT
>JADLES010000150.1 GCA_020845995.1 Burkholderiales bacterium | reverse complement strand
TGAGCACCCTGCCGGTGCTGCTGATCGTCGCGGTGCTCGTCTTTCTCGTGCTGCGCCTCGCGCCGGGCGACCCGGCGGCGATCCTCGCCGGCGACGCCGCGAGCGTGGAGCAGATCGCCCGCATCCGTGCCGAGCTTGGCCTGGACAAGCCGATCGTGGTCCAGTTCGGCATCTGGGCCGGACAGCTGCTCGGCGGCGACCTCGGCGAGTCGTTCTACTACAAGATGAAGGTGGCGACGCTGATCGGGCAGCGGCTCGAGCCGACGCTCGCGCTCACCGTGCTTACGATCCTGGTCACGATCGCGCTCGCGGTGCCGCTCGGCGTGCTCGCCGCGTGGCGTTTCGGCGGCTGGTTCGACCGCGCGCTGATGGGTTTCTCGGTGCTCGGTTTCTCGGTGCCCACTTTTGTCCTCGCCTACATCCTCATCTACGTGGTTTCGCTCAAGCTCGGCTGGCTGCCGGTGCAGGGCTACCACCGCATCGCCGAGGGCTTCTGGCCGTTCCTGCGCCACCTGATCCTGCCTTCGATCACGCTCTCGGTCATCTACACCGCCCTCATCGCCCGGGTGACGCGCGCCTCCGTGCTCGAAGCGCTCGGCGAAGACTACATCCGCACCGCGCGCGCGAAGGGCCTGCCCGACCTGCGCGTGCTCGTGCGCCACGGCCTCGCGAACGCGGCGGTCCCCATCGTCACCGTGATCGGCATCGGCATCGCGCTGCTCATCGGCGGGGTGGTGGTGACCGAGTCGGTGTACGCGATCCCCGGCCTCGGGCGGCTGACGGTGGACGCGGTGCTGGCGCGCGACTTCCCGACCGTGCAGGGGCTGATCCTCTTCTTCTCCTTCACCTACGTGCTCGTCAACCTGCTGATCGATCTTTCCTACGTGTTCCTCGACCCGCGGATCCGCTACTAGCGATGCTGCTCGGCAACTGGTCGGTGCGGATCGGCGGCGGAACGCTCCTCGTGCTGCTGCTGGTGGCGCTCGCCGCGCCCTGGCTCGGCACGGTCGATCCGACGCTGTTCGACGCGGCGAGCCGCGACCTGCGCCCGGGCCAGGCGGGCGAGATCACCAACCTGGAAGGCGAGACCTTCAAGCACCTCTTCCTCATGGGTTCGGACTCCTTCGGGCGCGACGTCTACAGCCGCGTGCTGTACGGCACGCGCGTGTCGCTCCTCGTCGGCCTGCTGTGCGCGCTGCTCGCGCTCTCGGCGGGCATCGTCTGCGGGCTCGCGGCGGGCTACTTCCGCTGGCTCGACGGCATCCTGATGCGCGTCATGGACGGCGTGATGGCGATTCCGGCGATCCTCGTCGCCATCACGCTGGTGGCGATCCTGCGCGGCAGCCTCGCCACGGTGATCGTCGCCATCGCCATCCCCGAGATCCCTCGCGTCACGCGCCTGGTGCGCTCGCTCGTGCTCTCGCTGCGCGAGGAGCCGTACGTGGAGGCCGCGGTCGCGCTCGGCACGCCCGCCTGGAAGATCATGTTCAAGCACATCCTGCCCAACTGCATCGCGCCGCTGGTGGTGCAGGGCACTTACATCGTCGCGTTCGCGGTCCTGGTCGAGGCGATCCTGTCCTTCCTCGGCGTCGGGCTGCCGCCCGACATCCCCACCTGGGGCAACGTCATGGCCGAGGGCCGCACGCAGTTCAACGACTATCCGCACAACATCTTCTTCCCGGGCGTGTTCCTCGCGGTCACCGTGCTCGCGGTCAACATCCTCGGCGACGGGCTGCGCGACACGCTCGATCCGAAAATGGCGAAACGGGTGTGAGCGTTCTCGATCTGCGGAATCTGACGGTGGGCCTGCCGGCGGGCGGGGAGCGCGCCGCGGCGGTCGCCGGCGTGTCGCTCGCGGTCGGCGCGCAGGAGATCGTCTGCCTGGTCGGCGAATCGGGCTCGGGCAAGTCGGTGATCGCGCAGAGCGTGATGGGCTTGCTGCCGAAAACGCTCCCCCTGAAGGGCGGCGCGATCTCGCTGCAAGGCGAGGACATCACGCGCGCGCCCGAAAACCGCCTGCGCGAGCTGCGCGCGACGCGCATGTCGATGATCTTCCAAGAGCCGATGACGGCGTTGAACCCCGTGATGCGCTGCGCAGACCAGATCGACGAGGTCCTGCGGTTCCACACGAACCTGTCCGCGGCCGCCCGAAGGGGAAAGACCCTCGGCGTTCTCCGCGAAGTCGCCCTGCCCGATCCCGAACGCATGCTGGCTTCCTACCCGCACCAGCTCTCGGGCGGCCAGCGCCAGCGCATCATGATCGCCATGGCGCTGGTGCTCGATCCGGCGCTGCTGATCGCCGACGAGCCGACCACCGCGCTCGACGTCACCACGCAGGCGCAGATCCTGAAGCTGATTCTCGATCTGCAGAAAAGGCACGGCACGGGCGTGCTCTTCATCACGCACGATTTCGGCGTGGTGGCGGAAATCGCGCACCGGGTGGCGGTGCTGCGCATGGGCGAGCTCGTCGAGCTGGGCACCCGCGACGAAGTCCTCAAGTCGCCGCGCCACGACTACACGCGAATGCTGATCGGCTCGGTGCCCACGCTGCAGCCGCACGGCCGCCGGGCGGCCGCGGACGCACCCGTGGTGCTGCGGACCCGGGGTCTTGCCAAGACCTACGCCGAGCGCGGCTGGTTCGGGCCGGCGCGCGCGGTGCGCGCGGCCGAGGACGTGAACCTCGAGCTGCGCCGCGGCCAGACGCTCGGCATCGTCGGCGAATCGGGTTCGGGCAAGTCCACCGTGGCGCGCTGCATCGTGCGCCTGATCGACCCCACCGCGGGCGAGATCCGCATCGACGGCGCCGACATCGCCGGGCTGGGCGCGGCGGCGCTGCGCCCGCTCCGGCGCAAGGTGCAGATCGTGTTCCAGGATCCGTACCGCTCGCTCAATCCGCGCCGGACCGTGGGCGAGGCGATCATCGAAGGTCCGCTCAACTACGGCCTGCCGCGCGCCGAGGCGCTCGAGCGCGCGCGCCGGCTGCTCGAGCTGGTGCGCCTGGAACCCTCGGCGCTCGCGCGCTTTCCGCACCAGTTTTCCGGCGGCCAGCGCCAGCGCATCTGCATCGCGCGCGCCCTCGCCATGGAGCCGGAGCTGCTGGTCGCCGACGAGGCGGTCTCGGCGCTCGACGTTTCGGTGCAGGCGCAGGTGCTGCAGCTGCTGGAGGAGATCCGCACCCGCCTCGAGCTCGCGATGCTGTTCATCACGCACGACCTGCGCGTCGCCGCGCAGGTCTGCGACCAGGTGGCGGTGATGTCGCAGGGGCGCGTGGTCGAGGTCGGCCCGGCCGAGGAGATCTTCCTGCGGCCGCGGCACGAGTACACCCGGGCGCTCTTCGAGGCCGCGCCCGGCCGCGGCTTCGCCTTCGGCGCGCCCGCGCCGGCCCCGGCCGCCGCCGGCACGTAAAATCGCGCGCATGGATCGCCTGTCCGCCGCGAGCATCCGCGTGCCCGGAGCCGAAGTGCGCGTCGTCGAACGCTGCACCTCCACCAGCGCGCTGTTGCGCGGCGAGCGGACGGCCGGACCGCTGCTGCTCGCCGCGGAGCTGCAGACGGCGGGCCGCGGGCGGCACGGACGGCGCTGGCGCTCGGCGCGCGGCGCCGGCGCGACTTTTTCGATCCGCCGGCACGTAGCCTGCGAGCAGCGCGAGCTCGCCGGGCTGTCGATCGCGCTCGGAATCTCCTCGGCGCGAACGCTGCGCGGGCTCGGCGCGCGGGGCGTGACGCTGAAATGGCCGAACGACCTGATGGTGAAGCGCCGCAAGCTCGGCGGCATCCTGGTCGAGTCCTGGCCCGCGGCTCGCGCCGGGACGGCGGCCGCGGCGCGGCTGTCCGCCCCGGCGAGCGTGGTGATCGTCGGCATCGGCATCAATTGCCGCGCGCAGCCGCGGCTGGCCGCGCGCCTGGGCCGGGGCGTGGCGGCGCTGGACGAGGTGCTGCGGCGCCCGGCGTCGCGCAACGCGCTCATCGGCGCGGTGGCGCGAGGCGTGCTGCGCGTGCTCGCGGACTGGGAAAGAACCTGCGCGCCGCCCCTGGAGAAGGCGGCATGATTCTCGCCATCGACGCCGGCAATTCGCGCGTGAAATGGGGCTGGTACGACACGAAGCTCAATGGCGCGGGCGGCTGGTCGAGCATCGCCAACGTCTCGCTGATCGAGTTCGCCGCCTCCAGCGACCATATCAACCCGTTCTCGGCGACGCACGAGAACCCGTCGCGGATCCTGATCTCGAACGTCGCCGGCGAAGGCGCCCACCAGCTGATCGTGAACTGGACCAGCATCTTCGAGGCCGAACCCGAGTGGGTGCGCGGCGAGCGCGAGCGCTGCGGCGTGCGCAGCCTCTACGAGCGGCCCGAGCTGCTCGGCCCGGACCGCTGGGCCTCGCTGATCGCCGCGCGCGCCCTCGAGCCGCTGCGCGCCTGCCTGGTGATCAACGCGGGCACCTGCACGACCGTCGATGCGCTCAACGCGCGCGGCGAGTTCACCGGCGGCCTGATCCTGCCCGGCATCGATCTCATGCGCTACGTCCTGCACGAACACACGGGGCGGCTGCCCCTGCAGGAGGGGCGCTTCGTGGCAACCCCGCGCAGCACCGCCGATGCGATCGAAACCGGCTGCCGGCACGCGCAGGCGGGGGCGGTGGAGCGGATGCACCGCAGCATGAATCCGGACGGCGCCTGCCTGGTATCGGGCGGCGGCGGCCCCGCGCTGATCGAGCGGCTCGACCTGCCCTGCCGGTACGTCGAGAACCTCGTGCTCGAGGGCCTGGCGCGCATCGGCGCGGCCGACCAGGACCCGTCGTGAGGCTTGTCTTCCTGCTGCTGGTCGCGGCAAACCTCGCGCTGCTCGCCTGGTTCGTGCATTTCTCGCCCGCCGACAGCGTCGCGGACCCCGAGCCCGCGCGACGGCAGGTGCGCCCGGAAGCGATCCGTCTGCTGCGCGACCGCGAGCCGCCGGCCCCGGCGGCGGCCGCGAAGCCCGCGCCGGCTCCCGCACCGTCGGCGCCCCAATCCGCCGCAGCACCCGCCGCCTCCGCACCCGCCGCCTCCGCACCCGCCACCCCCGCGCCCGCCGCCCCCGCGCCCGCCGCTGCCCTCGCCTGCAGCGAATGGGGCGGTTTCGCGCTTGCCGAGGCGTCCAAGGCCGAGCAGGCGCTGGCGCCGCTTGCGCTCGGCGCACGGCTCGGGCAGCGCCGCAGCGAAGAAACGGCCGGCTGGTGGGTCTTCATCCCGCCGCAAGGCAGCCGCGCGGCCGCCCTCAAGAAGACCGCGGAGCTAAAGGCGCTCGGCGTCGACGACTACTTCGTGATGCAAGAAGAAGGCAAGTGGCGCTGGGCGGTGTCGCTCGGCATCTTCAGCAGCGAGGACGCCGCCAGGAGCCGGCTGGAAGCGCTGAAGGGCAAGGGCGTGCGCAGCGCCCAGACCGGCGAGCGCGACACGCCGGTGTCGAAAATCTGGTTGCAGGTGCGTGGCGCCGACGCGGCGCTGCTCGCGAGACTGCGCGAGACCGCGCAGGCGTTTCCGGGAACCGAAGTCCGGACCTGCCCCTGACCGGCCGGGCGGCTTCGCGCCGCCGGCCGCGGCACGGTGTCAGCCGATGGGAATCGCCCCGCCCGGCACGTGCTGGGCGACGATCTCCAGCAGCCGGTCGGCGCGCACGGGCTTGGTGAGGTAGCCGACCGCGCCCAGTTCCTTGCCGCGATGATCGCCGTCCTCCACCGAGGTGAGGAAGATCACCGGGATGTTCGGCAGCGTGCTGTCGGCCTTCAGCGCGGCGACGAACTCGAAGCCATCCATGTGCGGCATGTTGACGTCGGTCAACAGGAGGTCGGGCGGGCTTTTCAGGACCTGGTAGCCGGCGCTGATCGCGTCGTAGGCGGTGCTCACCTCGTAGCCCGCCGCGGCGAGATGCATGCGCAGCAGCTCGCACAGGCTCTCGTCGTCGTCCACCACCAGGATCCGCGCTGCCATATAGGGTCGTGCGTGTTCTGGTGCTGATGGCCCGAATCGAACGGGCGACCTACTGATTACGAATCAGTTGCTCTACCAGCTGAGCTACATCAGCAATCCGGGGCACGCCATTTTTTTGCGTGGAACGGGATTGTACCCCTCCCCCGTCGCCGGTGTCCGCCAGGGCGCGCGGCCGGCGTCTCAAGACCGCGTCAGGCGCGGATCGTAGATCACGTCCACGTCGATCCGGGAACGCACGCTGCGTCCCTCGATCTCGCCCGGCTTGAACCGGGTCCCGCGGAAGGCCTCCACCGCGAGGTCGGATACCGTCGCCGGCACGTTGCTTTTCGTCACCTCGACCGAGACCACGTTGCCGAATTCGTCGATCCAGAGCCTGAGCGAGACGGCGCCGACCACCAATCGCGCGATTTTTCGCGGCACGTGGAGATCGGGCTGCGCGGTCGGCTCTGGCCTCCTGGTGAGCTGGTCGGCGGAATAGAAAACCGGCGCAGGAACCGGGGCCACGTCGATGCCGCGCGCGGGCCGCCGCGGCGGCGCGGGCTTGTCGGCGGCATCGGGGCGCCCCGGCGCGTTCGCCAGGCTCGAGGCCTGGTCGGAAACGCCATCCAGGGCAGCGGCAGGTCCGCGCGCGGGCTCCAGCCGCACTTCGAGGATGCGCGCGGGCCCTTCCGTCTTCGCGCTGCGCACGCCCAGCCGATGCGCGGTCGCGGCGCTCGCGCCGAAGTAGGGGAGGAAGAAAATCGCCGCATGTAGCAGGCAGGAAAGCGCAAGCGCCGCATACAGCCGGCCCCACGACGTCGCGCCGCCGGCGGCCGCTGCGCCCGCGTCAGAGCGCAAAAGCGTGAACAAATTAACGCGCCGGAGGCCGCTCATGCGAGCAAATCGACCTTTCGTCGTCGGCGCTTTACGGTCATCGGCGGCAGGCTAGTATCCCACCACGAACGCAAAGCCGAGGCGGCGGATCCACAAGGGAGAAAACGGACCATGCATCGAGCGAACGGCTTCAGCCTGCTTGAGTTGCTGACGGTGGTGGCGGTTATCGGCATTCTCGCCGCCGTGGGGATCAACTATTACAACGACTACGCGATCCGCGCCAAGCTCCCGGAGGCCACCTCCGCGCTGAGCGACGGCCGCATCAAGATGGAGCAGTTCTTCCAGGACAACCGCACGTACGTGGGCGGGCCGGCGCCCACCGCCACCAAGTACTTCACCTACGCGGTCAGCGGCGCCTCGGCGAGCGCCTACACCATCTCCGCGCAGGGCACCGGCAGCATGTCGGAGTGGACGCTCACGATCAACCAGAACAACGTGAGGCAGACCACCGCGGCGCCGGCGGATTATGCGGCCGCCAGCATGCCGGCCAGCTGCTGGATATCCAGAAAGAAGGGCTCGTGCTGACCCGCATCGCAGCGGCGAGGACCTCCGCGGGCTTCACCCTGATGGAACTGATGGTCACCATCACGATCATGGCCATTCTGATGACCGTCGGCCTGCCCGCGTTCCGCGACATGCTGCGGAATTACGAAGTCCGGGTCGCCGCCGAATCGGTCTCGAACGGATTGCAGCGCGCGCGCGCGGAAGCGGTGGCGCGCAACGCCCCGGTCCAGTTCGCGCTTGGCGCCGGGTCCTCGTGGACCGTGGACTACGTCACCAAGCCGGTGTCGAGCGACCCGCCGATCGATTCCCGCTCGAGCACGGATGGTTCGCCGAATGTCGTGCTGAGCGCGGTTGCGTCGGACCTCGCCACCGCCGCAACCACCGTCACCTTCAACAGCCTCGGGCAGGTCGTCGCCAACGCGGATGCCTCGCAGACCCTCCGCCGGGTCAGTCTGAATGCGTCGGCGTCCGGCGGCACCCAGAGCCTGCGCGTCGAGATCGGTGCTGGCGGCAACGCGCGGGTGTGCGACCCCAGCCTGCCCAACTACCCCGTCAATCTGCGCGGATGCACGCCATGAGGACCGCCATGCGCCATCGCCAGGCTTCTGGAGGCCCGCAGGAGGGCGTCGTCCTCATCGAGGTCCTGATCGCCATCCTCATCTTTTCGGTGGGCGTGCTGGCCATCGTCGGCCTGCAGGCGACCATGATCAAGAGCACCGCCGACGCCAAGTACCGCGCCGATGCGAGCTATATCGCGCAGGCGAGGATCGGGGAAATGTGGGCGGATCCCGCCAATGCCATCAACAAGGTGGAAGCCAACACCGACATCTCCGCGCTGCTGCCGGCGGGCCGCCGGACCGTGGCCCAGGTGGCCGCCGGCCAGTACCAGGTGACCGTCACCTGGCAGCAGCCTGGTCCGGACGCGACCACGCGCAATTTCACCACCACTGCGTTCATCACCGGGGGCTGATGCCATGCATGCGATGCTCGGACGCTCGCGCTCGTTCGCGGCCGGATTCACCCTGATCGAGCTGATGATCGGCATGGCGCTGGGCCTGCTCTCGGTGCTGATCATCACCCAGGTCATGAGCCTGTTCGAGGCGCAGCGGCGCTCGACCACCGGCTCGGCCGACGCGCAGACCAACGGCGGCATCGCGCTCCACAGCATCGCGCGCGACGTGCAGCTGGCCGGCTACGGCCTGCTGCCGCACACCGACTCGGCGCTGGAGTGCTCCACGGCCACCTTCGGGGGCATGGGCATCACCGGCATCGCGCCGATCGGCATCACCGAGGTGGCGGCGGTTGCCGGCGTAAGCGCCGCGAGCGACAGGATCACTATCCGCTACGCCAGCTCGCAGATGGCCGGCGCGGTAAGCCAGATCACCGCGATGGTCGGCGCCGCCGCGACCGTGGCGAGCAACCTGGGCTGCCAGGTCGGCGACGTCACCCTGGCCACCTCGGCCGGGAACTGCGCCATGTCCACGGCGAGCGCCGTGTCGGCGGCGGGCGTTTCGCCGATCTCGATCACGCCGGCCAACGGCGCCATCGTCGGCCCCGGCGCCAACATTGCCTGCCTCGGCAGCTGGATCGAGGTCACCTATGCGGTGAACCCGGCCACCGGCGACCTCGACCGCACCGTCCGGGTCGACGGCGTGAGCGACGGTTCGACGGTCAAGGGCGTGGTGACCGGCACGACGCCCAGCGTCGTGGGGGTCGTCAACCTGCAGGCGCAGTATGGCGTGTCGGCTTCGGCCAACTCCAACCAGGTCACGCAATGGGTGAACCCGAGCGGCGGCACCTGGGCCGCGCCCACGGTCGCCAACCGCAACCGGATCAAGGCAATCCGGCTCGCGGTGATCGCACGCAACCCCAAGGCCGAATTGAGCGCGGTCACCGCGGCCTGCAGCTCCATCACCGCGGCCCCGGCGACCGGGCTGTGCGCATGGGAAGGCAGTTCCGCCTCGCCCGCGCCGGCGGTCGACCTCAGCCCGGCAGACGCCAACTGGGACAGGTACCGCTACCGCGTCTTCGAAACCATCATTCCGCTGCGCAACGTGATCTGGGCCAAGGACACCCTATGACCGTCCCCGCACGAGTCTCGCCGGCACGCCCCCGCTCCCGGCAGCGCGGCGTGGCCCTGTTCTTCGCGCTGATCTGCATGGTCGCGATCATGCTGGCCGCCGTGATGCTGGTGCGCTCGGTGGATACCGCCACCCTGATCGCCGGCAACCTCGCCTTCCAGCAGTCGGCCACGCGCTCCGCCGACGGCGGCACCGAGGCCGCCATCACCTACCTCGCGGGCGTGCAGGCGGCGGAATCGGCGAAGAACGTCCTCACGGACGCCACGCACCTGTTCAACGTCGACAACGGCGCGGCGGGATACTTCGCGAGCCTTGACCCGGCCAAGAGCCTGACCGCCACCAGCGGCAGCCGGTTCAACTGGGACAACAACGACAGCGTCCTCGTCGGCACCGACGCGAGCGGCAACAGCATCCGCTACATCATCCAGCGCATGTGCCGGCTCTCCGGCGTGGCGGCCCGCGACGCGGAATGCCTGTACAGCGCGGCGGCGGTGGACAACAACAAGCAGAACATCCCGCTGCCGCAGGAAATCTGCAACGGGCCGGGCTGCCCCTCCGCCGGCCAGACCCCGCAGCTGCGCGTGACCACGCGCGTCGACGGGCCGAAGAACACCCGGAGCTACCTGCAAACCACTGTCTACTAGGTGCAGCCATGAAACGCCAGCCGAATCGCCGCACGACGTCCCGCTTCCTCCAGAACGCACTCGCGCTCGCCGCCGCCGGGCTGAGCGCGCTCGCGCAGCCGCAGCCGGCGTTCGGCGCGGCCGTCGAGCTGGCGACCTCGCCGATGGCGACGTCGACCACGACCACGGTCAAGCCGAACCTGATGTTCATCCTGGACGATTCCGGCTCCATGGCCTGGGACTACATGCCGAACGAGGCGCAGGACTTCAACGGCGTCGAGTACGGCTTTCACTCCAACCACTGCAACGGCGTCTATTACAACCCGGCCATCGTCTACGACCCGCCGGTCAAGGCCGACGGCAGCCCGCTCAACGCCACGCCCACCACGTTCACCGCCGCCTACCGGAACGGCTACAACACCGGCGCGGGCACGCGCAACCTGAACAGCCAGTTCACGGGCGGCAGCGGCTCGGGCGACTCCGGCATCAGCCTTACCTCGCAGGCGGCGTTCTACTACACCTATACCGGCACCCAGACCAGCGCCGCGCAGAAGAACTACTTCGACACGAGCAGCCTGTTCTACCGGGAATGCAACAGCGACATCGGCGTGGCGCCGGGCAGCGGTGTGTTCACGCTGCGGCGCCTGGCGTCCGTTCCCACCACCACCATCACCGTGCTGGGCGGCGGCGGCGCCGGCTCCACCCTCCAATTCCGGGTGACCAACACGAGCAGCGGCGCGCGCATCGGCGACATCGACCTCTCCGACGACGCGACCGACATCGCGGCGTACACGACCGTCTCCAGCGCGAGCATTCCGAGCCCGTGCGCCGGGTGCACCGCCGTCACTCTCGGCTCGCTGGCTTTCGGTTTGGCCCGCGACTCGGAGTTCGCGGCGCGGATCGCCGCCAGCATCAACAAGTGCACGGGGGGCGCCACCGGCAACTGCGACGTGGGCGGCTACACCGCCACCCGGGGGACGGGCGCGGACACCAACCTCATCACCCTCACCTGGAACGGCTCCGGCAGCCCCGACCCGACGACGCTCCCAGCGCCCAAGGACCTGATTTTCGCCATGAGCAACGGCAGCGCCACCTTCACCCCCGTGCAGTCGTGGGCCACCGTCAACAACCCCACCACGGTGAGCAGCATCATGGTAGGCGGCACGAACATCGTCCCCCTGGGCGCAACCGGGGCCACCACCGGCCTGCTCGCGGCCGACATCAGGACCCAGATCAATGCCGCCAGCGGCATCACCGGCTTCTCGGCGACAGTGTCGGGCACCACGGTGACGATCACCGGCCCGAGCTCGGCCTCGAACCTGACCCCCGTGATCACCGCCTCGGCGGCGGTGCCCCCGGCGATGAACTTCAGCACCCAGCCGTTCCCCGAGAGCGATCCGGCGCAGCTGCAGAACTTCGCCAAC
This sequence comes from Burkholderiales bacterium, assembly GCA_020845995.1. GTDB lineage: Bacteria > Pseudomonadota > Gammaproteobacteria > Burkholderiales > SG8-39 > RBG-16-66-20. The sequence continues at coordinate 19,057 of JADLES010000150.1, read as the reverse complement.
TGGTACAGCTACTACAGCCACCGCATGCTGATGATGAAGACCGGCACGGGGCTCGCGTTCCAGAACGTCACCGACCAGTTCCGCGTCGGCTTCGCCACCATGAACAACAACGTCTCGCCGGGCTTTCTCACGGTCGACACCTTCAGCGGCGCGCACAAGACCAATTGGTACACCAAGCTCTACCAGTCGGTTGCCAACAACTCGACGCCCCTGCGCGAGATCCTGTCGCGGACCGGGCAGTACTACGCGCACAGGTTCGGCACGGTCGACACCTACACCGCCACCATCACGGTCGGCGGCGGCGGCTCGACCGGGGTGGACAGCGTCACGGTGGGCGGCTTCGAAACGCTGCAGGGGCCGACGATCCCGGTCAACAGCACCTCGCTCGTCGCGCAGCGCATCGCCAACCAGATCAACGCCAAGGAAATCACCGATTACGGCGCCAGCGCCTCGGGCGCGGTGATCACCATCCGCGGTCCCGCCAGCGCGCTCGGCCAGACGCCCGTCGTCGGCGACGACGGCGGCGGCATGACCTTCAACCCCTCGGCGTTCGTCAAGACCACCACCACCTCGAACTTCAACGGCGTCTCGCCGCCCGATCCGGTCCAGTACTCCTGCCAGCAGAACTTCACCATCCTCTCCACCGACGGCTACTGGAACGGCCCCAATACCTACGACCTCAGCAACAACGCGGTCGGCCAGGTCGACGGCGTGGCGGGGCGGCCCTTCAACGACGGCGCGCAGGCCGCGACCACCTTCCAGAAGATTTATACGCGCACCGCCTTCGGACGTACCGGCAGCCAGGGATCTTGCGGGACCGGCAAGCAGCCGCAGACGCAAACCGGGCAGGTCGGCAGCTGCTCCACCAGCACCGCGGCGGCGAACTGCTCGCCCACCAACTGGACGAACGACGGCGCGGCCGTGCAGACCTCGCCGCTCACCTGCATCACCTCGGGCGAGATCCCCAGCCCGACGGCGGGGGTGCTGCAAAGCAGCGTGGAGACCGTGGGCGCCACGGGCGGCGTCTCCAACACGCTCGCCGATGTCGCCATGTACTACTACCAGACCGACCTGCGCGACGAGTCGCGCGGCAACTGCACCGGCGCGCTCGGCGCCGACGTGTGCGAGAACAACGTGTTCATCAGCGGCGCGGACAACAACACGCAGCAGCACATGACCACCTTCACGCTCGGCCTGGGGGTGCGCGGCAGGATGATCTACTCGCCCAGCTACCTCACCGACACCACCGGGGATTTCCTCGCCGTCAAGCTCGGCAGCATCTCGACGGGCGCGGGCGGAGTCTGCTCCTGGCAGGCCGCGGGCACGGTGTGCACCTGGCCGGTCCCCAGCAGCGGCTCGCCCGAGACCACCGACGACCTGTGGCACGCCGCGGTCAACGGGCGCGGCGCCTATTTCAGCGCCACCGACCCGACCTCGCTCGCCAACGGTCTCGGCAACGCCCTGGTCAGCATCAAGTCGAAGATCGGCGCCGCCGCGGCGGCGGCCACCAGCACGCTCAACCCGGTGGCCGGCAACAACCAGGCGTTCGTCGCCAGCTACACGACGCAGAAGTGGACCGGCAACCTGGAAGCGCGCGGCATCAACACCGACACCGGCGTGGTCAACGAGAACGCGGACTGGTGCCTGGAGAACGTCGCCGCCGGCACCTGCTCCTCGCCCAGTGTCATCGTCGCCGAAACCGCCGGCGACACCACCAGCTATTTCTGCTCGACGCCGAGCTCCACGATCTGCCCCGGCGGCACGCTGGACGGCACCGACTGCAAGGTGCCGATGGCGACCGCCTGCACCGGCACCATGAACGCCAGGGTGAGCGCGATCGGCGACGACCGCAAAATCCTGACCTCCGCGGGCGCCTCGCCGGGCAATATGCTCACCGATTTCAATCTCGCCTACCGCGCCGCCAATCCGCAGTTTTTCGATGCCGCGCTGCTCGCCGGCCTGAGCCAGTGGCCGCTCGCCTCCGACGTCACGCCGCTCGCCAACAACATGCGCTCCAGCGCGCACGGCGACAACCTGATGAAGTTCTTGCGCGGCGCGCACGGTCACGAGACGCGCACGACGGTGGCCGCCGACCAGCAGTTCTACCGCCTGCGCGAAGCGGTCATCGGCGATGCGCTGGAATCGCAGCCCGCCTTCATCGGCGCGCCCATCTTCAGCTATCCGTACCCCGGCTACTCGGAAGCGACGACGGGGTTCAAGGCCGCGAAGGCAAGCCGCCCCGGCACGGTGTACATGGGCACCAACGACGGCATGCTGCATGCCTTTTCCTCCGATGGGGTCCCCACCCTCCCCGCCGGCAGGGAGCGCTGGGCCTACGTTCCCAGCATGGTGATCCCCAACCTGTGGAAGCTCGCGGACAAGCAATACGCCGACAAGCACACGAACTACGTCAACGGCAGCCCGATCACCACCGACATCTGCGTGGCCCGATGCAACAATCCCCATACCGGCGTCTCCTCCACGGACCCGGACTGGCGGACGATCGTGGTGGCCGGCCTGAACGCCGGCGGGCGCGGCTACTACGCGCTCGACATCACCGATCCGGAAGACCCCAAGCTGCTGTGGGAATTCACCACCAGCGCCGGGATCGGCGTGGCGACAGACGACGACCTCGGTTTCACCTTCGGCCAGCCGGTGGTGACGCGCAAGGCCGACGGCACCTGGGTGGTGCTGGTGTCCTCGGGCTACGACAATGGCGCCGACAGCCCGGTCAAGGTGGCGGGCAGCTTCGTGGCGAACTCGCCGGCGGGGGACGGCAAGGGCTACCTGTACGTGCTCAACGCGGGCACCGGCGCGATCATGGCCAAGATCTCCACCGGCGTGGGCTCGGCCGCGAACCCGAGCGGGCTCGGGAAGATCGCCGGCTTCAACGCCGAGCCCGGCGGCAACCGCGCGAGCTACGTCTACGGCGGCGACCTGCAGGGCAACCTGTGGCGCTTCGACATCAATTCCGGGGCCGCCGCGGCGATCGGCACCGGCAGCGCCTTCAAGCTGGCGGAGCTGTACTCCGACACCGCCGGCACCGTCCGCCAGCCGATCATGACCACGCCGATCCTCGGCGTGATCCAGGGCAAGCGCGTGGTGTTCATCGGCACCGGCAAGTACCTGGAGCAGTCGGACCTGACCACCACGCCGACGCAGACCCAGTACGCCATCAAGGACGACGATGCGAGCACGACGCTGGTCAACCCGCGCACCTCGACCCTCATGGTGCAGCAATACCTCATCAACAACCCGGATGGCACCGCCACGCGCCTGTCTGCGGCCTCCGCCAGCGCCACGGTGACCGGCGTCAACCCGGTGAACTTCGGCACCAACCTGGGCTGGTTCGTCGACCTGCCGGATTCGCGCGAGCGCGTCAATATCGATGCCAAGCTGGTCGAAGGCACGCTGCTGGTGCCCTCGATCGTGCCTTCGGCGACCGCCTGCTCGCCCGGCGGCTTCGGCTGGCTGAATTTCTTCGACTTCCTCACGGGCGGCGCCGTCAACCCGGCGCCGGGGCTGGCGGGCGTCAAGTACGACTCGACGCTTGTCGGCATCAACGTGCTGTTCATCGCCGGCAAGCCCGTGGTGGAGGTGGTGACTTCGACCAACCCGACGCCCACCATCCAGCCGGACGTGCAGTTCAAGGCGTCGGCGGCGGCCTTCGCCGGCAAGCGCGTGATGTGGCGGGAGCTGGTCCCGTAAGCTGGCGGGGGGCCAGCGGCCCGCAGGCGCGGGCCGCCGGGCTGCCCGACCAGGCTAACGCCGCGCCGCCAGCTCGCGCGGCAGCGTGAAGACGACGTGCTCGGCGGCGCCCTCGAGCGGGCGCACGCTCCTCGCGCCCAGCTCCTGCAGCCGCTCGATCAGCGCGTTGACCAGCACCTCCGGGGCGGAGGCGCCGGCGGTGACGCCGACGCGCGGCCTGCCCGCGATCCACTCCGGCCGCAGGTCCGCGGCGCTGTCGACCATGTAGGCGTCCACGCCCATGTTCTCGGCGACTTCGCGCAGCCGGTTCGAGTTCGAGCTGTTCGGCGAGCCGACCACGATCACCACGTCGCAGCGCGGCGCCAGGAACTTGACCGCGTCCTGGCGATTCTGCGTCGCGTAGCAGATGTCGTCGCGCTTGGGCCCGCGGATCTGCGGGAAGCGCGCGCGCAGCGCCGCCACGATCTGCGCCGCGTCGTCCACCGACAGGGTGGTCTGGGTGACGTAGGAGACGCGGCCGGGATCGCGCACTTCGAGACGCGCCACGTCCTCCGCGGTCTCGACGAGATGCATGCCGGCCGCGGCCTGCCCCATCGTGCCCTCGGCCTCGGGATGGCCGCGGTGGCCGATCATGACGATCTCGTAGCCCTCGCGCAGCATCTTGGCCACCTCGACGTGCACCTTGGTCACCAGCGGGCAGGTGGCGTCGAACACCTTCAGCCCGCGCGCCTCGGCGTCCTCGCGCACCTGCCGCGACACGCCGTGCGCCGAGAAGATCACGGTGCTGCCGCGCGGCACCTCGTCCAGCTCCTCGACGAACACCGCGCCTTTCGTGCGCAGGTCGGCGACCACGAACTTGTTGTGCACGATCTCGTGGCGCACGTAGATCGGCGCGCCGTGCCGCTCGAGCGCGCGCTCGACGATCTCGATGGCGCGCTCGACGCCGGCGCAGAAACCGCGCGGGTTGGCAAGCAGGACTTCCATGGCCGCTATTCTAGGGCTTGCGCGCATAGGCGGCGTCCTTGCGCTTCTGGTCGCGGTGCTTGTGCGCCGCGAACGCGAGCGCGCGCAGCAGCAGCGCCAGGTCCTTTTCAGCCGCCGCGCTTTTCATCGCCCGCCTGCCGGTCGTGCAGGAAGCTCTCCACGATGAGGATGCCGGCGCCCAGCGTGATCGCCGAGTCGGCGACGTTGAACGCGGGCCAGTGCCAGCCCGCGGCGTGAAAATCCAGGAAATCGACCACCTTGCCGTAGACCAGCCGGTCATGCAGGTTGCCGAGCGCGCCGCCGAGGATGAGGGCGAGGCCTCCGCAGAACAGCCGCTTCTCCGGATTGCGGTGGATCAGGGCGCTGACCACGATCGCGGCGACGACGGCGATCGCGGCGAACAGCAGCGTCTGCCAGCCGTCCGCGCCGGCGAGGAAGCTGAAGGCGGCGCCCCTGTTGAAGACCAGCACCAGGTTGAAGAACGGCGCCAGCGCGCGGCTTTCCCCGGGCGCGAGGCTCGCAAGCACCGCGAGCTTGCTCGCGTAGTCGGCGGCCGCGACCGCCAGCGCGAGCAGGTACCAGCGCGCCCGGCTAGGCATAGCGGCGCGTCTCGCCCGGCCCCTCGAGGTTGCTCTCGCAGCGGCCGCACAGCCCCGCGCCATTCACGTCCGCGCGGTAATGCCAGCAGCGAGCGCACTTCGGCGCGCTGCTCGGCTGCACGATGATCTCGGTGGCCCCGCCCTCGGCGCGGCGCAGGCTGGCGCGCGAGGTGATGAGCACGAAGCGCAGCTCGTCGCCCAGGCGCTCGAGCGCGTCGAAAAGCGCGCCGTGCGCGACGATATCCAGCTCGGCCTCCAGCGAGGATCCCAGGTCCTTGGCCTCGCGCCTCACCTCGATGCGCTTGGCGACGGTTTCACGGAACTGGCGCACCGCCCCCCAGGCTTCGAGCACCGAGGAATCCAGGCCGTGCGCCGGGATGCGGTGCCAGAGCTCCTCGAAAATGCTGCCCGCGCGAGCGCCTTCGGGCGCCGGCCCGCCGCCGGCGAGCACCTGCCAGGCTTCTTCGGCGGTGAAGCTGAGGATCGGCGCCATCAGCCGCACGATGCTGTGCGCGATGTGCCAGAGCGCGGTCTGCGCCGAGCGCCGCGCGCGCGACCCCGCGCCGTTCGTGTAGAGCCGGTCCTTGAGGATGTCGAGGTAGAAGCCGCCCAGCTCCTCGGAGCAAAAACCCTGCAGCCGCTGCGCGACCAGGTGGAACTGGTAGCGCGCGTAGTCGGCCGCCGCCTCGGCCTGCATGCGCTCCAGCAGCGCGAGCGCGTAGCGGTCGATCTCGGTCATTTCGGCGGCGGGCACGGCGTGCCTCGCCGGGTCGAAGTCGGAGGTGTTGGCGAAGAGGAAGCGCAGCGTGTTGCGCACGCGCCGGTAGCTCTCCACGACGCGCTTGAGGATCTCGCCGGAGATCGCCAGCTCGCCCGAGTAATCCGAGCTCGCCACCCACAGGCGCAGGATGTCGGCGCCGAGCGTGTCGCAGATCTGCTGCGGCGCCATGCCGGTGCCCTTCGATTTCGACATCTTGCGGCCTTCCATGTCGATCACGAAGCCATGCGTGAGCAGGCCCTTGTAGGGCGGCACGCCGTTCATCATGCACGACACCAGCAACGACGAATGAAACCAGCCGCGGTGCTGGTCCGAGCCCTCGAGGTAGAGGTCCGCCGGAAACGCGCCCTCGGCCGCGTGCGAGCGCCGCAGCACGGTGAAGTGCGTGGAGCCCGAGTCGAACCAGACGTCGATGGTGTCCTTCACTTTCTCGTACTGCGCGGCCTCCGCGCCGAGCAGGTCGCCGGCGGCCAGCGTCTGCCAGGCCTCGATGCCGCCCGCTTCCACGCGCCGCGCGACCTCCTCCATCAGCTCGAGCGTGCGCGGGTGCAGCGCCCCCGTCTCCCTGTGCACGAAGAACGGCATCGGCACGCCCCACTGGCGCGCGCGCGACAGCGTCCAGTCCGGGCGGTTGGCGATCATGCCGTGCAGGCGCGCCTTGCCCCAGGCGGGAAAGAACTCGGTCGCCTCGATGCCGCGCAGCGCCGTGGCGCGCAGCGTCTCGGCGGGACGGGTCACCCCTCCGGCGCCGCCGTAGCCGGGAACCTCGTCCATGCCCGCGAACCACTGCACGGTGGCGCGCAGGATCACCGGCGTCTTGTGCCGCCAGCAGTGCATGTAGCTGTGCGCGTGCTTCCAGTCCACGGCGAACAGCACGCCCTTTTCCTGCATCAGCCTGACGATCTTCGCGTTGGCGTCCCAGATCGACAGCCCGCCGAAGAGCGGCAGCGACGCGGCGAAGCGGCCCTCGCCCGTCACCGGCGCGAGGATCTCGTCGTCCTTCATGCCGTAGCGGCGGCAGGACTCGAAGTCCTCGACGCCGTAGGCCGGCGCCGAATGGACGATCCCGGTGCCGGCATCGAGCGTGACGTAGTCTCCCAGGTACACGGGCGCGTCGCGCTCGTAGAAAGGATGCCGGAAGCGGATGTGCTCGAGCGAACGCCCCTTCGCCTTGCCGATGCACTTCCAGACCTTGACGCCGTAGCGCGCGAGCAGCCGCGGCATCGCCAGCGCGTCGAACTCCTCCTCGGTCGCCTCGGGAATCTCGCCGGCGGCGAGCATGGCGTCGGCGACGATCAGCAGGCCGCGGTCGGTTTCCAGCAGCGCGTAGTCGATTTCCGGATGCACGTTGAGCGCCTGGTTGGCGGGCAGCGTCCAGGGCGTGGTGGTCCAGACGACGATCCAGCCGGGCTTGTCCGGAAGCGACCTCAGCGCGAACGCACCGGCGACCCGCTCCCGCTCCACGAAGCCGAAGCCCACGTCCACGGCGGGATCCTTGCGCTCCTCGTACTCGACCTCGGCCTCGGCGAGCGCCGAGCCGCAGTCGAAGCACCAGTTGACCGGCTTCAGGCCGCGGAAGATGTAGCCCTTCTTCAGGATCTGCGCGAGGCCGCGGATCTCGTCGGCCTCGTTGCCGTAGGCCATCGTCAGGTAGGGGTTGTCCCAGTCGCCGAGTACGCCCAGGCGCTGGAAATCGGCCTTCTGCCTGGCGATCTGCTCGGTGGCGTAGGCGCGGCAAAGCCGCTGCGTCTCGCCGGCGGGCAGGTTCTTGCCGTGCTTTTTCTCGATCTGCACCTCGATCGGCATGCCGTGGCAGTCCCAGCCGGGGACGTAGGGCGCGTCGAACCCGGCCATGCCCTTGGATTTCACGATCACGTCCTTGAGGATCTTGTTGACCGCGTGGCCGATGTGGATGTCGCCGTTGGCGTAGGGCGGCCCGTCGTGCAGGACGAACAGCGGCCGCCCCTTCGCCGCCGCGCGCAGCCGCCGGTAGACGCCCTTTTCGTTCCACTCGCGCACCCACCGCGGCTCGCGCCTGGCGAGATCGCCGCGCATGGGAAACGGCGTGTCGGGCAGGTTCAGCGTGTTCCGGTAGTCAGCCATGGCTCCTGAAATATTCCTTCGCCTGCGCCGCGTCGCGCGCGATCGCCGCGCGCAGCGCGTCCAGTCCGTCGTACTTTTCCTCGTCGCGCAGCTTGTGCCGGAACGTCACCCGCAGGTGCCGGCCGTAGAGATCGCCGTCCCAGTCGAACAGGTGCACTTCCAGCAGCGGCGCGGCATTTTCGCGCACCGTGGGCCGCCGGCCCACGCTCGCCACGCCCTTCAGCTGGCGGTGCGTCTCCTCCAGCTCGGCCTCGACCACGTAGATGCCCGACAGCGGCGGTCGCCGGCGCAGCACGATGTTCGCCGTGGGGAAACCGAGAGTCCGGCCCAGCTTCGCGCCGTGCGCGATGCGACCGCTCATCGAGTAAGGCCGCCCGAGCAGGCGCGCGGCCGCCTCCAGCTTGCCTTCGGCCAGCGCCGCGCGCACGCCCGAGCTGGAGATGCGCTGCGGCCCTTCCAGCACGTCCGCCATCGCCTCCGTTTCGAACCCCAGGCGACGCCCGGCCGCCTGCAGCAGCGCGAAATCGCCGCCGCGCTTCGCGCCGAAGCGAAAGTCGCCGCCCACCAGCAACCAGCGCACCCCCATCCCCTTCACAAGGACATCCTCGACGAAGCGCTCGGCCGGCATCGCCGCGAGCCGGGCGCCGAACCGCAGCACGTGGGTGCGGTCGATGCCAGCCTCGGCGATGAGCTCCAGCTTCTCGCGCAGCCGCGACAGGCGGCTGGGCGCTGTCGCCGCCGAGAAGAACTCACGCGGATGCGGCTCGAATGTCAGCACGCCGCAAGGCAGGCGGTGCTCGCGCGCCCCCGCGACCACCCGCTCGAGCATCGCGCGGTGGCCGCGGTGCACGCCATCGAAATTGCCGATGGTGAGGGCCGTGGGACCGCCCCCGGGCCGGAGCAAACCGTGCGTGACCTGCATTCGCGCGTGTAAAATGTTGAATTATAGCGGCTTTCGCGCGACCACTCGGACGCGATTCATCCCGTGACCGGTGACGGCGTCGTTGAAAGCGCTCGCAACTCGGTTCCGTGCGTACTGGAGGAGGTCGCAATGATGCGGAGTTTGCTCGGCCTGTCGCGGGCCATCGATGCGTTGAACAACGCGGTAGGCAAGCTGGCGTACTGGCTGATCCTCGCCGCCGTGCTGATCAGCACCGGCAACGCGATCGTGCGCTACGGACTGAACACCAGCTCGAACGCGTGGCTGGAGATCCAGTGGTACCTGTTCTCGTTCGTGTTCCTGTTCTGCGCCGGCTACACGCTGCTGCACAACCAGCACGTTCGCATCGACATCCTGACCAGCCACCTGTCGGGGCGCGCCAAGGCCTGGATCGACATCCTCGGCACCATCTTCTTCCTGCTGCCGATGGCGATCGTAATCATGTGGCTGTCCTGGCCGGTGTTCGTGGACGCCTGGGACAGCCACGAGGTGTCGACCAACGCGGGCGGCCTGCTGATCTGGCCGGGCCGGCTGATGGTGCCCTGCGGCTTCCTGCTGCTCGTGCTGCAGGGATTCTCCGAGCTGATCAAGCGCGTCGCCTTCCTGCGGGGCCTGATTCCCGATCCGCTGGAAAAGGACGAGGGCCCGAGCGACGAGGAGATGCTCGCCGCGGAGCTGCGCAAGCAACGCGGAGAGGCCGCATGAGCGCCTTCCTCGTGCAATACATCGCGCCGCTGATGTTCGCGTCGCTGATCGTGGTCATGCTGTTCGGCTATCCGGTCGCCTTCGCGCTCGCGGCGAGCGGGATCTTCTTCGGCCTGCTCGGCATCGAGCTGGGCCTGCTGCAGCCCTCGCTCTTCCAGGCCCTGCCGCAGCGCGTGTGGGCGATCATGTCGAACGACACGCTGCTCGCCGTGCCGTTCTTCACCTTCATGGGGCTGATCCTGGAACGCAGCGGCATGGCCGAGGACCTGCTCGACACCATCGGCCAGCTGTTCGGCCCGCTGCGCGGCGGGCTCGCCTTCGCGGTGATCTTCGTCGGCGCCCTGCTCGCCGCCACCACGGGCGTGGTCGCCGCCTCGGTGATCTCGATGGGCCTGATCTCGCTGCCGATCATGCTGCGCTACGGCTACGACCGGCGCCTCGCCGCGGGCGTGATCGCGGCCTCGGGCACGCTCGCGCAGATCATTCCCCCTTCGCTCGTGCTGATCGTCATGGCCGACCAGCTCGGCAAGTCGGTGGGCGACATGTACGCGGGCGCATTCCTTCCCGGGATCGCGCTCGCCGGGCTTTACGGTCTCTACGTCCTCGGCATCACGCTCATCAAGCCCGCGTGGGCGCCGGCGCTGCCGGTGGAAGCGCGCACCATCCGCGAGGCGAGCGGCGCGACCGGCACCAGGTCGCTCGTCGTCCTGTTCGTCGCGTCGGTGATCGCCGCGACCGCGTTCGCGTACTGGAAGTACCCGGAGCCGCAGCCCCCCATCGACGAGCTGCTCGTGCTCTCGACCGCGGTCGGCGTGGGCGTGGCGTTCGCCGCCTCGGTGGTCAACCACGGTCTCAAGCTCGGTCTGCTCTCGCGCATGGCCGAGCGCGTCACCTTCGTGCTGATCCCGCCGCTCGCGCTGATCTTCCTCGTGCTCGGCACGATCTTCCTCGGCGTGGCCACGCCCACCGAGGGGGGCGCGATGGGCGCGAGCGGCGCGCTGGTGATGGCGATCGCGCGGCGGCGGCTTTCGTTCTCCCTGATGCGCCAGGCCATGGACACCACCGCCCGGCTGACCTCGTTCGTGGTGTTCATCCTGGTGGGGGCGCGCGTGTTCAGCCTCACCTTCTACGGGGTGGACGGCCATCTCTGGGTCGAGCACCTGCTCTCCAGCCTGCCCGGCGGCCAGCTCGGCTTCCTGATCGTCGTGAACCTGTTCGTGTTCGTGCTCGCCTTCTTCCTCGATTTCTTCGAGCTCGCGTTCATCATCATTCCGCTGCTCGGGCCGGTGGCCGAAAAGCTCGGCATCGACCTGATCTGGTTCGGCATCCTGCTCAGCATCAACATGCAGACCTCGTTCATGCACCCGCCGTTCGGCTACGCGCTGTTCTACCTGCGCAGCGTGGCGCCGGCGAAAGACTATGTCGACAAGGTCACGGGCCGGACACTCGCCAAGGTGACGACCGGCCAGATCTACTGGGGCGCGGCGCCGTTCGTGGTGCTGCAGGTCGTCATGGTCGGGCTGGTGATCGCCTTCCCGAACATGGTGAGCGGCGGCCTCGCGAAGAAGCCCGCCGTGAACGTCGAGCAGATCAACATCATGGCGCCCGAGCCGGCCGCGGACGCCAAGTCCGAGGAGTCGATGGAAGAGGCGCTCGACAAGGCGCTCGGCGGCGAGGACAACGAAGCGGACAAGGGCGACGCGGCCAAGGACAAGCCGGCCCGATAGCCGGCCGCGGCAGGCAAGAAAAAACCCCGCCGAGGCGGGGTTTTTTTCCTCGCGCGGAAGCGGACTACTTCTTCTTCGCCGATCGTTGGGTCTGGCGTTCGGCCGCCGCCATGAAGCTGTCGAAGCGGCCTTCGGCGATCGAGAACCACTGCACCTGGTCCTCGCGGAACTTCTTCCACGGTCCGTAGATCTTGGCGAACTTCGCGTTCTTCGCCGCGATTTCGTCGTACACCTCTCTCGCCGTCTTGTAGCAGGCCGCCATGATTTCGTTCGAGAACGCCGAGATCTTGACGCCGTTGGCGATGAGGCGCTTCATCGCGGCGGGATTGAGCGCGTCGTACTTCGCCACCATCCAGCCATTGGCCTCGGCGCAGGCCATGCTCAGGATCGCCTGGTATTCCTTGGGCAGCGACTCCCACGCCTTGATGCCGACCAGCACGTCGAGTTCCGGGCCCGCTTCCCACCAGCCGGGGTAGTAGTAGTGCTTGGCCACCTTGTAGAAGCCGAGCTTCTCGTCGTCGTACGGCCCGACCCACTCGGCTGCATCGATGGTGCCTTTCTCCAGCGCCGGATAGATGTCGCCCCCGCCGATCTGCTGCGGCACCACGCCCAAGCGGCTCATCACCAGCCCGGCGGTGCCGCCGATGCGCATCTTCAGGCCCTTCAGGTCGGCGACGGTCTTGATCTCCTTGCGGAACCAGCCGCCCATCTGGCAGGCGGTGTTGCCCGCGGGAATGCCGATCACGTTGTAGTCCTTGTAGAACTCGCGCATCAGCTCCAGTCCGCCCCCGTGAATCATCCATGCATACTGCTGGCGCGCGTTCAGGCCGAACGGGATCGCCGTGGCGAAGGCGAACGTCGGGTCCTTGCCGAAATAGTAGTAGGGCGCGGTGTGGCCGCACTCGACGGTGCCGTTCTGGACCGCATCCAGCACCTGCAGGGCGCCGACGATCTCGCCCGCGGCGAATGGCTTGATCGTGAACTTACCGTTGGTCGCCTCGGCGACCCGCTTGCAGATGAGCTCGGCGCCGCCATAGAGCGTGTCCAGGGCCTTCGGCCAGCTCATGGGCATGCGCCAGTTGATCGTCGGCTGCGACTGCGCGATGGCCGGCGCGGCGACGCTGCCGGCGGCAAGTCCGGCCGCCGCCTTCTTCAGGAATGCTCTGCGCTTCATGAATCGTCTCCTCGGTCGATTGGATCGATGGACCGGCGAATGCGGTCCGACCGCGGAATTCTAGCCCTAATTGAGTCGTGCGCAGCGCCGGGAGAGCTCCAGCACCTGGGCGCGGACTTCGGGCACGTCGGCGGCGTCGGGCGCGCGTTCCAGGTAGTCGGTCAGGTCCCGCAGGGCCGGCCGCCAGCACTCGAGCTTCTGGTATAGATAGCCCCGGTCGCGCCGCTCGGCCGCCGCCTCGGGCGCGACCACGATCATCCGGTTGAGCACCTGCAGCAGCCGCTCGGGCCGGTTCATTTCGCGGTATACGGCCTTCAGATTGCGCAGCAGGCGCGCGAGGATCTGGCGCTTGGTCGCCGGCTCGAGAAACGTCTCCAGCGGCAGCTCGGAGACGGCCACGCCGCGGGCGGCGTCCCGCCATTCCCCGGTCGCGCCGCGCGGGATCACGCGCTTGAGGCGCTCGCGCAGCTCGTCCCCGGACTGCGGCGCGCCGCCCGCGAAAGGATCGAGCACGAGGGTGCCGCCGCGCATCGGCAGACGCACCAGGAAATGGCCGGGAAAGGACACGCCCTCCAGGCGCAGCCCGATGCGTCCGCCGATTTCCATGTACAGCACCGAGAGGGTCAGGGGAATGCCGCGGCGCCGGTCGATGACCTCGTTGAGGTACGAATTGCGCGGATCGTAGTAGTTCTCGGCGTTGCCGCGAAATCCCAGGTCGGCGAACAGGAATTCGTTCAGCGCGATCACCCGGTCTTCGACGGTCGCCGTGGATGCAAGTTGCGCGCCCAGCCGCCCGGCCAGGCGCTCGATCTCACCGAGGTAGCCCTCGACGTCCAATCCCGGGTAGACGTCCTCTGCGATCTGCAGGCAGGCGCGCGCCAGGTCGATCTCGCGCTCGTCCCGCGACACCAGCGCCGCGAACCGGTCCGCCGGCGGCGCGTCCGCGCTCATTCGGCGCCCCGCATGGAGAAATCGCGCGGCCGGAACCCGAGCGCGAGCAGGCAGGCGCCGTAGACCGCGCCTCCCAGCGCCACCACGCCTGCGAGCATGGCCGCCTTCCATTGCCAGCCGGCCCTCAGCCACTGCTCCTGCGGCCCCATCGCGAGCCAGAGGACAGCCGCCATCGCGAGCACGGAGACGGCCACCTTCAGGAAGAACGCCCTCCAGCCGGGCTGCGGCGCATAGATGCCCTGCCTGCGCAGGAACCGGTACAGCAGCAGGGCGTTGAGGCAGGCGCCCAGCCCGATCGCGAGCGCGAGGCCCGCGTGCTTGAGCGGGCCGATGAAGGCGAGGTTCATTGCCTGCGTTGCCGCCAGCGTGACCAGGCCGATCTTCACCGGCGTCGCCACGTTCTGGCGCGCATAGAACCCGGGCGCGAGGATCTTCACCAGGATCAGGCCCACCAGGCCCAGGCTGTAGGCGATCAGGGCCTCGCGCGTCATCCAGGCGTCGGATTCGCGGAACGCGCCGTAGTGGAACAGCGTCGCGATCAGCGGCAGCGCGAGCACCGCCAGCGCCGCCGCCGCCGGCAGCGCGAGCAGCAAGGTCACGCGCAGCCCCCAGTCGAGCAGGCGGCTGTATTCCGCGGCGGAGCCGCTGGCATGGTGCCGGGACAGGCTGGGCAGCAGGATCGTGCCCAGCGCCGCGCCCAGCACGCCCGCCGGGAACTCCATCAGCCGGTCGGCGTAATACAGCCAGGAGACGCTGCCGCTCACCAGGAAGGAGGCGAAGATGGTGTTGATCAGCAGCGACACCTGGCTCACGGAAACGCCGAACACCGCCGGCGCCATGAGCTTGAGCACGCGCGCGACGCCCGGGTGGCGCAGGTTCAGCCGCCAGCGCGGCAGCATGCCGATGCGGGCGAGAAACGGAAGTTGCAGCGCGAGCTGCGCGAGGCCGCCGGCGAACACCGCCCAGGCGAGCGCCAGCGCCGGCGGCTCGAACCGGTCGGCGAAGAACGCCGCCGCGACGATGAACGAGACGTTCAGCAGTGCGGGGGTAATCGCCGGCACGGCGAAGCGGCTCCAGGTGTTGAGGATGCCCGCGGCCAGCGCGACCAGCGAGATGCAGACGATGTAGGGAAAGGTGATCCGCAGCATCGTCACGGTCAGGTCGAACTTGCCCGGCTCCGCGGCGAAGCCGGGCGCCGACACGTAGACCACCAGCGGCGCGAGCGCCATGCCGAGGACCGCGGTCGCGAGCAGCGCGAGGAACAGCGCGGTGGAGACGCAATCGACCAGCGAGCGGGTCTCCTCGGCCGACTCGCGGCCGCGCACCTCGGCGAGGATCGGCACGAAGGCCTGCGAGAACGCGCCCTCGGCGAACAGGCGCCGCAGCAGGTTGGGAATGCGGAAGGCGACGAAGAACGCGTCGGTCGCCAGGCCCGCGCCGAACACCCGCGCGAGGAAGAAATCGCGCGCGTAGCCGAGCACCCGCGACACCATCGTCAGGCTGCTCACCGTGGCAAGGGCCCGAAGGAGGTTCATGCGCCCTCTGGCGCGCGCCGGTTCATGCTAGAATCCGCGCCCCGAATTTGCACACATCGAGAGCTGGAACAGAACCATGGCCAACATCAAGTCCGCCCGCAAGCGCGCCCGCCAGGCGATCCAACGCCGCAGCCGCAACGTCAGCCTGCAGACAAGGGCGCGCGGCGCGGTCCGGGACGTGAAGAAGGCGATCGCCGCCGGCGACAGGAAGGCCGCCGCCGCCGCGCTCGTCCGTTCGCAGGCGGTGATCGACCGCGTCGCGGCGAAGGGCGTCCTGCACCGCAACGCCGCCGCGCGGCAGAAAAGCCGCCTCGCACAGGCCATCAAGGCGATGGCCTGAGCGGGGAGGCGCGCTGGCGAGGACGGGACCTCCCCTTGCCTAGTTCGTGTCCCCGGCCCGCTGCAGGCGCGCGAGCTCGGTGCGCTCCGCGACGCGCCCGTCGCGGGTCCGCAGCTCGTTGTCGCGCGCGAAACTGAGCAGGAACCGGTACGCCATGGGCTCGATCTCCTCGAGCCGGATGTCCACCACCACGCAGCGCAAGCCTCCGGCGGTCACCGGGTGGACGTAGGGGGAGTACTGCATGCGGTGGTCGCCGCCGAACGCCGACATCACCCCGCACAGGCGCTCGGCCCAGTCGCCGGGCCGGAAGGGCCGGCCATCCAGCGTCAGCCCCTGGATCACGAATTCGACGACGGCGCTGGCGGCCGCTTGCCCGGTCATGCGGAATTATACTGAGGACGCATGAGCAAGCCGCTCAGCCGGATCCTCGTCATCGAGGACGAGCCGCTCGTCCTGCGCGAGATCGTCAAGGGCCTGAACGCGGCCGCGCGCACCCTCGACAATCCGCTCGGCATCGTTTTCGGCGGCGTCGCCACCGCGCGCGAGGCGCTCGCGGCCATCGAGGCCGACGGCGACGTCCAGGCGGTGCTGGTCGACGACAAGCTCTACACGCTCAGCGACGCGCAGAAGAAAACGAATGGCAGAAAGAAACTGCAGATGTCCGCGCTCGAGCTGGTGCAGCGCATCGCGCGCCTGCGGCCCGAACTCGACGTCTACATCCTGATCGCGAAGGAGACCGAGGACGACGTGGTGGACGCGCTCTTCACCGAGGCCGTCGACGGCTACTTCTACCGCGAGGAGCGCGACTACCGCGGCATCTACCGCATCCTCAACGCGCAGATCCAGCAAAAAGCGCGCACCCCGTTCACCGATGCGCTGAAGAGCTACGTGTGGATGGCCAAGGACCAGTGGCACACGCCCGGGCACTCCTCCGGAGAAAGCCTGCGCGGCAGCCCCTGGGTGAACGATTTCTACGAGTTCATGGGCGACCACGTGTTCGACGCCGACCTGTCGGTGTCGGTGCCGATGCTCGATTCGCTCATGGAGCCCAAGGGCGTCATCGCCGAGGCGCAGGCGATGGCGGCCGAGGCCTTCGGGGCGCGGCGCACCTTCTTCGCCACCAACGGCACCTCGACGGCCAACAAGGTCATCTTCCAGACCCTGCTCGCGCCCGGCGAGAAGCTGCTGCTCGACCGCAACTGCCACAAGAGCGTGCACCACGGCGTGGTGCTCTCGGGCGCGCACCCGGTCTATCTCGATTCGGCGCTGAACCGCGAATACGGGCTGTACGGCCCCGTCCCCAAGAAGACCCTTCTGAACGAAATTCGCAGGCACGCGGACGCCCAGGCCCTGATTCTCACCTCGTGCACCTACGACGGGCTGCGCTACGACCTCGCGCCGATCGTCGAGGCGGCGCATGCGAGAGGCATCAAGGTGATCGTCGACGAGGCCTGGTACGGCTTCGCGCGCTTTCACCCGGAGTTCCGCCCGACCGCGCTGGAGTCGGGCGCCGACTACGCGACCCAGTCCACCCACAAGGTGCTGTCGGCGTTCTCGCAGGCCTCGATGATCCACGTCAACGATGCGGACTTCCGCGAGCACCTGTTCCGCGAGAACTTCAACATGCACACCTCCACCTCGCCGCAGTACGGGCTGATCGCGAGCCTCGACGTGGCGAGGAAGCAGGCGGTGATGGAAGGCTACAAGTTGCTCTCGCGGACCATCGCGCTCGCGAAGGAGCTGCGCGCCCAGATCAACTCGACGGGCGTGTTCCGCGTGCTGGAGCTTCCGGACCTGCTGCCCGAGCGCGTGCGGCACGACGGCATCCGCCTGGACATCACCAAGGTCACGGTCGACATCTCGGGCTGTGGCTACACGGTGGACGAGTTGCAGAAGGAACTGTTCGACCGCTTCAACATCCAGATCGAGAAAAGCACCTTCAACACCCTCACCCTGCTATTGACGATCGGCACCACGCGCTCGAAGGTCTCGCGCCTGTACGACGCGCTGATGCGCCTCGCGCGCGAGAAGCGCGCGCCGCGGCGCCTGGTGCGCACCCCGGAAATCCCCGCCTTCACCCGGCTGCGCTACCTGCCGCGCGACGCCTACTACTGCGGGGGCGAGCTGCTGCCGGTGTTCGACGACAAGGAGGGCGTCAACCGCCGGCTCTCGCAGCGGGTCTGCGCCGACGGCATCGTCCCCTACCCGCCCGGCATCCCGGTGCTGGTGCCCGGCCAGCTCATCACCCCGAAGATCGCCGGATTCCTCGCCAACCTGCTGCGCTCGCAGAAGCGCACCGAGCTGCACGGCATCGTCTACGAGGGCTACCAGCCCTGCGTGCGGGTGCTGAGACGCGCCGAGGAACGCGGCCTGCACCGAATCGATTAGGCGCTTTCAGCGTATCATCGCACTGACCATGACGGAGCTTCGATTTGAACGTGTGGTGCACCGCGACCCCGCTATTCTGGGCGGGACCCCCGTGTTTGTGGGAACGCGTGTGCCGGCACGGATTCTTTTCGAGCATCTCGACGCCGGCGACAGCCTCGAAATCTTTCACCGTCTGTACCGACTGATGCGTCCCAATCGCTGAAGGAGACGTCCAGACTACCCAAGATCAAAGTCCCCTGATAGCATCTTTCGAACGGCGGTTTCTCGACCGCCGTTTTGCATTTGGGACCCGGAAGAAAGGAGCCGCGTCATGAGCCATGTCATGAACACCTACGCCCGCCAGCCGGTCGCGTTCGTGCGCGGCCAGGGCGTCTGGCTGTGGGACGAGGCCGGCAGGAAGTACCTCGATGCGCTCGCCGGCATCGCGGTCAATACGCTCGGGCACAACCACCCGCGCCTGGTCGCCGCGCTGCGCGAGCAGGTCGGCGCGATCATCCACACCTCGAACCTCTTCCAGGTGCCGCTGCAGGAGCAGGCGGCCGACCGCATCGCCGAGATCACCGGGCTGGAGGAGGTGTTCTTCTGCAATTCGGGACTGGAGGCGAACGAGGCGGCGCTCAAGGTCGCGCGCAAGTACGGCCACGCGCGCGGCATCGCCGAGCCGGCGATCATCGTCATGGAGAAGGCTTTCCACGGTCGCTCGCTCGCCACGCTCTCGGCCACCGCCAGCCGCAAAGTGCAGGCCGGCTTCGAGCCGCTGGTGCAGGGTTTCGTGCGCGTGCCGCTCAACGACCTCGAGGCGGTGCGCAAGGTCGCCGAGCACAACAAGAACGTGGTGGCGGTGTTCGTCGAGCCGATCCAGGGCGAAGGCGGCATCAACGTCGCGCGCATGGAGTACCTGCGCGGCCTGAAGGAGATTTGCGACCGCCACGAGTGGCTGTTCATGTCCGACGAGGTGCAGTGCGGCCTGGGGCGCACCGGCAAGTGGTTCGTCTACCAGCACGCCGGGGTCCTGCCCGACGTGGTGCCGCTCGCCAAGGGCCTCGCCGGCGGCGTGCCGGTGGGCGCCTGCGTGGTCGGCGGGCGCGCGAAAAGCGTGTTCAAGCCCGGCAACCACGGCTCCAC
>JADLES010000149.1 GCA_020845995.1 Burkholderiales bacterium | reverse complement strand
CCGCTCAGCAGCGTTTCCTGGAAGGCGGCGAGCGCCTTGCCGACGCCGGCCAGCACCGCCTCGTCGGCCGCGGGAACCGGCGCGCCGAAGACTTTCTCAAAGCGGCAGGAGAGCTCCGCGTCGCCGCGCACCAGCTCCGCCACCTGCGCGGCGCTGCCGCCCATTTCGCGCGGCTCGAGGATCGGCCGGACGCTCTGCGCCCAGAGAGAGTCGCCCGCGCCGTCCCAGCCGTACCAGCGCTGGTAGCGCACGTCCAGCAAGCCTTGCGTGTTGCGATCGGCGTCCGCGAGGCCGTGCGCGCGCGCGCGCCCGTCCTGCCAGGACCGGTAGGGCACGTGGCAGGTCGCGCACAGGACCTGCCCGGAGGGCGACAGGCGCGGATCGAAGAACAGGCGCTCGCCAAGCGCGATGGCGTCGGCGTTCCCCGAGGCCCGGTTGCTCGGGTCGCGCGACCAGGGCGCGGGCCAGGGACCGTGGCGCAGGATGGCGCGAGTTTCCGATTCGGTGAAATCCGGCACCTGCGCTTGCGCCCCGGCGGCGCAGGCGAGCAGCGCGGCGGCCAGCAACCGGGTCACTCGATGCGCACGCTGTGCGTCAGGCGCTCGCCGCCCAGCTCGAATACGAACTCCCAGCGCCCAGGCATGTGGAACAGCCACCCCTCGGAGCGGAAGCGCGCCGCGGCCAGCGGCTCCACCCTGACACGGTAGTTCATGCCGTGCCGGTGCTCCGGCATGCTCGCATCCATGCGCACGCGCGCGGCATCGAGCGCGCCCTTCTTCGGACAGGCTGAGAGCTCGAGGACGAACGGCTTGCCCACCTCGATCCGGGCCGGCGCCGTCCGGTAGGAAATCGCTACGCGGTCGTTTTCCACGCGCGCGCCCGGCGGCAGCTCGCACCCCGCCGCTCCGGCGCAAACCAGCAATCCGCCTAGTGCGACGGGAAGCCGCCGAAGAGGGTCTCGCCGTTCTTCCATGCGATGCGCTCGGCCACGTCCCGGGGCAGATCCCCCAGCCACTGCCGCGACCAGCTGGCGTGCTCGCCGATGTAGTGCCAGCGCTCGGGCGTGAAGGAATCCGTGCCGACCAGGAAGCGGTCGGGAAACTCCAGGAACGCGGCGCGCCAGTCGGCGTCCACCTTGCCGCCGCGCGCGTGATCGGTGCGGAACGCGAGATCGCACCAGAGGTTCCTGTGCTTGCGCAGCATTTCGCGCACTTTCTCCGGCCGGTCGAAGCCCGAGTGCGCCCAGAGGATCCTCGCCTCGGGCCATTGCCGGAACAGGCGCTCGACCGCGTCGACGTCGGCATGCGCGTGCAGGAACAGCCGGTGCTGGCGGGCGAGCTGCACCATGCGGCTCGGCACCGGCAGGTCGGCGTCCGCGCCGTAGAGGTGGAATTCGCCGATGCCGGCATAGCGGTCTCGCCTGAGCCGCTCCTCGAGATACGGAATCACGCTCTCGTCGCGGAACCAGGTGCCGATCTCGCCGCGCGAGCGGTACGGCCGCAGCTCGGGAATCACCAGGTCCGGCGCGAGCGCCGCGAGGCGCTGCTGCCCCTCGTCACCCGAGCTCGAAATCAGCGCCCGCTTCAGCCCCGCCTTGCGCAGGAGCGCGATGGCCTGCGCCGGCGGCACCAGTTCCCAGGCGTCGTGGCTGTAATGCAGATGCGCATCGAAGATCGGCAACTCCGCGGCGGCAGGCAGGCCGTCGGGCAGCGCCGCCAGCCCGAGCAGGGTGCCGGCAACCAGGAACCGCGAATGCAAGGGCCGCGCCTAGTCGCGGGCGCCGCTGCGCTGGAGCAGCTGCACCATCGGCGCGCCCGCGGGACCGCGCGACTTCGCGATCGCCAGAGCGTTCATGCCGCCCGCCGCGCGCAGACTCGGATCCGCGCCTTTGGCAAGCAGCAGGGTCGCGATGGCGAGATCGTTGCGGCTCGCCGCGACCATCAGCGGCGTCTTGCCGTCCGCCTGGCGGACATTCGGATCCTTGCCGTCGTCGAGCAGCTCCTTGACCGCCGCGCCGTCGCCCATCACGGTCGCGGTGACCAGGTCGTTGTAGCGCGAGTAAAGATTGCGGATGTTCGCCGGCCGCCGGTAGCCGACCGGCTCGGCGGGTGTGGCGGCCAGACCGCTTGCGGGCTTTTCCGCCGGCGTCTCGGGCTGTGCCTTGGCCAACGGTTCGACAGCCCCCGGCGGCGGCGCCTTGGCGGCCGCCACGGCGCGCCTGGATACCGCGAGCGGCGCCAGCTCCTTGCCGATCGCGCCGAAGCGATTGGCAAACGCAGTGCGGCTCGCGTTCGCCAGCTGCTCCGAGCCCCAGCGACCGGTATCGGCATCCAGCAGCTTGAGGTAGGCCGACAAATCATCGTCGCTGAGGTTGCGATAGGTGAAGTACAGCATGCTCACGGCCTGGTTGCGCGCCTGCGCGCGTACCGTATTGAGCTGCGTCGCCACCGCCTGGCTGGCTTCCTTGGGAACCTTGCTGCCCGCCTTGCGTAACTGCGCGAGCGCGGCGTCGAGCATCTCGCGCACCATGGCGCTCGCCATCTCCGATTCCACTTCCGAGCTGCGTGTCACATCGTCGAGCGCGCGGATCAGCCTGGTGCGCTCGGCGGCCGGCGGAGCCTTGCGAAGATTCTCCGCGAAATCCTTCCAGGCCTCAGGCTGGGCGGCGGTACGCTCCTGCGCGGCCACCTTCAACGCGATCGGCTGGCGCAGGATCTCCAGGAAACGCGCCATGCGCTCGGGATCGGAGGATTTCAGGCCGGCGCGCACCTCCGCACCCGTCACCGCCGGATCGAACGACTTCTTCACCGCCTCGGCGACCGCGCGCGCCTCGTCCGCCGTGAGCGCGGGACCTTCCCCGGTCACGGCCTGGCGCGCGAACTCCTCGCCGGCGGAGAGAAGCGCCGCCTGCAGGCCGGAGGTCTCGACCACCTCGGCGATCAGCTTGCTTGGATCGGAGGGAATCGGTTTCGCCGGCGCCTGCGCGGCGGGCTGGCCCGCGGCAGGCTGCGCTGCCGGGGCCGCTGCCGTCTTGGCCGGCTCGGCCGGCTTCGCCGCGTCCGCGGCGGGCGCGGCGGGCGCGGGCGCCGCCTTCGCCTTGGGCGCCGCCTTCACGACCGGGCGGGGCGGCGGCGCGTCCTCCTCGAAGAGGAAGAACCAGGCACCGCCCGCGCCGACAACGACCAGCACGACCACGCCCGCAAGTATCTTGATCGTATTGCTCATCGGAAATCCTCCTGCATGTGCAATCCGCCCTTGGGACCGCCACGCTCACGGGGGATGATACCCGCCCGGGCCGGGCATAGCGAATCGCATCGCCGGCCGCGCGTCACGCATGAGGTAGACTTTTGCCATGGCGAACGAACAGCTCACCGCGCTGAAGGAGATGACGATCTGCCGCGCGCTTTCCACCGCGGAAGTGGAGGCGATCGCCGCAGTCGTGGAATCGCGCGAGGTCGCCGCGGGCGGCGACCTGTTCCGCGAAGGCGAGCCGGGCGACGGCCTGTTCCTGGTGGTCGCCGGCGAAATCGGCGTCATCAAGCGCGGGCCGGCGGGCGAGCATCTGCTCGCGCGCCTGGGTTCGGGCGGCATGCTGGGCGAGATGTCGCTGGTCACCGCCGAGCCGCGCTCGGCAACGGGCCGCGCCCTCGTCGGCACGCGGACGCTGTTTCTCCCCGCGGCGCGCTTCCGCTCGCTGCTCGAGGCGAATTCGATCGCGGCGCACAAGATGGTGGCCGCGATCGCGGATGTGCTCGCGCGGCGGCTGGCGACGATGAACGGCATCGTCCTCCAGTTGGCGGAGAAGCCCGCCGCGGCGAACGCGGAACGCTCCCCGCTGAAGACGCAGGACCTGGCCGCCTTGCACCGGACGATGCAGGTCTGGTCGTTCTAGCCTAGCCGCTCCAGCGCGAGCGCAGTCTGGCGTGCAGGGCGCTCATCTGCGCGGGCGTCAACGGGAGGCTGACGGACAGGTCGGGTGTTTTCGGCCACCCGGGATCCCCGCATGCGCAGCCTTCGAAATCGCGCGCGCCCGAGTATCTCGGGATGACGTGAAAATGCACGTGCGGATCGACCATCATCAGCGCCAGGTAGTTGATCTTCTGGAAATCGAATTGCCGTCGCAGGACCCGCTCGATGTCCGCCGTCGCAACCGCCAGTTCGGCGTAGGCGGCGCTGGAGACCGCGCCCAGGGCGGCCGCCTCCTCCCTGCAGGCAAGGACCAGGCTGCCGAGCGTCGGCTGCGCCGGCCGCAGCAGAACGACCCAGCTTGCGTATTCATGCAGCAGCGAAGCGGGATAGCCGAACTTGCGCATGGTGGCATTCATGATCGTTCCTCTTTTCGGCGATCCCGACTAGCGGAATCCTCCGCCCCGCCAGGTCCGCCAGAACGCGCCCATCGCGCCGAGGCGCGGGAAGCGGCGCATGAACGGGGTGATCTCGAGCTGCACGCCGGAATGGCGCTGGATCTTCCAGGCGAGATACGGCAGCCCGCCGTCGAACGTGAACGATGCCTTCAGCAGCCGCAGAATGCTGAGCGCCTTGCCCTGCGCGCGGCGCGCGCCCCAGCCGATCGCGCTCGCCCAACGCCGGACACGCGCCGTCGGGTTGGCGTAGACGCCCGGGCGCAGGACGGTCCAGCGCTTTTCTGCCGCGAGCGCGCACGTGATCGCCCGCAGCTCGGACGCGGCACCGGCGACCAGGCCGCGGACCCTTTCCGGTCGCTCGGCGCGCAGTTCCGCCCCGTAGCTGAGCAGCAGGCCTTGCGTCCACAGCGCCTCCGCGTCGAACTCCGCGGGCAGGCGCGCCAGCGTCTTCTCGGCGAACGTCGTGGCCGCCGCGGCCAGCGCACGGACAACGCGACGGCGGGCGTCCCCGTCGGCGGCATACAGCAGGCCGCAGGGCTGCGCGAACCGCGCCCAGAGATAGGGATGAAACCAGCGCGCCGTGCCGCGCTCGAAGTGATCCATCGCCACGAGCGCATACTTGGCGCGCGCGGCGCGGCCGGCAAAGGCGAGTTCCAGATAGTAGACGTTCGGCGCCAGGACCCGGTTGGCAAGCGCCGACAACCAGCTTCCATGGGCCGCGCGGTAGTCGTCGACGAGGAGGTACAGATCGACGATGCCGCCCGCATCGTCGCCGGCGCGCCGGCAGGAACCGTAGAAGAGCACCGCCAGGGCATGCCGCCCGAAGCGCGCGCGCAGGCGCTCGCCAAGGGCCGCGACGGCGTCCGGCGCGCGGGCATCCAGCTGGCGCTCGATGACCTGCTCCAGCGTCGCATGCATCGCCGATTCGCCTTCCTCTGGCGTCATATACTAACCGCATGGCCGAGATGGCGCTCGAATTCGACGCGGATCAGCGCCACGGCGCGCCGCCGGCTTCCGAGTTTGCGCTCGCGCACCTGTCCGACCTGCACCTGTCGTCGCTCGAGAACCTGAGCCCGCGCGCGCTGCTGAGCAAACGCGTGCTGGGCTACGCCTCGTGGTGGCTCCGGCGCCGCCATGAGCACCGCGCCGAGGTGCTCGAGGCGCTGCGCGCGGATCTGCGCTCGGAGCAACCCGATCACATCGCGATCACCGGCGATCTCACGCATCTCGGCCTGCCGCAGGAGTTCCGGCAGGCCGCGGCCTGGCTCGCGCAACTGGGCGGCGCCGACGGGATCACCGTCATCCCCGGCAATCACGATGCCTACGTGCGCGAGCCCTGGCGGGAGACATTCGCGCAGTGGGCGCCCTACATGAAAAGCGACGAGGCCGGCGAAGCCGCATGGACCGAGGGATCGTTTCCGAGCCTGCGCATCCGCCGCCCGGTCGCCTTGATCGGCCTGTCGACGGCGCAGCCCTCGGCGCCGTTCCTTGCTTCGGGGCGCCTGGGCGAAGCCCAGCTGCAGCGCCTCGGCCGCATGCTGGAGCAGACCGCCGGCGCGGGCCTGTTCCGCATCGTCATGCTGCACCACCCGCCGGCCGCGCGCACGGTGCGCTGGCGCAAGTCGCTGCGCGACGGCGCGGCGCTGCGCGACATGCTCCGGCACCATCAGGTCGAGCTGCTGCTGCACGGGCACGCGCATCTCTCCGCCGCGGCCTATCTCGACCCGGGCCTCGGGCGCAATCTGGCGATCGGCGTGCCGTCCGCTTCGGCCGTCGGCAGCAAGGCCGAGCGTAACGCAACCTACCACCTGTACCGGATCTCCCGCGCGGCGAGCGGCTGGCGCCTGCGGGTCTGCGTGCGCTCGTATTCGCTGCAAAGCGGCCGCTTTCACGCCGAGGACGGGCGGCGGCTGCGCCTGGCGCTGGCTGCCGCGCCGGCGGCGCGCGGCGCGTAGCTACTTTGCCGCGGGCTTGGCTGCTTCCGCTTCCCAGCCGCCGCCCAGCGCCTCGATCAGGTTCACCGTGGCGACCAGGCGTCGGCCGAGGATCGCCAGCTCGGCGCGCTCGTTGGTCAGCGCCGCCGACTGCACGATGACGACCGACAGGTAATTCACGATCCCCGCGCGGTACTGATTCTCCATGATCGCCACGGATTCGCGCGCCGCCTTCGCGCTCGTCGCCTGCACGTCGGCCTCGCGCTCCAGGATGCGCAGCGCGGCAAGGTTGTCTTCCACCTCTCGGAACGCCGTGAGGACGGCCTGCCGGTACAAGGCGACGGTCTCCACGTAGGCCTCCGAGTACCGGGTGGTCTGCGCGTCCCGCAGCCCGCCGTCGAGCAGCGCCTGCGCCACCGCCAGTCCCCCGGCCAGTCCGATGCCGATGGCGCCTCCGCCGAACAGGCGCACCGAGGGCAGATAGGCGGCATGGGCGACGCCGATCTGCGCGTTCGCCGCCGCCATCTTGCGCTCCGCCGCGGCGATGTCGGGCCGCCGCAGCAGCAGCTCCGAGGGCAGCGTGGGCGCGATCGAAGGAATCGCGCCGGTCCACGCGCTCGCCGGCACGCTGAACTGCGCGGGCGGCTTGCCGATCAGGACCGCCAGGGAATGCTCGAGCTGGGCGCGGGTCAGCTCCACATCCAGCGTCTGCGCGCGCGTCGAATTGAGCTGCGCCTCCGCCTGCACGACATTGCCGCGCGAGGCGACGCCGACCGCGTACTGATTGCGGTTGAGCTGCAGCGCCTTTTCGTACCTGCCGACGTTCTCGCGCAGCAGCCGCAGTTCGGCGTCATGGGTTCGCAGCAGGAAATACCGCTGCGCAACCTGCGCCTGCACCGAGAGCTTTGCCGCGGCCAGCTCGTCCACGCTCGCCTCGTACGTCGCCGTGCCCGCCTCCACGCCGCGCCGCACGCGGCCCCACAAGTCCGGCTCCCAGGCGGCCGCGAAGCCGGCGTGCTTGTTCTGGGTGCCGACACCCAGCGTGGGATACGCGGGCGCGCCCGCCACGTTCACGAGCGCCGCAGCCTGGCGCACGCGGGCTTCGACGGCCTGGATGCTGTGATTCGCCACCTCGACGCGCTCCACGAGCGCGTTCAGCTCCCGGTCGCCGAACAGCTCCCACCAGCGCTCGCGCGGCAGCGGCGCCTTCGCCTGCGCCGACTTCGAGTCGCCCGTTTGCTTGTACGCGGGCGGCACCTCGACCGGCGGCCGCTCGTAGTCGGGGCCCACCGCGGTGCAAGAAGCCCCCCCCGCGACCGCCATCGCCACGGCAAGAACGCGGTTCGCGAAGATCGATCGAGCCAGGCAGGACGTCATGATTTCACTCCACCGGGCGCCAGCGCCGAGTCGCGAGCGCGCCGCAGGCCGCCGAGCCACTTGCCGAAGCGATCGATGTACAGATACACGACCGGCGTAGTGTACAGGGTGAGAAGCTGGCTCAGGATCAGGCCGCCGCCGATCGCGATCCCCAGCGGCTGGCGAAAATCCGCGCCTTCCCCCTTGCCCAGGGCGAGCGGCACCGCGGCGAGCAGGGCGGCGAGGGTGGTCATCAGGATCGGCCGGAAGCGCAGCAGGCAGGCCTCGAAGATGGCCTCGCGCGGACTCTTCTTCGCGCGACGCTCCGCGACCAGGGCGAAATCGATCATCATGATGGCGTTCTTCTGCACGATGCCGATCAGCATGAACACGCCGACCAGCGCGACGATGCTGAAATCCATCCCGAACAGCATCTGCGCGAGGATCGCGCCAACGCCCGCCGATGGCAGCGTCGAGAGGATGGTGATGGGGTGAACCAGGCTCTCGTACAGGATGCCGAACACGATGTACAGGGTCAGCAGCGCCGTGAGGATGAGGACCGGCTGGCTCGCCACCGCCGCGCGGTAGGCGCGCGCGGTGCCCTGGAAGCCGCCGCGGATCGTCACCGGCACGCTCATGCGCGCCATGGCGTCGTCGATCGCCCGCGTCGCCTGCGACAGCGATACGCCCTCGGCAAGATTGAAGGAAATGGTCGAGGCGACGAACTGCGACTGGTGATTCACTCCCAGCGACGATTCGACCGGCCGGTGGCGCGCGAATTGCGAGAACGGCACCTGCGTCCCCCCCGGCCCGCTGACGTACATCAGGTTCAGGGAGTCGGGGGATTGCCAGAATTCCGGCGCCGCTTCCATGACGACGCGGTACTGGTTCAGCGGCGCGAAGATCGTCGATACCAGCCGCTGCGCGAAGGCGTCATTGAGGGTGGCGTCGATCTGCTTGGCCGTCACTCCGAGCCGCGCGGCGGCATCGCGGTCGATCTCGATGAAGGTCGACAGGCCCTTGCTCTGCCAGTCGGTATTGACGTCGACCAGTTCGGGCAGCCGCGCCAGCGCCTCCCGGATGCGCGGGTCCCAGGCCCGCAATTCCTCGAGATCGTCTGCCTGCAGCGTGTACTGGTAGGTCGCGCGCGTCGCCCTACCGCCGACGCGAATGTCCTGGACTGGATTCAGGATCAGGTTCGCGCCCGGTTCGGTCGCCAGCCGCGTGCGCAGCCGCGCAATCACCTTGTCGGCGCTCTCCTTGCGCTCGGCAAGCGGCTTCAGCTTCACGTACAGCGAACCCGTGTTGCCGCCGCCGGTGAAGCCGACCACGTTCTCGACCGCCGGGTCGGCGCGAACGACGGCGACGAAATCGTCGAGCTTCTGGCGCATCGCCGCGAACGAGATGCTCTGGTCGGCCTGGATGCGGCCGCTCAGCTGGCCGGTATCCTGCCGCGGAAAGAAGCCCTTCGGCACGACCACGTACAGAACGACGTTGAGCGCCACGGTGCCGAGCAGGATCAGCGCGATCAGCGGCGCGCGCTCCAGCGCCCAGGCGAGCGTGCGCTCGTAGCCGCGCAGCAGGGCGGCGAAGCCGCGCGCGCTCCAGAGATCGAACCGGCTCCTGCCGCGTTCGGCGGCCGGCTTGAGCAGACGGGCACACATCATGGGCGTCGTCGTCAGCGACACCGCCAGCGAGACCAGCACCGCCGCCGACAGCGTCACCGCGAACTCGCGAAAGAAACTGCCGACGTAGCCGCCCATCAGCAACAGGGGAATGAACACCGCGACCAGCGAAAGGGTCATCGCCACCACGGTAAAGCCGACCTCGACGGCGCCGACGCGCGCCGCCTCCGCCGGCGCCATGCCGCGCTCGATGTGGCGCACGGCGTTCTCCAGGACCACGATCGCATCGTCGACCACGAAGCCCGCCGCGATCGCCAGCGCCATCAGCGTCACGATGTTGAGGCTGTAGCCGCACAGCTGCATGATGCCGAACGTGGTGATCAGCGATACCGGCACCGCGACGCTGGGGATCAGCGCCGCGCGCAGGTTGCGCAGGAACAGGAACACCACCAGCACGACCAGCGCCACGGAGAGCACCAGCGTTCTGCCGGCGTCGCGCATCGAGGCGCGGATCGTGATCGTCCGGTCCATCGTGACCGCGAGGTCGATCGCGCTCGGAATGGAGGCGCGCAGCACGGGCAGGAGCGCATTGACGCGGTCGGCGGTTTCGATGATGTTGGCGTTCGGCTGCCGGTAGATCGTCAGCAGCACCGATGGCTTGCCGTTGGATGATCCGGCGTTGCGCAGGTCCTGCACGGAATCGACCACTTCGGCGACGTCGGTGAGGCCCACCGGCGCGCCGTGGCGGTAGGCGATGACCAGCGGAATGAATTCGGCCGCGTTCCTCGCCTGGTCGTTGGCCTCGATCTGCCAGTAGCGGTCGGCGCTCTCGACGGCGCCCTTTGGCCGGTTGGCGTTCTCCGCGGCGAGCGCGGCGCGCACTTCCTCGAAGCCGATGCCGTACTTGAACAGCGCCCGCGGGTTGATCTCCACCCGCACGGCGGGCAGCGAGCTGCCGCCGACCTGCACCTGGCCCACGCCCTCGACCTGGGACAGCTTGGGCGCAATGACGGTGGCGGCCGCGTCGTACATCTGCCCCTGGGTCATCGTGCTGGAGGTGAGCCCGAGAACCATGATCGGCGCCATCGTCGGGTTGACCTTGCGGTACGTGGGGTTGTTGCCGACGCCCGCGGGGAGCGCGCCGCGCGCGGCGTTCAGCGCCGCCTGCACCTCTCGCGCGGCGCCATTGATGTCGCGGCCGAGATCGAACTGCAGGACGATGCGCGTGGATCCCAGGCCGCTGGTCGAGGTCATCTCGCTGATGCCCGAGATGCGCCCCAGCGCGCGCTCGAGCGGCGTCGCCACCGAGGCAGCCATCGTCTCGGGGCTCGCGCCCGGCAGCGACGCCGAAACCGAGATGGTCGGCAGATCCACCTGCGGTAGCGGCGAGACCGGCAGAAGCTCGAACGCCGCCGCCCCGGCGAGCGTGACGCCGATCGTGAGCAGCGTGGTCGCGACCGGGCGCCGGATGAAGGGGTCCGAGACGTTCAGGCGGCCTCCTTCATGGCGCCTCGCCGCCGGAGGCGGCGGCGCGCAAGCGCTCGCGCTCCTCATGTTCCCTGCTCGCGAGCCGGTCGAACGCGAGGTAGACGACGGGGGTGGTGAACAGGGTCAGCACCTGGCTGACCAGCAGGCCGCCGACCATGGTGATGCCGAGCGGGTGGCGCAGCTCGGCGCCCACGCCCCAGCCGATCATCAGCGGCAGCGCGCCGAGCAGCGCCGCCATGGTGGTCATCATGATCGGGCGAAAGCGCAGCAGGCAGGCCTGGAAGATCGCCTCGCGCGGCGCCAGGCGCTGCTCGCGCTGCGCATCGAGAGCGAAATCGATCATCAGGATCGCGTTCTTCTTGACGATGCCGATCAGCAGGATGATGCCGATGATCGCGATCACGCCGAGATCGTGCCCGCCGAGCTGCAACGCGAGCAGCGCCCCCACTCCGGCCGAGGGCAGCGTCGAGAGGATCGTGACGGGATGGATGTAGCTTTCGTAGAGCACGCCCAGCACGATGTACACCGTGACGATCGCGGCGAGGATCAGCCAGAGGTGACTCGCGTGCGATGCCTGGAAGGCAAGCGCCGTGCCCTGGTAGTGGAGCTGCGCGCTCGCCGGCAGGCCGATTTCACGCTGCGCCGCTTCGATCGCCGCCACGGCCTCGCCTAGCGACGCGCCGCGCGCCAGGTTGAACGAGACGGTGGCCGCGGAAAACTGGCCGACGCGGCTGATGACCAGCGGCGCGGTGCGTTCGGTTACCTTGGCGAGCGCGGAGAGCGGCACCGGCTGCGCCTTGCCCGGCGCCCCGCCCGGCCCCCGCACGGTGCCCGGCAGGTAGACATTGGCTAGCGCGCCCAGGCCGTTGCGAAACCCGGACTGCACCTCCAGCACGACGCGATACTGGTTGGTCTGCGTATAGATCGTGGAAACCGGGCGCTGGCCGAAGGCGTTGTAGAGCGCGTTGCTGACCATCGATGGGGTGATGCCGTAGCGGGCCGCGGCCGCGCGGTCGATCTCCACGTACGCCTGCAGACCGCCTTCCTGCTGATCGGAGACGACGTCCGCCAGCCGCGGATCCTCGCGCAGCCGCGCGACCAGCCTGGGCACCCAGTCGCGCAGCACCTCGGCGTTCGCGTCCTCCACCGAGAACTGATACTGGCTCGGGCTCACCCGGTCCTCGAGCGTGAGATCCTGGACCGGCTGCATGTGGAGGACGATTCCTTCCACGCCCGCAGCCCGCTCCTGCAGGCGCCGGATGACGTCGAGCACCCGGCCCTTGCGCCTGGACAGCGGCTTGAGATTGATCAGGAAGCTCCCGGTGTTCAGCGTCGGGTTGCCGCCGTCCACGCCGATGAACGACGACAGGCTCTCGACCGCCGGATCCTCCAGGATCACCTTGGCAAGCGCCTGCTGCCGCTGCACCATCGAGGAAAAGGAGATCGTCGGCGAGGCGCGCGATATCCCCTGGATCGCGCCGGTGTCGTGCACGGGAAAGAAACCCTTCGGTATGACCGCATACAGCACGACGGTCAGCGCGAGCAGGCCGATCGCCACCAGCAGCGTCGGGCCCTGGCGATCCAGAACCCAGGTCAGCATGCGCGCGTAACGCGCGATTGCCCTCTCGAACCACTGGCCGCTGCTGCGGTAGAAGTCGCCCTGCTCGCGCTCGGGTACGCGGCGCAGGAACCGCGCGCACATCATCGGCGTCAAGGTGAGCGACACCACTCCCGAGATCAGGATCGCGACCGCGAGCGTGACTGCGAACTCGCGGAACAGGCGCCCGACCAGGTCGCCCATGAACAGCAGCGGAATCAGCACCGCGATCAGCGACAGCGTCAGCGAGATGATGGTGAACGCGATCTGCCGGGAGCCCTTCAGCGCCGCCTGCAGCGGCGTGTCCCCGGCCTCCATGTGGCGGGAAATGTTCTCGATCATGACGATGGCGTCGTCGACGACGAATCCGGTGGCGATGGTGAGCGCCATCAGGGTGAGGTTGTTGATGGAGAAGCCGGCGAGGTACATCGCCGCGAAGGCGCCGATCAGCGACAGCGGCACCGCCACGCTCGGAATGACGGTCGCCGACAGGTTGCGCAGGAACAGGAACATCACCATCACCACCAGCGCCACGGCGAGCAGCAGCTCGAACTGCACGTCGCGCACAGAGGCGCGGATGGTGATGGTGCGGTCGGTGAGGACCGCGACGTCGACGGCGGCGGGCAGGGAAGCCCGCAGCTGCGGCAATACCCGCTTGATGCGGTCGACCACTTCGATGACATTGGCGCCCGGCTGGCGCTGCACGTTGATGATGACCGCCGGCGCGTCGTTGGCCCATGCCGCCAGCCGCTCGTTTTCGGCGCCGTCCTCGACCTTGGCCACCTCGGCCAGCCGCACCGCCGCGCCGTTGCGGTAGGCGACGATCATCGACCTGAATTCGTCCGCTGAAAGCAGCTGGCCGTTCGCCTCGATCGTCGAGGCGCGCGTGGGCCCGTCGAAGCCGCCCTTGGACTGGTTGGAGTTCGCGCTGCCGATCGCGGCGCGCAGGTCCTCGAGCGACAGTCCGTAGGCGGCAAGCGCCGTCGGGTTGGCCTGGATGCGCACCGACGGCCGCTGGCCGCCGCTGATGCTGACCAGCCCCACGCCGGAAACCTGGGAGAGCTTGGCGGCGAACCGCGTGTCGGCGAGATACTGGATGTTGGGCAGCGGCAGCGTCTGCGAGGTCAGCGCCAGCGT
The DNA here is from genome assembly GCA_020845995.1 of Burkholderiales bacterium. GTDB lineage: Bacteria > Pseudomonadota > Gammaproteobacteria > Burkholderiales > SG8-39 > RBG-16-66-20. Next base: position 36,740 of record JADLES010000149.1, on the reverse strand, counting down.
GAGAATCGGCGTGTCGGCCGGATTGACCTTGCTGTAGATCGGCGCCTGCGGCAGGTCGCCCGGCAGATAGGTCGCCGCGGCATTGATCGCGGCCTGCACCTCCTGCTCCGCGGCGTCGAGCGAGAGTTCGAGGTTGAACCGCAGTGTGATGACCGAAGCCCCCGCCGAACTGGTCGAGGACATCTGGTTCAGGCCGGGCATCTGGCCGAACTGGCGCTCCAGCGGCGAGGTGATCGCCGAGGTGACGAGGTCCGGGCTCGCGCCGGGGTACAGCGTGACCACCTGGATGGTCGGGTAGTCGAACCTGGGCAGGGTCGACAGCGGCAGCATGCGGTATGCCACCAGCCCGGCGAGCAGGATCGCGACCATCAGCAGCGAGGTCGCCACCGGCCGCAGGATGAAAAGGCGCGAAGGATTCATGGCCGGGCCGCGCCGCCCGAAGCGCTCAGGCGCCCCCTCCGGCGCGCGCCACGAGTTCGACCTTCGCTCCGTCGCGAAGCCTGTCCGCGCCGTCGACCACGACCTTCGCGCCGGCGGCTACTCCGCTTTCGACGGAGGAAACCTCGCCCTGCACGGGCCCCAGCTTCACCGGCGTGACTGCCACCGTCATATCGCTCTTCACGACATAGACGAACGTCCCGGACGCGCCGCGCTGCACCGCCGCCGTCGGCAGGAGGATCGCATTCGGCCGCGTCTCCAGGGGCAGACGCACGTTGACGAACTGGTTCGCGAACAGTGCGCCGTCGGTATTGGCGAACTCGGCTTTCAGTTTGACGGTACCCGTGGCCGTGTCGATCTGGTTGTCGGCGGTCAGCAGGCGGCCGCTGCTCAGCTTCTCCTTCTGCGCGCGGTCATACGCGTCCACCGGGATGCGGTCCCCCGCGCGCAGCCTCTTCATCACCCGCGGCAGGACATCCTCCGGGATCGGGAACACCACGCCGATCGGCTGCAGCTGCGTGATCACCACGATCCCCTGGCCATCCGCCGCGCGCACGATATTGCCGGGGTCCACCTGCCGCAGCCCGACGCGCCCGGAGATCGGCGCCACGATCCTGGCATGCGTGAGATTCAGCCTGGCACTGGCGATGCCGCCCTGGTCGGCCTGCACCGCGGCTTCGTACTGCTTGAGCAGCGATTCCTGGGTATCGACCTGCTGGCGGGAGATGGAATCCTGTTTGAGCAGGGTGCGATAGCGCTCCAGGTCCACGCGCGCGTTCTCAAGCAGCGCCTGGTCGCGCGCGAGGTTCCCGCTCGCCAGCGTAAGCTGCACCTCGAACGGCCGCGGATCGATTTCCGCCAGCAGGTCGCCGGCGTTGACCATCTGGCCTTCCTCGAACGCGATCCGCATGATCTGCCCGTCGACGCGGCTGCGCACCTGCACGGTGTTGAGCGGGGTCACCGTCCCCAGCGCGAACTGCACGACGTCGAAGCTGCCCTGCTTCACCGTCGCCACGCCCACCGGAATCGGCCGGCCCGCGGCCGCGCCACCACTTCCCGTCAAGCGCGGCCCCTTGGTCGGCGCCTCCCCCGGCCCGGATGCCGCATACCAGAGGAAGCCGCCCAGCACGGCGAGCGCGGCGAGCACAGCCAGGACCAGGCCGCGCTTACCCCGGCGCCCCCCGGAACGGAAGGAATCGGACTTCGAATCTGCAGGGTCGGTCATGGAATCCTCGTGGCCTTCTCAGCGCCGACTTCAGACGAGAAGCGGCGACGAATTATATTGGAGGCCCGCAGGCTTGCGGAGACCTGCGCCGCTGGCATAAGCTGCGCGCCGACCAGCAAGAACGCACAGAAGGCATGAAAGCGATCATCTTGAGCGCCGGTCAGGGCCGCAGACTGCTGCCGCTGACCGAGCGGCTGCCGAAATGCATGCTCCCGGTGCAGGAACGCCCGTTGATCGCGTGGCAACTCGACGCGCTGCTGCGATGCGGGATCCAGGAGATTGCCGTTGTCGTGGGCTATGGCGCGGATGTGGTCGAGGCTGGGCTCGCCGAGTTTGGCCGTCCCCAGCAGATCCGCGCGGTCTACAACCCGTTCTTTGCCGTGACCGACAACCTGGTGAGCTGCTGGGTTGCGCGCGCGGAGATGCAGGGCGATTTCCTGATCCTAAACGGCGATACGCTGTTCGAAGCGGCAGCGCTCGAGCGCCTGCTCGCGGCACCCGCACGCCCCGTCACGCTCGCGGTCAGCTGCAAGGATCGCTACGACGAGGACGACATGAAGGTCATCCGCGAAGACGACCGTCTGGTCCGCGTGGGCAAGCGGCTGCCTCTCGATCGGGTCAACGCCGAGTCGATCGGCATGATGACTTTTCGGGGCGAGGGTCCGCGCCTGTTCCGCGAGGCGATTGACAGGGCGATGCGCACGCCAGAAGCGCTGAAGCAGTGGTACCTGTCGCTCATCGACACGCTGGCGGAGACCGGCGCGGTCTTCACGCAGGAGATTGCGGCGCAGGGATGGGCGGAAGTGGACAGCGTCGCGGACCTGGAGCGAGCGGGAACTCCCGGCTCGCCGTGGCTCGCGACGGCCCGGCAGCCCTCCGTGCCTGCGTAGCGGGGATTCAGCCGACCCGTGCGGCGATTGCGCGGGCCAGTTCGAGATCGGCCGCGCTGTCCACGTCGATCGCGGCCTCCGCGAATGGCAGGGTGACCGCCCCTGCAGCCAGCCCCGTCTGGGCGGAGATCCGGCGCATCGCCTCCCCCAGACTCAGCCTGCCGAGCGCATAGCGCGCCATCGCGGTCCAGCCGATCAGGCCGATGACCCGGATCGGTTTCTTGCGCTGGTTCTCGACCTTCCCCCACCGCTGCGCCATGGCGCGGCCGCGGGGAGAAAGGAAAGCGAACAGATTGCAGCCGCAATAGCGGCCATCGCTGAACTTGAGCACCGTGCGCCGGGTTCCGGGATGCGCCCGGACCACGAGCTCATGCGGCGCAAGGCCCACGGCGACATCGAATCCCCCCGCCACCGATCGATCCAGGAAATGGCGCACCATTTCCGGCCGCAGCAAGGCGTGGTCGCAGGTCGTCAGCAGCACCGGCCGGTCCTCGGGCAGGTCCGCCAACGCGGCCGCCGCACTGGCCGATGGCGAGCCTTGCGGGGCGATCCAGCGCACGCGCGCCCCGTCGATCCGCTCGCGTAATGCCGGCGCGTCGCGCAGCACTTCGGGCGCCGGACCGCAAAGCAGGATGATGCCCGCGCGGCCGCTTTGCCGGAGCGCGCGAACCACGCGCAGCACCATCGGCGTTCCCGCGACGGGCGTCAGGCACTTGGCGGCCACGCCCGCCGCCGCGGCAACGGGATCGGCCGGCCCGCGATCGGCGGCGAGGACGATGGCGTTGAACAACCGTTCAGCCGGCATCGAGATCGCGTTCGAAGACACGATAGCGCTTGTAGGCGCGGCCGCCGATCGACTCGATGATGCCGCGCACGCCGGCATTTTCCTCCAGGATCCAGGACATCTCGATTTCGCGAATGCGATGGCGGCGGACGGCGGAACGGGGCCCTTCGATGACCAGAAACGCGAGCGCCGCGCCCAGCCGCGAACGCTGGTATTTGCGCCGAACGCCCATCAACGGAACGCGCAGCGTGCTCGGGTATCTCGCCTTCAGGCGCCAGAGGAGCCTTGCCCACCCGAACGGCAACAGGCGGCCGCCGAGCCCGCGGATCGCTTCGTTGATGTTCGGCAATACGGCGAGGAAGGCAGCCGGCACGCCGTCGATCTCGGCTATCTGGATCATGTCCGGCTCGATCAGGTGGCGGAAGCTGCGACCCAGATCCTCAAACTCGGCCGCAGTGAACGGCACGAAGCCCCAGTTTTCCGCCCAGGCGTCATTGAAAATATCCCGCAATGTCGCGATCTCGGAGTCGAAGCGCCCCAGATCGAGCGGTCGCGCCCTGAGCCGGCCCGCGGTCGCCTCGATCAGCCGCTGCATCGCCTCGGACCCGTAGTCCGGCCCGATCACGTAGGCCAGCGCATCGGCCGCCTTTCGGTAGCCACACTGCTCGATGCGCGCGGCGTAGTAGGGCTTCGCGTGCCCCATCATGAAATACGGCGGCGTATCGAATCCTTCGACCAGCACCCCCATTTCCTGGTTGATCGACAGGTTGAAGGGACCGCGTACGCGCCGCATTCCCTGCTCGCGCAGCCATGCTTCGGCGGTCTCGAGCAGGGCCGTGAAGGTCCGCGGGTCGTCTTCGGCATCCAGCATGCCGAAAAAACCGGTGCCATCCTGGTAACGCTCCAAGTGCAGGCTGTCGATTTGCGCGCTGATCCTGCCCACCGGCTGCTTGTCCACTCGGGCGATCCACGCCTGCCAGCGCGCGTGCTGAAAGTACGGATTGGTCCGCGGCGATAGATGCAGGCGGCGCTCCAGATGGAGCGGCTGCACCCAGGCCGGGTCGGACGCAAAGATCCGTCCGGGCACGCCGATGAATTCATCAAGATCCGCCGTGCTCTGAACGGGATCGATTCGCAGGGTCTCGGCGCTCGAGGCGGGGATCACAGTGCAGGGAGGATGATGGGCCTGGGTGTGGGGACGGTCGATACAGGGTTTCTGTTAAGATATCAAGACACTAGCCGCAGTTCGTGGCATACTTGCGTTTTTTTTGCCGGGCCGCAATCTGTTAAAGTGATGCATTAAGAAGAAGGGTTTGGGTCGCGCCAAGAAAGTTGCATAATTATGCGCGGCGACCCGAGTTGTGACGTTGGTCCTTTTGTTTGAGCCAGGCACACGAAGGCCAGGGACATGGCCCAAGCGGAAAAAGCGATGCCATTTAGGGGAAGCAAACTGAATCGAACGCCGGAAATCAATGCGGGTGCACTGGCAACACGGACTGTAAACTCCCTTCCGCTCCGGCGGGCGGATTTCGCCTGCCTCGCCGACGCGCTCGATTACGCGGCCCTGGGCGACACGGGTGCCAACTTCTATTCGGGCAGGGGCAAGCTGGCGGCCGTGCTGCCGTACCGCGCCCTGCGCGAGAAGGCGCTGGTGCTGGCGCGCCGGCTGCTTTCCCTCTCGCTCGAGCGTGGCGCGCGGGTCGCGATCGTCGCGGAAACGAATCCGGACTTCCTGCGCTTCTTCTTCGCGTGCCAGTACGCCGGGTTGGTGCCGGTGGCGCTGCCGGCCGCGGTCAACCTTGGCGGTCATGACGCGTATGTGGTCCGGTTGCGCGGGCTGTTGCTCGGTTGCGGGGCGTCGGCGGCGATGGCGTCAACCCAATTCCATCGATTCTTGCGGGAAGCCGCGGAAGGGGTGGACCTCGCGTTCGTGGGCACACCCGCCGCGTTCGACGAGCTGCCCGAGCGGGACGTTTCGCTGAAGCGGAGCGGGCCCGCCGAAACCGCCTACCTGCAATACACCTCGGGCAGCACCAGCTTCCCGCGCGGCGTGGTCATCAAGCAGGAAGCGGTGATGAGCAACCTGTTCGGGGTGGTAAACCACAGCCTGGATGTCCAGCCCGACGACCGCTGCGTATCCTGGCTGCCCTTCTATCACGACATGGGCCTGGTCGGCTGCATGCTTGCGCCGATGGCGACGCAACGCTCGATCGACTACATCGACACACGCGACTTTGCGATGCGGCCGCGGCGCTGGCTCGAGCTGATGACCTCGACGCGCGCCTCGATCTCCTTCAGCCCGCCGTTCGGCTACGATCTGTGCGCGCGCAGAATCCGCTCCGAGGACGTCGGCCGGTACGATCTTTCGGCATGGCGCATCGCGGGCATCGGCGCCGAGCCGATCCGCGCCGAACTGCCCGATCGCTTTGCCAAGCTGCTCGCGCCCGCGGGCTTCAATCCGCGCGCCTTCGTTCCCTGCTACGGGATGGCGGAAAGCTCGCTCGCCATCAGCTTCTCGCCGGTACGCCAGGGCGTCATCGTCGACTGGATCGACGCCGACTATCTCGCCGAGCACCTGCGCGCGATTCCGGCGGGCCCCAAGACCGGCCGCGTCAACGGCTTCGTGCGCTGCGGTGCGCCCCTGCCCGGACACGAGGTCGCCATTCGCGACGACCAGGGAAATGCGCTGCCGGATCTCCACGTCGGCCGGATCAAGGTGCGCGGCCCGAGCGTGATGTCGGGGTATTTCGCGCAGCCCGAGCAGACCCGGCAGGCGCTCTCGCCCGACGGCTGGCTGGACACGGGCGACATCGGCTACCGCGTGGACGGCAGCGTCGTCGTGACGGGCCGGCACAAGGACATGATCATCATCAATGGCCGCAACATCTGGCCCCAGGACATCGAGCACATCGCGGAGCGCCAGCCCGGCCTTCGCCCGATGGACGCCTCGGCTTTCTTCGTGCTCGGGCAGGACGACGAGGAAGTGGCCGTGGTGGTCGTCCAGTGCAACATCAGCGACGCCGCGGAGTGCCATCAACTCACGCAAACGCTGCACCGCGAAATACAGGGGGAACTCGGGATCACCTGCCTGATCGAGCTCGTCCCGCGGCACACTCTGCCGCGCACCTCGTCGGGCAAGCTGTCGCGCGCCGCGGCGCGAGAGGACTATCTGCGGCGCCGCGAGCAGGAGCGCCTGGGCGCGCAGGCAAGCACCGACAGGATCTCGTACTTCGAGCAGCGGGACCGGACGGCGGCGCTGGGCCGTTAGCCAACCGGGCGCAGCTCGATTGACTGCGCCTTCCCTGGTTGCGCTGACCGGCGCGACCGGTTTCATCGGAAAAACCCTGCTCGCCCGCCTCACAGGCGCCGGATGGCGCGTGCGCGCGCTCCGCCGGCGGCGGCGAGGTTGGACCCCGGAGGCCCTCCCGGGAACGGAGTGGGTGCAGGGAAGCCTCGAGGATCGCCCGGCGCTCGACGCATTGCTGGCCGGTGCCGGCGCCGTCATTCACTGCGCCGGGGCGGTGCGCGGCGCGACCCAATCTGATTTCGACAGAGTCAACGCGGATGGAGTCACGCGCCTCGCCGAGGCTGCCGCCGCGTTCGAGCCTGCGCCTCGATTTCTGCTCCTGTCCTCGCTGGCCGCGCGCATGCCGCAGCTTTCCCATTACGCAGCAAGCAAGCGGAAGGGGGAAGCCGCGCTCAAAGCGGCGCCGGAAAAACTGCGCTGGACGATTCTGCGGCCACCGGCCGTCTATGGTCCCGGCGACCGCGAGCTCGCGCCGCTCTTTCGGAGCATCGCCCGGGGCCTCGCGCCGGTGCCCGCCGCCGTGACCGGCCGCTTTTCACTCATACACGTCGACGACCTGGCCAGCGCAGTGCTGTGCTGGCTGCGAGCCGATGCCGTCCACGGCAAGACGTTCGAACTGGACGACGGGTGCGCGGGCGGATACGACTGGACGACCGTGCTCGAAATCGCGGGCCGCGCGCTGGGCCGGAGCGAGCCGGTCAGGCGAGTGCCCGTTCCCGTGCCGCTGCTTCGGCTGGCCGCCTGGGCGAACCTGACGGCTGCCTGTCTGCTCGGCTACGCGCCCATGCTGACCCCGGGCAAGGTGCGTGAGATCACCCATCCGGACTGGTTATGCGATAGTCATGACTTTGCCGCCGCGACCGGCTGGCGGCCGGTTATCGGCCTAGAATCCGGCCTTGCGCGGACCTACGGCCCTTCGGTGCGGGGCGCGGGATGAGACCGGCGGCGGCCCCGCCGGCATTGACGCGAGGGGGGGCGGACGACGGATGCAGAGTGCGAGGATGGGCCCACAGGGAATATCATTCATGCTGGAATATCCGGAAATTCTTGCCACGCTCAGCGCGGAGTTGAAATCGAGCACGCAGGGGCGCGTGCCGATCACCGAAGATACCGACCTGCTGAGCGAGCTGAACCTCGATTCCCTGCAAGTCATGAACCTCCTGCTGCACGTGGAAGACCATTTCGACATTTCCATTCCGGTCAGCATTCTGGCCGGCGTGAAGACCGTGCGGGATCTCGCCCAGCAGATCGAGAAGCTCGGGCACAAGGGTTGATGGGCCTGTTCGACAAATTCGACGGACTGAAGGCGGCGCGCCGGGACCTGGAGACGCTCGGCATCGACCCGTTCGGCGTGGAGATCGAGCGCATCCTCTCGCCAACGGAGGGGGTCATTCATGGTCGGCGCACCATCCTCGCCGGCACCAACAACTACCTCGGCCTGACGTTCCATCCGGAAACCCTCGCGGCGGCGCGCCGCGCGCTGGATGCGGAGGGCACCGGCACGACGGGCTCGCGCATGGCGAACGGCAGCTATTCCGCGCATCGCCGGCTGGAGGAGGAACTCGCCGCCTTCTACGGGGCGCGGGACGCGATCGTATTCTCGACCGGCTACCTGGCTAACCTGGGCATGCTCGCGGGCCTCACCGGCCCGGGCGATGTCGTGCTGCTGGATGCGGATAGCCATGCCAGCATCTACGATGGCTGCCGGCTCTCCGGCGCGGAAATCATTCGCTTCCGGCACAACGACGCGGCGGATCTCGCCAAGCGGATGCGCCGCCTCGGCGCGCGCGCTGCCGATGCGCTCATCGTGATCGAGGGCATCTACAGCATGCTCGGCGACCGAGCACCGGTGAAGGAGATCGTCGCCGTCAAACGCGAGTACGGCGGCTACCTGCTGGTGGACGAAGCGCATTCGCTGGGCGTGCTGGGCGATCGCGGTCGGGGGCTCGTCGAAGAGCAGGGGGTGCTTGCGGATGCCGATTTCATTGTCGGCACCTTCAGCAAGAGCCTCGGCGGCACCGGCGGCTTCTGCGTGAGTAACCTCCCCGCGCTCCAGTTGGTGCGGTACTCGAGCCGCCCCTACATATTCACTGCATCGCCCTCGCCGACGACCATCGCCTCGACAAGACAGGCGCTCGCCATCCTCGCCACCGGCAGAGACCTTCGGGCGCGCCTGCGGGAGAACTACCTGCGGCTGCACTCCGGCCTGAGCGCGCTGGGATACCGGCTGGGAGCGCCCGCCAGCCCGGTCGTGGCGGTAGTGCTCGGCGAAAGGTTGCAGGCGCTGCGATTCTGGAACGGACTCCTGCGGCGCGGCGTCTACGTCAATGTCATGCTGCCGCCGGCGACGCCGAACGGCGTCTCCCTCATTCGCTGCAGCCTGAGCGCTGCGCACAGCGCGGCGCAGATTGACGCGGTGTGCGCGGCGTTTGCCGATTTGCGCGGCACCGTCGAGGCTGGTGCCCCGGAGAGAGTCACCGAGACCTGAGCTGCGTGCCATCGCCCTGCCCGCGCATGCAGCTTCGGGTGGCGCCGACGGCCGGGGATGATTCGCCGGGGCGGCTCGCCGCTACCGCCGGATCCGGAGCCCACCCGAGATGAAACTGTTCCTCGCCTTCAGTCGGATCTACCCCAAGCAGAGCGCGCTGGCGCTGGGTTCGCTGCTGCTGGCCAGCCTGATCGAGGGATTTGGGCTGGTCACGATGCTGCCGCTCCTCGCCACCCAGTCCCCCGACATGGCGACCCGCCTGCCGAAGGGACTCACCCGCGCCGTGCAACAAGCCCTGGATTTCGTTGGCCTCGCGCCGACGGTCGGCCTGCTGCTCCTGATCATCGTGACCGTCATCACGCTCAAGTGCGTGCTGGTGCTGCTCGCAAACCGGCAGGTCGGGTTCACGGTCGCGCTTGTTTCCACCGATTTTCGCCTGGAGTTCATCCGTTCGCTGCTGTCCGCCCGCTGGGAATACTACCTTCGCCAGCCGATCGGGGCTCTCGCCAACAGCGTGACCGGCGAAGTGGGACGAGCGACGATGGCCTATCTTCACAGCATCAAGATCATCGCCTTGGTGGCCCAGACGGTGGTCTATACGGGCATCGCCATGATCGTGTCGGTGCAGGCGACCCTGGGCGCGCTGGCGATCGGCGCCGTGGTCATCTATCTGCTGAATCGCTTCGTCCACATCTCGCGCCGCGCTGGCGTGAAGCAGAGCAGGCTGGCGCGGTCATTCCTCGTGCGCCTGGCCGACAACATGCAATCGATCAAGCCCCTGAAGGCAATGGCTCGCGAGAATCTCGCCGCCACCTTGCTGGAAAGCGATACGGCGAAGATGAAGCGCACGGCGCAGAAGGACATCATCAGCGGCGAGGTCCTGCGCGCGTTGCAGGAGCCGACCTTCACGATTCTGATCGCAGCGGGCCTCTATGTGGCCCTGGTCCATTTCGGGATGTCGTTCGCCTCCGTTCTGGTGCTCGCGTACCTTCTGTTGCGCGTGCTTTCGTATCTGGGCCGCATTCAGCGCGAATACCAGCGACTGGCCGCCTGCGAAGGTGGCTACTGGCTGATTCGAGCCGAAATTGACAGGGCCTTGAAGGAAAGCGAGAGTCCACACGCCGGCATCACCCCGGTATTGCGGCGCTCCATCCGATTCGACAATGTCGGCTTCCGGTACAAAGACCACTGGGTTCTGCGCAACGCCGCCCTCACGATACCCGCGGGCGGAATCACCGCGATCGTCGGCAGCTCGGGCGCCGGCAAGACAACGGTGATCGACCTGGTAACCGCGCTGCTGCAGCCGCAGGAAGGGGAGATCTGGATCGATGACGTCCCCTTGCGCAAGATCGACTGGCGCGCCTGGCGCAGGATGATCGGCTACGTGCCGCAGGACACCGTCCTGTTGCACGATTCCGTCAAGAGGAACGTGACCCTCGGCGACCCGGAGTTGAACGACGCCGACGCAGAGGCGGCGCTACGCGCGGCGGGCATCTGGGATTTCGTTTCGCGACTGCCCGAGGGCATGGACGCGGTGGTTGGCGAGCGGGGTGGAATGCTGTCCGGCGGCCAGCGTCAGCGCATCGCGATCGCGCGCGCGCTCGCGCACAGGCCCCGCTTGCTGATTCTCGATGAAGCCACCAATGCGCTCGATGCGAAAACGGAAGCGGCCATCTGCCGTACCCTGGAAGGACTGCGCGGCGACCTCACCATCATTGCGGTATCGCACCAGTCGCCGCTGGTCGAAGTCGCGGACCGGGTCTACCGGATCAGCGGCGGCTCGGCGGAACTGGAGACGGACCGGTCCCTGCTCGCTTCCGCCTGACGATCCTGACTACCCGCAGGCGGGCAGCTTGTCCGCGGGTCGCACCCACTCCACGGTCTTGCCGAACAACGCCGCGCCCACGTAGCCGCGAACCCGCAGTACGCCGTCGCCATCGAGATTGATCGTGCTCCTGAAGGTGCGGCCGTCGTTGGGGTTGTATAGCTGGCCGGCGTTCCAAACGCCGTCCCTTTCGCGCCGGAAGCCGCTCAGGATCTGCAAGCCACACAGCGGGCGGTCGCGCAGCCGGGCATCCGGATTGTGCCGGTCGCGCTTCGGCTTGCCGCCCGAGAGCGGCTTCTTCAGCCAGACGATGCGACCGCACAGCTGGCCTTCGCAATCCTCGATCCAGACGCCGACCTTGCGACGGGCCGGGTCCCGTTGATCGACCCAGAGTCCGCGCGCGTCGTCGCCGCTTGCCTGCACGGATGGGGCGATTGCGGCTGCGCTTAGCGCAAGGCCCGCCACCAGAGTCAGGGAGCGAGCCGGGCGCCAAACGCGGCTCTGCCTAGACATTGAAGCGGAAATGCATGACGTCGCCGTCGCGCACGACGTATTCCTTTCCTTCGACGCGAAGCTTGCCCGCATCGCGTGCGCCGGTTTCTCCATTGTGCGCCATGAAATCGTCGTAGGAGGTCACCTCCGCGCGGATGAACCCGCGCTCGAAGTCGGTGTGGATCACGCCCGCGGCCTGCGGTGCGGTGGCGCCGACGGGCACGGTCCAGGCGCGCACTTCCTTCGGGCCGGCGGTGAAATAGGTTTGCAGCCCGAGCAGCTGGTAGCCGGCGCGGATCACGCGCGCCAGCCCGGGCTCGTCCATGCCCATGTCCGCGAGGAAAATCCTCTTGTCCTCCTCGGACATGTCGGCGATCTGGGATTCGAGCGCCGCGCAGATCGCCACCACCGGCGCGCCCTCCTGGCGGGCGCGCGCCTCGACGGCGGCCAGCAGCGGGTTGTCCTTGAAGCCGTTCTCCGCGACATTGGCGACGTACATGGTGGGCTTCATGGTCAGCAGGAACAGGGGCTTGAGCACCTGCAGCTCCTCCCTGGCCCAGGCCACCGAGCGCACCGGCCTGCCCTGGTCGAGCGCCGCGATCGCCTTTTCCAGCACCGCCACGAGCCGCTGCGCGTCCTTGTCCCCGCCCGCCTTGGCGATCTTCGCGTGCTTCGCGAGCTGCTTCTCCGCCGCGGCGAGGTCGGCGAGCGCGAGCTCGGTGTTGATGACGTCGATGTCGGAGACAGGGTCCACCTTGCTCGCCACGTGGATCACGTTCGGGTCCTCGAAGCAGCGCACCACGTGCACGATCGCGTCGGTCTCCCGGATGTTGGCAAGGAACTGGTTGCCCAGGCCCTCGCCTTTCGAGGCACCGGCGACCAGCCCGGCGATGTCGACGAATTCCACCGCCGCGGGGATCAGTTTCTGCGGTTTCTCGATGGACGCGAGGCCGGCGAGCCGCGCATCCGGCACCTCGACGATGCCGACGTTCGGCTCGATGGTGCAGAACGGATAGTTCTCCGCGGCGATGCCGGACTTGGTCAGCGCATTGAACAGCGTCGACTTGCCCACGTTTGGCAGACCCACGATTCCGCATCGCAGGCTCATGGAGATCCAGCCTTCACTTCTTGCGACCGAACAGGGAGCCGAACAGGCCTTTCTTATCCTCTGGCTTTCCGGGCGCGGGCGCAGCAGGTTTGGGCTCGGCTTTCGACTCCGGTTTCAGTTCGACCTTCTCCTCAGCCTTGGGCTCCGGCGTCTTCTCGGCCGGCTTTGGCGGCGCGGGCTTGCGCTCCTTCTCCACGCTGTGCAGCTTTTGCATCGCGCCCTGCATGTCGCCCGCGAGGCAGAGCGGCAAGATCTCGATGCTGCGGGCGATCGCCTCGTCGATCCCGGTGCGATCCTCGACCGAGGGCTTCTGCAGCACGTAATCGGCGACGACATCCTTGTCGCCGGGATGGCCGATCCCCAGCCGCAGCCGCCAGTAGTCGTGCGAGCCCAGGCGTTGCGAGATGTCGCGCAAGCCGTTGTGGCCGGCGATGCCGCCGCCCTGCTTGATCCTGGCGACGCCCGGCGCGAAATCGAGCTCGTCGTGCACCACCAGGATCTCGGCCGCGGGAATCTTGAAGAAACCGGCCAGCATCTGCACGGCGCGCCCGCTCGCGTTCATGAAGCTCTGCGGCTGCACCAGCCAGGCGCCGTTCCGTGGCAGGCGGCCCACCAGCGCCTGATACTTTCCATCCTTGCGCAGCGCGGCACCCGATTGCAGGGCGAAACGCTCGACCAGCCAGAAGCCGGCGTTGTGGCGCGTGCGCTCGTACTCCTTGCCGGGATTGCCCAGGCCGACAATGAGCCGGATCGAACCGGCGCGAGAGGCGTCGGGCAAGGCCTACTTCTTCTCTTTCTTCTCGGCCTTGTCGGCAGCGCCCTTCTCGCCCGCGGGCGCCGCCCCCTCGGCCGCTTTCTCGGGGGCCGCCTGCTCCGTGGTCGGCACCTCGGCCGCCGGCACGGCGTCGGCCGCGGCCGCCTCTTCCTCGGTGACCAGCACCGGCTGGATGATGGTCGCCACCACCGGATTCTCGCCCCGGTGCAGGACGGGATCGACGCCCTTGGGAAGCTTCAGGTCCTTCACGTGAATCGAATGGCCGATGGTGAGCTGACCCATGTCGACTTCGATGAACTCGGGCAGGTCCGCCGGCAGGCAGCTGATGTCGAGTTCGTTGACCACGTGGTTCGGCACCCCGCCCTGCTCCTTCACGCCGGGCGACACCTCGGCGTTGACGAAGTGCAGCGGCACCTTCATATGGATCTTCCGGTCCTTGGCGACGCGCTGAAAGTCCACATGCTGCACGTGGCCCTTCCAGGGGTGCATATTGAAGGCGCGCAGCAGAACCTCCTCGGGTCGGCCCTCGACGTTCAGCGTCAGGATGGAGGCGTGGAACTTCTCGTTCGTCAGGTGCTGGTAGAGCTCCTTGTGGTTGAGCTCGATGGTGACCGCGTCCTGATCGCCGCCGTACACGATGCCCGGGACGCGCCCCGAGCGGCGCAGACGGCGGCTCGCACCCGTCCCTTGCGCCTCGCGCTTGCGCGCGCTGATTTCGATTTTCATCGCAATGCTCCTTGGAATCCGCCGCTCCCGCGACCAGGTCCCGGCGGGGGTTGAGAAAGCTTCTATTCTATGAACAGGGAACTGACCGAGTCCTCGGTGTAGATCCGCAGAATCGTCTCCGCGAGCAGGCCGGCCACCGACAGGCTGCGGATCCTGCCGCAAGCGCGCGCATCCTCGCGCAGCGGGATCGTATCGGTGACCACCAGCTCGTCCATCACCGATTCGGCGATGCGCGCCACGGCATTGCCCGAGAGCACCGCGTGCGTGCAGTAGGCGACCACCTTGGTCGCGCCTTCCGCCTTGAGCACCTCCGCCGCCTTGCAGAGCGTACCCGCGGTGTCCACCATGTCGTCCATGATCACGCAGGTGCGTCCCTTCACCTCGCCGATCACGTTCATGATTTCCGATACGTTGGCCTTCGGCCTGCGCTTGTCGATGATCGCCAGGTCCGATTCCAGGCGCTTGGCGAGGGCTCTTGCGCGCACCACGCCGCCCACATCGGGCGAAACCACGATGAGGTTTTCGTAGCGCTGCTTCCAGACGTCGCCCAGCAGGACCGGCGCGGCGTAGATGTTGTCCACCGGCACGTCGAAGAACCCCTGGATCTGGTCGGCGTGCAGGTCCATGGTCAGCACGCGCGACACGCCAACCGAGGTAAGCATGTTGGCCACGACCTTCGCGCTGATTCCCACGCGCGCCGAGCGCGGCCGGCGGTCCTGGCGCGCGTAGCCGAAGTAGGGCATCGCCGCGGAAACACGGGCGGCCGAAGACCGCTTCAGCGCGTCGACCATCACCATCAGCTCCATCAGATTGTCGTTGGTCGGCTGGCAGGTTGACTGCAGGACGAACACGTCCTTGCCACGCACGTTCTCCAGGATCTCGACCATCACCTCGCCGTCGGAAAACTTGTCGACGATGGCGCGCCCCAGCGACATGTTGAGGTGCCGGGCGACGTCCTGCGCGAGGCGCGGGTTGGCGTTGCCGGCGAAGATCATCAGCCGGTCCATCGCGGCGTGGGGCGGATGCGTATTCATTCGCAGAGTGCGCCGGAAATGGCTGGGGCGCTAGGATTCGAACCTAGGAATGCCGGAATCAAAATCCGGTGCCTTAGACCAGCTTGGCGACGCCCCATCCGAAAATATCCGTTCACGCTTGCACCCAATCGAGCAGCGGGTGATGCTCCAGGCCGCGCGCGACGAAGCCTCGCGCGGCCACCGGCAGTTCCGCAAGCAGGCGCTCCGCATCTTCCCGGCGCGCGAACTCCGCGAATACGCAGGCTCCCGAACCCGTCATGCGCGGAGCGAAGGAATCCGTGCGGCAACGCATCTTCAGCCACGCGAGATGTTCCGCGATTTGGGGGTATCGGCGCACCGCGACGGCCTGGAGATCATTGCGGCCCTGCCCCGACAAAAAGGGCGGTATTTTGAGCGGTTTCGAATCGCGTGTCAACGCGGGGTCGGCATAGATTTCCTTCGTGGAAACCGATACTTGTGGCACCAGGATCAGGTACCACGCGGGTTCCAGTTCAAGCTCCCGAAGCCGCTCGCCGACGCCTTCGCCCAGAGCATTGCGGCCGTACAGGAAGAAGGGCAGGTCGGCGCCCAGCTCCAGGCCGAGTTCCATCAATTGCGCCCGGCTCAGGCCGCAACTCCAAAGGCGATTGAGTACCAGCAGCGTGGTCGCTCCGTCGGAAGAACCTCCGCCCAGTCCGCCGCCAACCGGCAGCTGCTTTTCGAGCATGAGCTCGGCGCCCAGCCGGGCGTCGGTCCGCGCCTGCAGGAGGCGCGCGGCGCGCAGGCACAGGTTGTCCTCGCCGAACGCACCGGCAAACCGGATTTCGCGGTCGTCTCGCAGGCGAATGCCCACGCGGTCCCCCGCGTCGATCAGCCGCAACACCGTCTGCAACTCGTGCATGCCCGCGTTCGGGCCGGCTTCGCGCCGGCCCAGCACGTGCAGAAACAGGTTCAGCTTGCCTGGCGCGGGAAACCAGTCGACCCGCGGATCTATTTCCATGCCGAGACCGCGACCCGCAACTCGAGTCCGGGATAGGTCAGCCGGAGCCGGGACGGGTTGGCGCCCGCGTATTCCTGGTACTCGACCAGCCAGCCCGACTGCTCGAGCTCGTCGAGCCGTCCCGCGGCATTGACTCGCTGGAGGGTCGGCGCAGGCGCGGGCGCGGCGGCCGCCCGACCGCGCACCCAGTCGGCCAAGCCCCGCAGCGGCAGGCGAAAGCCGAGCACCTGCTCGGTGAGGGACTCCGCGTCCCCGGCGCGATACTCGCGTCCATCCTGGGTGGTCAGCGTGATCTCGTCGCCCTCGCGCACCAGTCGTGCGATCCCCTGGCCGAACGGGGTCGTCAGCAGCATCTCGTCGCTGCGCGGGCCGTGCCGCCAGGCGATGTTGCCACTGCCCGCGTCGTCGCGGTAGCGCACCGCGATGCGGCCGGAGAGTTCAAACTCGACCTCGCCCGCGGGAGCCGTCAGGCGCGGTCCGGCGCACGCCGCAAGCGTCGCCAGCGCGGCAATCGCGGCGGCGCCGGCGCCTCTCACGGCGTCGATCCGCCGATTGCCCGGGAATCAGGGATTGAAGCGCTTGACGGTCTTTTGCAGCGATTCATTCTCCGGGCTCGTCTTCAGCGCTTCCTGCCAGACGCGGCGCGCCTCGTCGTGCTCGCCGAGCTGCCACAGCACCTCTCCCAGGTGCGCGCCGATCTCGCCATCCGGCCGCCCCTGCCAGGCGCGCCGCAGCTGCACCGCCGCGCCCTTCAGGTCGCCCATGCGGTACAGCACCCAGCCCATCGAATCGATGATGAAGAAATCGTCCGGCGAGAGTTCGAGCGCCTTCTCGATCAGCTTTTTCGCCTCGGGCAGGCGGATGTTGCGGTCGGCCAGGGAATAGCCGAGGGCGTTGTAGGCGTGCGCGTGGTCGGGTCGCAGCTGGATCAGGCGGGCAAGATTGGACTCCAGCACGTCGAAACGGTCGATCTTCTCGGCCGTGAGCGCGTAGTCGTACATGAGCTCGGGCTGGTCCGGACTCGCCGCCAGCGCGCCCCCGAGCAGATCGAAGGCGTCCTGGTTCATGCTTGCCTCGCGCAGCAGCTGCGCCTCGGCCACCAGGAGCTGTACGCGCTGCGCCTCGTTCTGCGAGCCGGCATTGCGCAGGTAGGCGCGCGCCTCCGCGAGCTTGCCCTGCTTGGCCATGGCGCTGGCCGTCCGCACCTTCGCCGGCACCACGTAGTCGCCGCGCTGGATGGCCGCGTACCAGGAGATCGCCCCCGCCCAGTCCTTGCGCTCCTCCGCGATCTGCCCGAGCGTGTAGCGGACCGCGTTCGGATCGCGGTAGTTGAGCTCCAGCAGGCGCTTCATGGTGGATTCCGCGGTGGCGAACTCCTTGAGCTGGAACGCGAGCAGGCCCACCGCATACAGCGCGTCGGCGTCGTCCTTGAACCGGCCGAGAATATCGGCGAACTGCCGCCTCGCCTCCTCGGTTCGCTTGTCGAGCACGAGAAGGCGCGCGTAGTTGAGGCGCACGTCCCGCGAGCCAGGATATCGCTCGAGAAATCCGGCAAGCCGTGCGGCCGCCTCGGCGGGCGAGTTCTTCTGCAGGAGCTGCGCCTCGGAGAGCACCGCCAGCTCCCAGTCAGGCTTGAGCGCCACGGCGCGCCGCAGTTCGGCAAGAGCGAGCGCGTCGTCCTTCGCCGCCGTGGCCGCCTGCGCGATCGCAAAGTGCGCCTGCGGCAGGTCGGGGTAGCGCTCGGCCAGTCTGCGCACCAGGCGCAGGTACGCGGCAGGATCGGCGCTGCTGCCGAGCAGTCGTCCCATCTGCAGGAACCCGTTCGGCGCCGCGTTGGCATCGATGGCGAGGAGCTTCGCCAGATAGGGTTCTGCTTCCTCGACGCGCTTCGCGCCGGCGAGCAGCACGATCACCGTCTGCAGCGCCTGCGGCGAGGAGGGGTCGGTCTCCTGCCAGATGCGGGCCGCCTCGAGCGCAACCCCCGGCATGCGGGCGAAATTGGCGATCTCGACCGCGCGGCGCGCCACGCGCGGGTCGCGCGTGCGCCGGGCGAGATCCAGGTAGGTCTGCGCGGCGAAACCCGGATTGCCGCGCTGCGTGGCGATCTCGCCCAGCAGGAATTCGTACAGGAGCGGCTCGGTCAGCTCCTGCGGCGGCAGATGGGCGGGCGGCTGGTACGCCGGTCCGGCCGCGACCAGCTCGTCGTCGTCGTCCGGGTCCTGCCCCTGCTGAGCGAGCGCGGCGCCGAAGAAGGCCGCGGCGGCGAAGAATCCTGCCGCCAGGATCGCCTGAATTCGGATTGGAAAGAGCATGGGGCAGGCAGTGTAGGTATATTTGGTGCTGCGCACAAGACGATCAGCCGAGCGTACGGCAATGCCTGAACTGCCTGAAGTCGAGGTGACCCGCAGAGGGATCGAGCCGTACCTGCTCGGCCGCATGATTTCCTCGATCACGGTGCGCGAGCCGCGGCTGCGCTGGCGCGTGCCGCCGCAGGTGGCCTTGCTCGCCGGACGCGAGGTGCGCGCGGTCAGGCGCCGCGGCAAGTACCTGCTGCTCGATTGCGGCGATGGACACCTGATTCTGCACCTGGGCATGTCGGGCAGCCTGCGGCTCGTCGCCCCGGATGCGGCACCCGGTAAGCATGACCACGTCGACCTGCGCTTCGGGCGGCGGGTGCTGCGGCTGCGCGATCCGCGCCGCTTCGGCGCATTGCTCTGGACCGAGGGTCCGCCGGACGCCCATCCGCTGCTCCGCGGTCTCGGCCTGGAACCGCTCTCCGGCGAGTTCGACGGGCCGAGGCTGCACTCGCTCACGCGCGCGAGCCGCGTGCCGATCAAGCCGTTCCTGATGAACGGGCGCCGCGTGGTCGGCGTCGGCAACATCTATGCATCCGAAAGCCTTTTTCACGCCGGCATTGCGCCGCGCAAGCGGGCGGACCGACTCTCGAAACGGAACTGCGCGCTCCTTGCCGCGGCGATCAAGCGCACGCTGCGCTCGGCGATCCGCGCCGGCGGCTCTTCGCTGCGCGATTTCGTCGGCACCGACGGCGCATACGGCTGCTTCCAGCGGCGTGCGTGGGTCTACGGCCGCGACGGTCAGGAATGCCGGAAATGCGGCGCCGCGATCCGCCGCATCGTGCAGGCGCAGCGGGCGACCTACTATTGCCCGGCCTGCCAGCGCTGAGCGGACCTAGCCGCCGCCTGCCTTCAGCTTCGCCGCCAGCCTCGCGCGCACCGCGGGATGGACGAATTTCGAGACATCGCCTCCGAAGGAGGCAATCTCGCGCACCAGCGTCGCCGAGATGAACATGTGCTGCTCTCCCGGCGTGAGAAAAACCGTCTCCATGTCGGGATACAGATCGCGGTTCATGCCAGCCAGCTGAAACTCGTACTCGAAGTCCGAAACCGCGCGCAGGCCGCGCAGGGCGACGCGGGCGTTCTGCTCGCGCATGAAGTCGCTCAGCAGTCCGCTGAACCCGACCACGGTCAGGTTATTCACGTCGGCGAGCACCTCCCTGGCGATGGCGATGCGCTCCTCGAGCGTGAAGAAGGTGCGCTTGGCGCGACTGTCGGCGATCCCGAGCACGAGCGAACCGAACAGCCGGCTTGCGCGGCGCACGAGGTCCTCGTGGCCGCGCGTGAGCGGATCAAACGTTCCCGGGTATATCGCCTTGATCATCTCCGTCCCATCGTAGCAGCTGGTAGCTCACCTGGCCCGCGCGCGCCCGCTTCAATTCCACCCACGGCCACGCCGCGGCGACCGGGACATCCGACTCGACGTACACACGCGCTCCAGGCCGCAGGCGCGGATGCAGCGTCCCGAGCAGCGCCGGCACCGCATTCTGCCTGAACGGCGGGTCGAGGAAAACAACGTCGAACCTCGAGCGGTCGCGCGCGAGGAATTCACCCGCGTCGCCGGCGACGATGCGCACCTGCTCCGCGCCGAGCTCGACGCGGCTGCGCTCGAGACCCGCCCGCGCGACGCGGTCCGACTCGACCATCACCACCGGCTCCGCGCCGCGCGAAGCCGCCTCGAAGCCGAGCGCGCCGCTGCCCGCGAACAGGTCGAGGCAGGCGAGGCCATGCATCGCCTGGCCGAGCCAGTTGAACAGCGTCTCGCGCACGCGATCCGGCGTCGGCCGCAGCCCCGGGCGCGCCGGAACGCGCAGCGACCGTCCGCGAAAATTCCCGCCGATGATGCGCACTTTTCCCGCGCCCGCGCGCGCGGCGCGGCTCCGGTTGCCTTTGCTAGAATTCACGCATCCATGTTAGCAGCGGCTTCCTGGGCAGCGCGCCTCAAGGCGGGGCTCGCGCGCACGCGCGAAGTGCTGAACACGGACGTGGGCGAGCTGCTCGCCCGCCGCAAGATCGACGAATCTCTTTTCGAGGAGCTCGAGAGCGCGATGCTGCTCGCGGATTGCGGCGTCGAGGCGACGCGCTCGTTGGTCGACGAGCTGCGCAGGCGCGCGAGGTCGGGGCGCATCGACGATGGCGCGGCGCTGAAATCGGCGTTCAAGGCGGTGCTGCTCGAGCGCCTGCGGCCGCTCGAAGGAAGGCTCGAGTTCGCGGCCCACCGGCCCTGCGTGATCATGGTTGCCGGAGTCAACGGCGCGGGCAAGACCACGTCGATCGGCAAGCTCGCCAAGTGGCTGCAGGGCCAGGGCGCGAGCGTGCTGCTCGCCGCGGGCGATACCTTTCGCGCGGCGGCGCGCGAGCAGCTCGCCGCCTGGGGCGAGCGCAACGGCGTGCCGGTGATCGGCCAGCAGGGCGGCGACCCGGGCGCGGTCGTGTTCGACGCGATCGGTGCGGCGCGTGCGCGCGGCGCGGACGTGCTGATCGCCGACACCGCGGGACGATTGGCGACGCAGCTGCACCTCATGGAGGAAATCCGCAAGGTGAAGCGGGTGATCGCCAAGGCGCTGCCCGGCGCTCCGCACGAGATCCTGCTCGTGCTCGATGCGGGCACAGGGCAGAATGCGATCGCGCAGGTAAGGGCCTTCGACGAAGCGCTCGGTCTGAGCGGCCTGTTGCTGACCAAGCTGGACGGCAGCGCCAGGGGCGGCGTGGTTCTGGGCATTGCGCATGCGCGCGAGGGCAGGCCGGGCGCGAAGCCGATTCCGCTGCTCTTCGTGGGCGTCGGCGAGGGCATCGACGACCTGCGGCCTTTCAGCGCGGCCGAGTTCGTGGAGGCGCTGGTTGATTAGCTTCTCGGCCGTCGCCAAGCGCTACGCCGGCGGGCAGCAGGCGCTGAACGGAGTCGGCTTCAGCATCGCGCAAGGCGAGTTCGTGTTCATCGCGGGCCATTCCGGCGCGGGCAAGTCGACGCTCCTCAAGCTGATTCCCGCCATCGAGCGCCCGAGCAGCGGATCGGTGCTCGTCAACGGTCAGAACGTGGGCTCGCTGCAGCGCGCGGCGCTGCCCTACCTGCGGCGCAACCTCGGCATCGTGTTCCAGGATCAGAAACTGCTCTACGACCGCAGTGTGTTCGACAATGTACTGCTGCCGCTCGCTTTCAGCGACTTCGACGGCCGCGAGGCCGCCAAGCGCGTGCGCGCCGCCCTGGACAAGGTCGGCCTGCTCGCGCGGGACAGGGCCTCTCCGGTGCAGCTGTCGGGCGGCGAGCAGCAGCGCCTGGCGATCGCGCGCGCGGTCGTGAACCGGCCGGCGGTGCTGATCGCCGACGAACCCACCGCGAACCTGGACGCGGCGTCCGCGATCGAGATTCTCGAGATCTTCGCCTCGTTCAACCAGGTCGGCGTCACGGTGCTGGTGGCGACGCACGACGAGGCGCTCATCGCGCGCTTCGCCAGGCGGGTCCTGCGCCTTGCGCGCGGCAGCATCGTCGACTGAGCGCGCGCCAATGAGCACGCAAGCATGAAGACCTGGCTGCGGCAGCACAGGCAGGCGCTCGCTGCGGCGCTGCGCAGGATCGCAGGGAACAAGCCCGCGGCAGCGCTCAATGCGCTGGTCATCGGCATCGCGCTGGCGCTGCCTGCCGGCGGCTATGCGCTGCTCGACAGCCTGCGCGCGGTCACCGGCGGCAGTGCCATCGAGCCGCGCCTGTCGGTGTTCCTTCGGATCGAGGCGACGCGCGCCGACGCCGAGGCGCTCGTCGCGAAGCTCAAAGACGATGCGCGCGTGCGCGACGTACGCTTCGTGCCGCGCGAGCAGGCGCTCAATGAGTTGCGCGCGGTCGAGGGGCTGGCCGAAGTGGCCGCGGCGCTGAATTCGAACCCGCTGCCGGACGCGCTTGTTTTGCGGCCGAAGTCGGGCGAGCCCGCGGATCTGGAGACGCTCGCGGCCGCCCTGCGCGCGCTGCCGGCGGTGGACGTGGTGCAGGCGGATGCGGTCTGGGCGCGCCGGCTAAGCGCGCTGGCGGCGACGGCGCGCCTCGCGATCGCGCTGCTCGCTACTTTGCTCGCCTTCGGCCTGGTGGCGATCACCTTCAACACGATCCGCCTGCAGATCCTCACGCAGCGCGCGGAGATCGAACTCGCCAAGCTGATTGGCGCCACCGACGCCTTTATCCGGCGTCCCTTCCTCTATCTGGGCGCCTTGCAGGGCGTTGCTGGCGGGGTGGTGGCGCTGGCGGTTCTCTGGGGCAGCTTCTCGGCCCTCAATGTCGGGGTCGCGGAACTCGCCGCGAGCTATGAATCGGCGTTCCGGCTGGCCGCGCTCGCGCCCGGCGATGCGCTCGCGCTGGCAGTCTACTCCGGTGGGCTCGGCTGGCTTGGGGCATATTTATCAGTAAGCAAATACTTACTTGAAATAGAGCCTGTATAAATCAGTTTGCGTCGAGATATAAGGGAACTTAAAGATCGTTTAGCACTCGAAGATATAGAGTGCTAAACTTTCAACAACCAAGGAGTTGATCCATGCAGCTTGCGATGCCCGTGCCGATCGGCCTGCCGGTTCCCGTATCGGCGGGAAGCCTGGAAGCCTATGTCCAGGCCGTGAATCGCATGCCGATGCTGAGCGCCGAGCGCGAGCGTGCGCTCGCCCTGCGGTTGCGCAAGCACGACGACCTCGCCGCGGCGCGTGAGCTCGTGCTCTCGCACCTGCGCCTGGTGGTGGCGGTCGCGCGTGGCTACCTCGGCTACGGACTGCCGCACGCCGACCTGATCCAGGAAGGCAACGTCGGCCTGATGAAGGCGGTGAAGCGCTTCGACCCGGAGCGCAACGTGCGCCTCGTGTCCTTCGCGATCCACTGGATCAAGGCCGAGATCCACGAATACGTGCTGCGCAACTGGCGGCTGGTGAAGGTCGCCACCACCAAAGCGCAGAGGAAGCTCTTTTTCAACCTGCGCTCGATGCGGCAGGGGCTGGCGCCCCTGTCCTCGGACGAAGTCGCGCGGCTCGCCGCGGAATTGAAGGTCAAGCCCGAGGAAGTGACCGAGATGGAAACCCGGCTCGCGGGGCGGGACACGGCGCTCGATGCCGACGACGGCGAGGATAGCGCATACGCCCCGTCGCAGTGGCTCGCTGCCGACGCGGACGCGGAGCCCTCGCGAGTGCTGGAGAAGGAGCAAGACTGCAGGCTTCAGTCCGAGGGGTTGCGACAGGCACTCGGCGCGCTGGATGCGCGCAGCCGGCGCATCATCGAAGCGCGCTGGCTGAAGGAGGAGAATGCCGCAACCCTGCACGACCTTGCCGCGGAGTTCAAGGTGTCCGCCGAACGCATTCGGCAGATCGAGGCAAAGGCGCTCGCCACGATGAAGCAGGGCATGCAGGCCATGGCCGCCTCGCGCGCGCTGCC
Source organism: Burkholderiales bacterium (assembly GCA_020845995.1). GTDB lineage: Bacteria > Pseudomonadota > Gammaproteobacteria > Burkholderiales > SG8-39 > RBG-16-66-20. The sequence goes on along the minus strand of JADLES010000149.1, from coordinate 12,914 downwards.
CGCGCCGGCCGCCTAGCAAAGAGCTAGCGCCCCTCCTTCAGCAGCGTTCGCAGGTCCTGCGCGAGGTCCTCGGCGATCCGCTCATGGCGCACCAGCAGGCGCAGGCGGCCTTGGGCGTCGATCACGTAGCTCTGGGCGCTGTGATCGACGGTATACGCGCCCGGTGCGCTGCCTTGCCGCTTCTCGTAGAAGATCTTGAACTCCTTCGCCGCGCGCCGGATCGCCGCGGCATCCCCGGTCAGGCCGAGGAAGCGCGCATCGAACGCCGGGACGTACTTCGCGAGGACCTCGGCCGTGTCGCGCTCCGGATCGACGGTGACGAACAGGACCTGCACCCGCCCGGCATCCGCCCCGAGCGCCTTCATTGCTGCCGCCGTCTCGGCGAGCGTGGTCGGGCAGACGTCCGGGCAATGCGCATAGCCGAAGAACAGCACCACCAGCTTGCCGCGGAAATCGGCGAGCGTGCGCGGCTTGCCGTCGTGCCCGGTGAGCGAGAGCTCCTTGCCGAAATCGGCGCCGGTGATGTCGGTGCTTCGGAACTTCGGGCCGTCCGGGCCGCAGGCGGCGAGCAGCGCCAGTCCCAGCGCGGCGAAGCTAGAGCGCCAGGTAATGGTCAATGAGAAGCGCGGCAAACAGCGCGGCCAGATACACGATCGAATAGCGAAAGCAGCTGCGCGCGAGCCGGTCGCTGTAGGCAGCATGGATCCGCAGCGCGTAGCCGATGTAGACCAGGCCGAGCGCGGCGGCGGCGCACAGGTAGGGCCAGCCGCTCATGCGCACGGCATACGGCAGCAGCGAGACGCCGAACAGGATCAGGGTATAGAGCAGGACCTGCAGGCGGGTGTAGTCGCTGCCATGGGTGACCGGAAGCATCGGCACGCCGGCCCTCGCATAGTCCTCGGTGCGGTACAGTGCGAGCGACCAGAAGTGGGGCGGCGTCCAGGCGAAGATGATCAGGAACAGCAGCAGCGCCTCGGTCGTCACTTCGCCCGTCACCGCCGCCCAGCCGAGGACCGGCGGCATCGCCCCGGAGGCGCCGCCGATGACGATATTCTGCGGCGTGAGCGGCTTGAGGACCACCGTGTAGACGACCGCGTAGCCGACGAAGGTTGCCAGCGTGAGCCACATCGTCAGCGCATTCACGAAGTGCACCAGCAGCCACAGGCCGAAGCCGCCCACGGCGCCGGCGAACACCACAGTCTCGGTCGGTGTCAGCTCACCTCGCGGCAGCGGCCGCCAGTCAGTACGGCGCATGCGCGCGTCGATCTTGCGCTCGACCAGGCAGTTGACCGCGGCCGCGGCGCCCGCCACCAACGCGATGCCCGCCGTCCCCGCCAACAGGACCTGCAGCGGCACCATGCCCGGGGTCGCGAGCAGCATGCCGATGACCGCCGTGAACACGATCAGCGATACCACGCGCGGCTTGGTGAGCGCGTAGAAGGACCGCGCCCGGCGCAACAGCGGGCGCAGCGTGGAATTGCCGAGAAGTTCGCTGCTCAAGCTGCGGAATTTTATCTCAGCCGAAGCTGGAAGCGCGCAACAGGCGCTGCAGGTCCTTGATGACGCGGGTCGGATCCGGATCGCGCGGAAAGCGCATCATCAGGTTGCCCAGCGGATCCACCAGGTAGATGTGATCGGTTACCGAACCCTCGGCCGGAAAAACCGCGCCGGCTGGCGCCGGGGCGAGGACCGTGCCCTCGATGGCGGCGAGCAGCTGCGCGCGCGGCGTCACCGCGTCGGTGACCAGCCACAGGCGCGCCACGCGCGGCATCTCCCTGCCCTGCGCGCGCCGCACCTGGCGCATGATATAGAGCTTGCGCTCGCAACCGGCGTCGCAGGCGCCGCCGTCGAACTGCACGAGCACCCACTTCCCCTTCAGCCCGCCCGCCGCCGGCAGGGTCACCGGCCGGGGCGCAAGCAACGTGCCGTAATTGCCCGGATTCCCGGGCGCGAGATCGAACCACCAGATCAGCCAGCCCGCGGCCACCGGTAGCGCAAAGAACGCGGCGAGCAGGGCGAGCCGGACGCGTCCCCGCCGCCTGAGCTCAGATGCGCCGTTTTTCGAGCTTGACATTCAGAACCACCAGCAGGACCAGGGAAAGTACGGAGAGCGAATACCACTGCAGCGCGTAGATCTCGTTTTTCTCCGCGCCCGCGCCGGCGGGTGTCCAGTCACGCACCAGGCCATCGTCCAGCGCCGAGTGCTGCTCGATCACGTAAGGCTCCAGGGTGAGCCCGGACCACGCGGAGAATCGCTCCAGCGTCACGTTCTGCCAGACCGCGCCCTCGGGCCTCGCTCCGGCGGGCTCGTACGCCTGCGCGAAGCGCGGCAGGCGCAGCCCCGTCAGATCGACCCTTCCTTGCGGGGTGCGAATCTCCGGGAGCCGCGCGCGGTCGCGGCCGGCCGGCGCCCAGCCGCGGTTGACGAGCACGTACCTGCCGTCGTCCAGGCGCAGCGGCTGCACGACGTGGTAGCCCGGCGCGCCGCGATGGCTCCGGTTATCCACGAGCACGCTGTACTTCGCGACGAACCGGCCGCTGAGCGCGACCGGCCGGGCCGCCCCGGCGGCCCGTTTCTCGGCGGCCCTGCCCGACTGCCAGTTGCCGAGCAGCACGCCCGCGAGGCAACCGGCCGTCGCGAGCGCAACGGCCCACCAGGGAGGTTGAAACCGCAGGCGGTCCGGCATCAGGCGCGCAGGCTACACTTCCCGCCGTGATTCGCTACGTGGTGATCGGCGTGCTGCTGATGATCGTCGCGAGCCTGGGCTCGGCGATCTTCTTCATGATGCACGACCGCGGCAATTCCAAGCGCATGGTGAAGGCGCTCGCGATCCGGGTCGGGCTCTCGGTCGCGCTGTTCGCCTTCCTGATGGCCGGCTATTACTTCGGGCTGTTCCAGGGGCGGCTCTAGGGACCGCGGCGGCGGCCTACAGCCAGTAGACGAAGATGAACAGGCCCAGCCACACCACGTCGACGAAGTGCCAGTACCAGGCCACGCCCTCGAACGCGAAATGGTGCTCCGGCTTGAAGTGGCCCGCCAGGCAGCGGAGCCAGATCACCAGCAGCATGATCGCGCCGCAGGTTACGTGAAAGCCGTGAAACCCGGTCAGCATGAAGAAGGTCGAGCCGTAGGCGCCGGTGCTCAGCTTCAGGTTCAGGTCCGAGTAGGCGTGCGCATACTCGTAGGCCTGGAAGCCGAGGAAGATCACGCCCAGCAGGATGGTGAAGAAAAGAAACCAGTTGAGGACCGCGCGCTTGCCTTCCTTCATCGCCCAGTGCGCGATGGTCACGGTCACGCCCGAGGACAGCAGCAGCGCGGTGTTCAGCGCCGGGATGCCCCAGGCGCCCATCGGCGAGAACTTGCCCTCGAAGCCCGGGCCCGCCGAGGGCCAGTGGCTGGTGAAGCCCGGCCAGAGGTAGGTGTTGCTCTGCAGGCTCGCCAGGTCCGGCACCGACATCACGCGCAGCCAGAAAAGAGCGCCGAAAAAACCGGCGAAGAACATCACCTCCGAGAAGATGAACCAGCTCATCCCCCAGCGGAACGACAGGTCCTCCCAGCCGCCGTACTTGCCGCCTTCGGACTCGCGGATCACGTCGCCGAACCAGCGGAACATCATGTACAGCAGGACCATCAGGCCGAGCGCCATGCCGACCCAGCCGCCCGCAACGCCGTTCATGACGAACACGCCGCCCAGCATCAGGCAGAACAGCGAGAACGAGCCCATGATCGGCCAGGGCATCGGCTGCGGAACGTAGTAGCGCCCCTGGCGCGGGGGAACCGTGGTGGAACCGCTTTGTGCCATCTCTCTCTCCCTCGCCTAGCTCAGCACGATCCGGACGACCGTGAGCAGCGTGAAAATGAACAGTACGACGAACAGCACCGCCGCGACCGCGAGGTGCACGGGGTTGAGCGGCGCGCGCTCGTGATCGGACCTGCGCCGCACGCCGATCGCGCCCGCCAGCACCGTCTTCAGGGTGCCGATGAACGTCGGCTTGCGCGCGGCGGCCTCCATCAGCTCTTCCCCGCCACTTCGAAGAAGGTGTAGGAGAGCGTGAAGGTGCGGATGTCCGCCGGGATCGAGCCGTCGACCACGAAGCTGACCGGCATGCGACGCGTTTCGCCCGCGGCGAGCGTCTGCTGGCGGAAGCAGAAGCACTCCAGCTTGCGCACGTAGCGCCCCGCGAGGGCGGGGCCGTAGCTCACCACGGCCTGACCGGTGACGGGACTGCCGCGCACATTCGCGACCTCGTACTCCACGTGCACCACCTGGCCGGGGTGCACCTCGAGGTGCCGCACCAGGGGCTGGAAGCGCCAGGGCATGCCGTGCGAGTTCGCGTCCAGCTCGATCGTCACCTTGCGCGAAAGATCCACCTGCGTATTCACCGGCGCCTCGGCCCGCTCGACCAGGGAGTTGACGCCCAGCGCCCGGCAGATGTGGTCGTAGAAAGGCACCAGCGCGAAGCCGAAGCCGAACATCGCCACCGCGACGACCGAAAGCCGCGTCAGCAGGCGGCGGTTGCCGATGGCTTGTTCCGCGCTCACGTGAGGATGGCCGGTGGCGACGTGAGGATGACCCGGGGCGTCATGGCTTCAGGAACCAGTACTTGGCGATGATGAGGCAGAAGGTCAGTAGGGAGACCGCCCCCAGCAACAGCGCCGTTTTCAGGTTCCTGCTCACGCCGCCCCTACTTCAGCACCGGCGCGGTCTCGAACGAGTGATACGGCGCCGGGGTCGGCAGATGCGTCCACTCCAGCGAGTCCGCCCCTTCCCAGGGACGCTCGGGCGCCTTCGCGCCGCGGCGGATCGCCTTCAGCACGACGTAGAGGAACAGCAGCTGCGACAGGCCGAAGCCGAACGCGCCGATCGAGCTGATCTTGTTCCAGGTCTCGAACATCAGCGGGTAGTCCGGGATGCGGCGCGGCATGCCGGCCAGGCCGAGGAAGTGCTGCACGAAGAAAATCATGTTGAAGAAGATCATCGTCAGCCAGAAATGCCACTTGCCCAGCGCCTCGTCGTACATCCTCCCGGTCCACTTCGGCAGCCAGAAGTAAATTCCCGCGAAGGCCGCGAACAGCGCGCCCGCGACCATCACGTAGTGAAAGTGGGCGACGACGTAGTAGGTATCGTGGATCTGGATGTCGATCGGCACCAGCGCGCACACCAGGCCGGTGAAACCGCCCAGCGTGAACAGGAACAGGAAGCCCATCGCGAACAGCATCGGCGTTTCGAAGCTGAGCGACCCCTTCCACATTGTCGCCACCCAGTTGAACACCTTGACCCCGGTCGGCACCGCGATGAGGGTCGTCGCGTACATGAAGAACAGCTGCCCCTGCACCGGCATGCCCACCGTGTACATGTGGTGCGCCCAGACGATGAACGACAGGATCGCGATCGCCGAGGTGGCGTACACCATCGAGGCGTAGCCGAACAGCGGCTTCCTGGAGAACGCGGGGATCACCTGCGAGACCACGCCGAACGCCGGCAGCGCGATGATGTAGACCTCGGGGTGTCCGAAGAACCAGAAGATGTGCTGGTACAGGACCGGGTCCCCGCCGCCCGCCGCGTTGAAAAACGAGGTGCCGAAATGGCGGTCGGTGAGCGACATGGTGACGGCCCCCGCCAGCACCGGCATCGCCGCGACCAGCAGGTAGGCCGTGATCAGCCAGGTCCAGCAGAACATGGGCATCCGCATCAGCGTCATTCCGGGCGCGCGCATGTTGAGGATGGTGGTGATGATGTTGATCGAGCCGAGGATGGAACTCATCCCCAGCAGGTGCACCGCGAAGATGGTGAGGTCCATGCCGATGCCCATCTGCACCGTGAGCGGCGCGTACAGCGTCCAGCCCACACCCGGCGCGCCGCCCGGCATGAAGAAGGACAGCACCAGCAGCGCCGCCGCGAACGGCAGCAGCCAGAACGACCAGTTGTTCAGGCGCGCGAACGCCATGTCCGGCGCGCCGATCATCATTGGGATCTGCCAGTTCGCGAAGCCGACGAAAGCCGGCATGATCGCGCCGAACACCATGATCAGACCGTGCATGGTGGTGAACTGGTTGAAGAGATCGGGGTTGAAGAACTGGATGCCCGGCTCGAAAAGCTCCAGGCGGATCGCCAGCGCCAGCACGCCGCCGACCATGAACATGAGGAAGCTGAACCACAGGTACAGCGTGCCGATGTCCTTGTGGTTGGTGGTGGTGATCCAGCGCATGAGGCCGCCGTAGCCGCCATGGTGGTCGTGGTGGCCGTCGTGCCCGTGCGCGTGGCCGTGGTTGTCGATGACTGCGCTCATCGGTTCTCCTGATTCGCCTACTTCTTTTCTCTAAGAGCTTTCACTTCACTCGGCTGAACGAGGCCTTGCTCCCCGCCCACCTTGTTGCCCCAGTTGTTGCGCGTGAAGGTGATGACCGCCGCCAGCTCCACATCGTTCAGCTGCGGCCCGAACGCCACCATCGCCGTCGCCTTGCCGTCCTTGATCACGCCGTTCAGCACGGTCTGGATCTGCTTATCCTTGGCGCCCGTGACCACCTGCGAGCCGTCCAGCGGCGGGAACGCGGGCGGCGTGCCCTTGCCGTTCGCCTGGTGGCAGACCACGCAGTTCTTGGCATACACCTGCTCGCCGCGCTTTTTCAGCTCGTCCATCGTGTACTGCTTGTTCGGGTCATCGGCCGCGGCGACGATCAGCTTCATTTTCTCGCCCACCCACTTGCTATATTCGTCCTGACTCACCACCCGCACCACGATCGGCATGAAACCGTGCTCCTTGCCGCAAAGCTCGACGCACTGGCTGCGATAGGTGCCGGTCCTGTCGGCGCGGAACCACAGGTCGCGGATGAAGCCGGGAATCGCGTCCTGCTTGGCGCCGAAGGAAGGCATCCACCAGGAGTGAATGACGTCGGCGGCGGTGGTGAGCACGCGGATCTTCCTGCCCACCGGCACCACCAGCTCGTTGTCGACCTCGAGGAGATAGTGCTCGCCCTTGGGCGCCTTGTTCTCGATCTGTTCGCGGGGCGTGGCCAGCGTGGACACGAAGCTGATGCCCTCGCCCTCGCCCTTCACGTAGTCGTAACCCCACTTCCACTGGTAGCCGGTGACCTTGATGGTCAGGTCCGGGTTGGAGGTGTCCTTCTGCGCGATCACCGTGCGCGTGGTCGGCAGGGCGATGCCGATCAGGATCAGCAGCGGAATCACGGTCCAGAGGATCTCCACCGTGGTGTTCTCGTGGAACTGCGCCGCCTTGTGGCCCTTCGACTTGCGGTGCGCGTACACCGAATAAAACATGAACGAGAACACGCCGATGAAGATCACCGTGCACAGGATCATCACGTACTCGTGCAGGCTATGGATGTCCTCTGCGATCTTGCTGCCCGCCGGGCGCAGGTTCCACTCGAGCGCCAGCGCCAGCCCCGAGAACCCCAGCCCCGGCAGCGCGAGCGCCCAGGTTGCAAAGCTGCGTACGAACTTCCTTGCCATCGGTATTCCCTCGGAAATGGGTGCCAGCCGCCCGGAAAAATGCCGCGCAACGATACCATAGGGGCACCCCCCGGCTCAAGCAAAAACGCGAGCAAATTCCACGGGTTTCGCGCTTTTCGCGCGGCTTCTCAGCGGCGCCTTTCGAAGCGCACGATGCTCCGCCCGTCCGCCGCGCGCCGGGGCGGCGCTTTCCACGCGTGGCCGTACACCACCTCGAAGCTGACCGGCAGCCTGCCCTCGCGCATCTGCGCCGCAAGTCCCCGGCGCAGCGTGGCGAGGAAGCCGCGCCCGGCAAGCCCACGCGCGCGGTCGGCGCGCGCGCTGGTCTGGCCGCTCGCGCGCAGATCGGCGAGCAGCGCGGCGCCGTCGGCAAAGATCATCGTCAGGCGCTCCATGTCCATCACCGGCTCGGCGAATCCGGCGGCGACCAGCATGTCGCCCAGGTCGTGCATGTCGGCGAAGCCGTGCACGCGCGCTTCGCCCGCGGCCGCGCGCAGCTCGCGCAGCGTGTCCGGTCCGAGGGTGCTGAACATGAGCAGGCCGTCCACCGCCAGCACGCGGTGGAACTCGCGCAGCGCCCCGGCCACGTCGGCCGCCCAGTGCAGCGCCATGTTCGACCACACCAGTTCGAGCGCGCCCGCGGCGATCGGCAAGCGCAGGAAATCGCCGCACAGCGCCTTGGGATGATTTCTTTCGAAGAGCTGTCTCTTCCCGGCACGGAGCATCGCCGGCGCGAAGTCCAACGCGACGACCTCGGCCCCCGGGTAGCGCCTGGCCAGGGCGCGCTGCGGCGGGCCGCTGCCCGCGTCGAGCACGCGGCGCGGCGCGAGCTTCACGTAGTCGAGGCGCTCGAGCATGCGGTTGCCGACTTCGGCCTCCAGCCGCGACGCTCTCGCGTAGCTCGCCGAGGCGCGCTCGAAGCGGCGCCGGGCCTGGCGCGCGTCGAGCCCTGGCTCAGCCACGCGCGGCGAGCACGCCTTCCACGGCGCGCGCGACCGCGAGCACATGCCGGTCCGCCATCGCCGGGCCGCAGACCGACAACCCCACGGGCGCCGTCCCGCGCCGGTGGCAGGGCAGGCTGAGCGCGCAGCCGTCGAGAAAGTTGACCACCCCCACGTTGCGCAGGATGCGCATGGTCCAGCGGAAGAACTCCTCGTCATTCGCGCTCACCTGCGCGATCGCAGGTGCGATGCACGGCGTGGTCGGCATCAGGAACGCGTCGAACGGCGCGAGGATCGCCTCGACCTCCGCCATGTAGGCCTGGCGCAGCAGGCCGAGTTCGACATAGTCCGCGGCGCCGCCGTCCTTGACCATCAGCAGGCGTTTGCCCACCGTGGGGTCGTACTCCGAGATCCTGTCCTGCCAGCGGCGATGGATCGCCCAGGCCTCGGCCCCCGCGAACCCGCCGCCCTTGAAGTACTCCGGCTGGCGGTCGAACGCAGGCACCGGCTGGCGGACGATCAGCGCGCCCGCGCCGGCAAGGCGCTCCAGGCCTGCCTCGAACGCGCTCTCGACCTCGGCGTCGAGGTCCTCGACGAGCGAGCCGCGCGGGACCAGCAGGCGCAGCCCCTTCGCGTCCATCTCCGGCAGCGCCGTCCGGGGCTCGACGGCGAGCACCGCATCGTAGGCGGCGCAGCAGGCCACCGAGTTGGCGAGGGGCCCGATCGAATCCAGCGTGAAGGACAGCGGAAAGGCGCCTTCGCGCGGCACGCGCCGCTGGGTGGGCTTGAAGCCGACCACGCCGCAGAGCGCAGCCGGCTGCCGGATCGAGCCGCGCGTATCGCTGCCGAGCGCCATCACGCACATGCCGTCCGTCTGCGCCACGGCGGCCCCGGAGGACGAGCCGCCGGGCACGCGGCCGCCGTGCGCCGCGCCGGGCGAGCCGGCGCGCGGGCGGTCCCAGGGATTCCGCGGCGTTCCGTAGTGGGTGTTGAGCCCGGTGGTGCCGAACGCGAACTCGACCATGTTCGTGCGGCCTAGGAGTACCGCTCCCGCCGCGCGCAGGCGCGCCACCGCCGGCGCGTCGGACTGCGCGGGCGGTGCATCCGCGAGGATTCTCGAGCCCGCGCGCGTCACGTCGCCCGCGACATCGAACAGGTCCTTCACCGAGACGGGCAGGCCGTCCACGGGCGAGCGCCGCACGCCCGACTTGCGCAGGCGATCGGCATGATCGGCCTCGGCGCGCGCCGTGTCGGCGTAGACCTTCAGAAACACGCGCGCGCCCTCGCCAGCCGGATCCGCGATGCGCGCGAGCGCCTGCTCCACGAGATCGCGGCTGCTCGCGCGGCCCGCGTCCAGATCGCGCCGCAACGCCTCGACTGTCCACATGAATGCAGTTTAGCCCACAATAATCGCGATGCTGAAGGCGATCGGCGCGCGCTTGTTCGGCGGCAGCTGCTTCCTCTGCCGGGGCGCGGCACGCGACATCCTTTGCGTGCATTGCGACGCCGATCTGCCGCGCCTGGACGCAGCGCTCTGCCCGCGCTGCGCGCTCGCGTCTCCGGACGGCGCCGTATGCGGGCGCTGCCTGACGCGCCCGCCGCCCTACGACGCGACTGTCGCCGCGCTCGCCTACCGTTTCCCCGCCGATGTGCTGGTGCAGGCGCTCAAATTCCACGGCGAGCTGGCGCTCGCGCCGCTGCTGGGCGATCTGATCGCCAGGCGCGTGCGGGGCAACGGAGCAGACCTGCTCGTCCCGGTGCCGCTTGCACCGCGGCGCCTGCGCGCGCGCGGCTACAACCAGGCGCTGGAGATCGCCCGCCGGGTCGCTGCGGTTGCCGGCCTGCGCCTCGTGCCCGAGGCCTGCCGGCGAACGCGCGAAACCTCGGAGCAGATGGGATTGGCGACCGATGAACGCGAGCGCAACGTCCGCAGCGCCTTCGACTGCCCGCGACTGCTCGGCGGCGCGACCGTGGCGGTGGTGGACGACGTCATGACTACCGGCGCCACGCTTGGCGAGGTTGCGGCAGCGCTCAAGCGCGCGGGAGCTGCGCGCGTGCTCAACTGGGTGGTGGCCCGCACTTTCCCATCGTCCTTACCCGACCATGTTTGACATCGTCCTCTACCAGCCGCAGATCCCGCCCAACGCGGGCAACGTGATCCGCCTCGCCGCCAACACCGGCGCGCGGCTGCACCTGGTGGAGCCGCTCGGCTTCTCGATGGACGACCGGCAGTTGAAGCGCGCCGGGCTGGACTACCACGAATACGCGAGCGTGCGCCTGCACCGCGACTGGGAATCCTGTCGTGGCGCCCTCCACGGCAAGCGCCTTTTCGCCATGACGACGCGGGGTACGACGAGTTTGTTCGACACCCGGCTCCGCAAGAACGACGTCTATGTCTTCGGCTCGGAGTCCGCCGGATTGCCTGCGGCGATTCTCGAATCGTTCCCGCCCGCATCGCGCCTGCGCCTGCCGATGCGCCCGGGCAACCGTAGCCTGAACCTTTCCAACGCGGTGGCAGTGACAGTATTCGAGGCCTGGCGGCAGCTGGGCTTCGCGCGTTCGCTGTAGGCCCGGCGCGGGCGGTCCCGGACAATACAAGCGGGGGTGTCCGGTAGTAGAGTTCGGCGCAATGGGGATCGAATGATATTCCGCTCGCTGGCCGCGGCGGCAGTCCTGGCGATTCCGCTCGCTTTCGCCGCCGAAGAACCGGAGGCGGTGTTCGCGAAATTCCATCGCGCCGTGCTTGCGGGCGATTTCGACGAGATGTGGAGGCACAGCACCGCCGCGAGCGTCGCCGAGGCGAAGGCAATGTCGCCGGCGGCGCGCAGGGCAAGCCTGGGTCTGGTGCAACGGATCACCCCGATGTCCTACGCGGTGGCCGGGAAGCGATTTAATCCCCACGGGGCGGGCATGATTCTGCGCCTGGCGGTCCCCGGCAGCCTCGGCTCGGGAGCGGCGAGGCTGGTGCTCGAGGACGACGAGTGGAAGGTCGACCGCGTGATCTGGGGAAGCAGCAACTTCGAGGCGGAGATCCGCTAGGCCTGGATTTTCAACTATGCGCCGGCCAGGTTCGCTCGATTGCTCGCCCGGGCGCTGCGGCGCGCAGTAAGCTTGCCGTCGCGATGGACTACGAGAGCTTCACCCTGTCCTGCGGCGTGATCCGCCACCTGATGAACCTGGAGACCGTGAACACGCTCGAGGGGACGCACGACATCCATGCGCTCGTCCTCGGCCGCGCGCAGACCGGCATCTCTGCTTTCAACGCCTGAAGAAAGAGAGGGAATTCGCAGATGCGCAGAGACCTGCACATGCGCTCGAAGGTCGCCGTGGTCGGCACCGGCCGGACGCCGTACAGCCGCGCCAAGGCGGGCGAGCGCATCTACACGGTGGACGAATACCTCGCCTGGGCGGGCGCGCTCGCGCTCGAGCAGGCGGGCATGTCGAAGAACGACTTTGACGGGCAGGCGCTCGGCGTGGCCAATGCCGAGGCCGGACACACGGTCAACTGGTCCGCCGCGGTGGCCGAGATGCTGGGCATCAGCCCGCGCACCCTGATCCGCACGGACCAGGGCGGCGCCTCCGCCGCCGCGATGCTGGTGCGCGCCGCGGCGCTGATCGAGACGGGAATCGTCGATCGCGCCCTGATCCTGGGCGCCGACACGCCGCTCACCATCCCTTCGATCGCGCCGGGACTGCCGCTCTCGCCCGAGCGCACGCGCGGCCTGTTCTGGGACTTCCAGGGCCCGTTCGGCGTGATGGGCGCCAATGCGCAGTTTGCCCTGGTGCAGACGCGCTACATGGACAAATACCCGCTCAAGGACGAGCAGCTGGGCAAAATCGCGGTCACTGCGCGCTACCACGCCTCGCTCAACCCGGGCGCGATCTACCGCAAGCCCTTCACGATGGAGGAGTACCTCGCCTCCGAGCGCCTGTCCTGGCCGGTGCGCCTGTTCGACTGCGTGCCGATGGTGAACGGCGGGCTCGCCTACATCGTCGCGCGCGCCGGCGACGCGAAGGCCATCACGCCGAAGCCCGCGTACCTGCGCGGCTTCGCCGAGGTGAACAACTACTATTCGGGCTCGAGGACCTTCCCCGACATCACCGACACGGGCTTCCTGCAGACCGCGCCGGAGGCGTTCGCGATGGCCGGCATCAAGCATGCCGACGTGGGCTCGTTCCAGCCCTACGACGACTACCCGATGGTGGCCCTCATCCAGATCGAGGACTACGGGTTCTGCGGCAAGGGCCAGGGCGGGAAGTTCGTCGAGGAGCATGATCTGTCCATCGGCGGCGACTTCCCCATGCTCACCGACGGCGGCCAGCTCTCGGGCGGCCAGCCCGGCGGCGCGATCGGCGGCTTCCAGCCGTTGATCGAATCCGTGGCGCAGGTGCGCGGCGAGGCGGGCGCGCGGCAGGTGAAGAAGAACGCCGGCATCTCGGTCGCCTCCGGCTTCGGCGGCATGACCTACGCGAGGAACAACCGCAGCTGCGTCACCCTCGT
>JADLES010000148.1 GCA_020845995.1 Burkholderiales bacterium | reverse complement strand
CCTTGATCACCTTGTTGCGCGGGTCGCCGGTGGTGTAGACCGGGTGGCCGAAGCCGATCACGATCTCCTTCGCCGCCATGCGCCGGCGGATGTCGGCCTCGGCCTCGCCGGCGCTCTTGTAGCGCTTCTGGATCTCGTCGGACACCTCGTTGGCGCCGCCGTGCTTGGGGCCGCGCAGCGCGCCGATGCCGCCGGCGATCGCGGAGTACATGTCCGACCCGGTGCCGGTGATCACGCGGCAGGTAAACGTGCTGGCGTTGAACTCGTGCTCGGCGTAGAGGATGAGGGAGGTATGCATGGCGCGCACCCACTCCTGACCGGGCGCCTTGCCATGCAGGAGCCTCAGATAATGGCCGCCGATGGAATCGTCATCGGTCTCGACCTCGATGCGTCTGCCGCTGTTCGAATAATGAAACCAGTACAGCAGCATCGAGCCGAAGCTGGCCATCAGGCGGTCGGCGATGTTTCGCGCGCCTTCGACGGGGTGCGATTCCTTCTCGGGCTCGAGGGTGCCCAGCATCGAGCAGCCGGTGCGCATCACGTCCATCGGGTGTGCGGTTCCGGGGATTTGTTCGAGAACCGTCTTGAGTTCTCCCGGTATTGCTCTCAGGCCTTGCAGTTTCCTCTTATAGGAGGAAAGCTCCGATTTCGTCGGCAGCTTCTCGTGAACGAGCAGGTAGGCGACTTCCTCGAAATCGGCCTGGTCGGCGAAGTCGAGGATGTCGTAGCCGCGGTAGTGCAGGTCGTTGCCGGTCCGCCCGACGGTGCACAACGCGGTGTTGCCGGCGGCGACGCCGGACAGGGCGACCGACTTCTTCGCCTTAGGAGCGTTCTCGGGAGAAGAGGTCATCGAGTTTTTTCTCGTACGCGTGATAGTTCAGATAGTCGTAGAGCTCGTCGCGGGTCTGCATGCCGGCGACGACGTTCTTCTGCGTGCCTTCCTTTCTTACTTGTTCATACACGTTCAGGGCCGCCTTGTTCATCGCGCGGAACGCCGAGAGCGGGTAGAGCGCGATCGCCACGCCGCAGGAGCGGAGCTCCTCGAGGGAGAGAAGCGGGGTCTTGCCGAACTCGGTGATGTTGGCGAGCACCGGCACTTTGATTTCCGAGGTTATTTTCCTGTAGGAATTCAAATCGGTAACGGCTTCCGGAAAAATCATGTCCGCTCCCGCTTCCACGTACTTCTTCATTCGTTGCAGGGCGGTGTCGAAGCCCTCGCTGGCGATGGCATCGGTACGCGCCATGATCACGAAGTCCCGGTCGGTGCGGCCATCCACGGCGGCCTTGATGCGGTCGCACATCTCGTCGCCGGAAACCAGCTCCTTGTTCGGCCGGTGGCCGCAGCGCTTGGCGCCGACCTGGTCCTCGACGTGCATCGCGCCCGCGCCGGCCTTGATCAGCGAGCGGGTGGTGCGCGCGACGTTGAAGGCGGAGGAACCGAAGCCGGTATCCGCGTCCACCAGCAGCGGAAGCTCGCACACGTCGGTGATGCGGCGCACGTCCGTGAGGACGTCGTCGAGGTTCGAGATGCCCAGGTCCGGAACCCCGAGCGAGCCGGCGGCGACGCCGCCGCCGGAGAGGTAGATGGCCTTGTAGCCGGTGCGCTTCGCCAGCAGCGCGTGATAGGCGCAGATCGCTCCAATGACCTGGAGTGGCTTTTCTTCCGCAACCGCTTTTCGGAACGCTGCGCCGGGAGAAACCATGAAATCAGGTCAACCCAGGAGGTGTTTCACGCCGTCGCGCTCTTCGTGGAGCTCCTTCAGCGTCGCCTCCATGCGCTTGCGCGCGAAATCGCTGACCTCCAGCCCCTGGACGATCTCGTACTTGCCGCCCGCGCAGGTCACGGGGTAGCCGTAAAGGACGCCTTCCGGAATGCCGTAGCTGCCGTCCGCGGGCACGCCCATGCTGACCCAGGAGCCCGGCGCGCTGCCGAGCACCCAGTCGCGCACGTGGTCCACCGCGGCGTTGGCCGCGCTCGCCGCCGAGGACAGGCCGCGCGCGTCGATGATCGCCGCGCCGCGCTTCTGCACGGTGGGGATGAACGTGTTTTCCAGCCAGGCCTGGTCGTTGATCATCGGCCAGACCTTCTTCCCCTCGCATTCGGCCTGGAAGATGTCCGGGTACTGGGTGGCCGAGTGATTGCCCCAGACCGTTACTTTCTTCACGGAAGCAATCGCCTTGCCCAGCTTTTGCGCGACCTGGCTGGTCGCGCGGTTGTGGTCCAGGCGCATCATCGCGGTGAACTGCGAGGGCTTCAGGCCCGGCGCGTTCTTCATCGCGATCAGGCAGTTGGTGTTGGCCGGGTTCCCGACCACCAGCACCCGGACGTTGCGATCGGCGACCGCATCGAGCGCCTTGCCCTGCGGCGCGAAGATCTTGCCGTTCGCATCCAGCAGGTCCTTGCGCTCCATCCCCGCGCCGCGCGGGCGCGCGCCGACCAGAAGCGCAACCGACGCATCCTTGAACGCGACCATCGGGTCGGCGGTGGGCACCATGCCATGCAGCAGGGGAAAGGCGCAGTCGTCCAGCTCCATCATCACGCCCTTGAGCGCCTTCTGGGCCTTTTCGTCGGGGATCTCGAGCAACTGCAGGATCACCGGCTGATCCTTGCCGAGCATTTCGCCGCTCGCAATGCGAAACAGCAGCGCGTAGCCGATCTGGCCCGCGGCGCCGGTGACGGCGACTCGAATGGGTGCTTTGGCCATGGGAAAACTCCGGAAATTCCGACGCTCGAAACTGGAGATCCGATTCTACCGCACTGCGGCAGCGATATAATCTTTCCACCATGTCCGAAGCGGCCGCCAGAACCATCCGCAAGCCCCGGCCGAAATACCTCAGCCTCCCGGCGCTGCTGTTCGAGATCCGCTTGCCCCTGCCGGGCTGGGTCTCGATCCTGCACAGGATCAGCGGCGCGCTGCTGTTCTTCGCGCTCGTGTGGCTGCTGTGGATGCTGGACCTGAGTCTCGCCTCCGAGGCAGGATTCGAGCGGGTCCAGCGCTACGCGGCGCTCGTGCCGGTGAAGCTGGCGCTGCTGGTGCTGGCGTGGGCGTACTGCCACCATTTCTGCGCCGGCATCCGCCACCTGTTCCTCGATCTGGACAAGGGCACGGACCTCGGGCCCGCGAGGCTGACGAGCGGGCTGGTGCTCGCCGCCAGCATCGCACTCGTCGCAACGCTGGGCTGGGCTCTATGGTGAGACGCGTTGTCACGGGTGCGCACTACGGCCTGCGCGACTGGCTCGCGCAGCGCATCACCGCCGTGGTCATGGCGGTGTACTCCGTGATCATGGTTTTCGTCCTGCTCACCGGGAAACCCATCGCCTACGGTGTCTGGCGCGATCTCTTCTCTCAGGGCTGGATGCGCGTGGCGACGCTGCTCTTTGCCGCGAGCCTTGCCTGGCATGCCTGGGTGGGCGTGCGCAACATCCTCATGGACTACATCAAGCCGGACGGGCTGCGCCTCAGCCTGCAGGTCGGGACGCTGTTGGTCCTAGGCGCCTATCTCGGCTGGGCCATACAAATCCTCTGGAGATAGGCGCTTGACGCTCCCGGTCCGGCGGTTCGACGCGATTGTGGTGGGGGCGGGCGGCTCGGGCATGCGCGCGGCGCTGGAACTGGCGCGCGCGGACCTGAAGGTCGCCGTGCTCTCGAAAGTGTTTCCGACGCGCTCGCACACGGTGGCGGCGCAGGGCGGCATCGCCGCGCCGCTCGCCAATTCGACCGAGGACAACTGGCACTGGCACATGTACGACACCGTCAAGGGCTCCGACTATCTCGGCGACCAGGACGCGATCGAGTACATGTGCCGCCGCGCCAACGAGGTGGTGGTCGAACTGGAGCACATGGGCATGCCCTTCGATCGCCTGGAGAGCGGCAAGATCTACCAGCGCCCGTTCGGCGGCCACACGCAGAACTACGGCAGCGCCAAGATGGCGATGCGCGCCTGCGCGGCGGCCGACCGCACCGGGCACGCGATGCTGCATACCCTGTACCAGCAGAACGTGCGCGCAAACACGCAGTTCTTCGTCGAATGGATGGCGCTGGACCTGGTGCGCGATCCGCAGGACGGGGCGGTGCTCGGCGTCACGGCGCTGGAGATGGAGACCGGCGAAGTCTCGATCCTGCAGGCCAAGGCGACGATATTCGCCACCGGCGGCGCGGGGCGGATCTTCTTCGCCAGCACCAACGCCTTCATCAATACCGGCGACGGCCTGGGCATGGTGGCGCGCGCCGGGCTGCCGCTCGAGGACATGGAGTTCTACCAGTTCCACCCCACCGGCGTGTACGGCGCCGGCGTGCTGATCACCGAAGGCGTGCGCGGCGAAGGCGGTTTTCTCGTCAACAAGGACGGCGAGCGCTTCATGGAGCGCTACGCGCCGAACGCGAAGGACCTCGCCAGCCGCGACGTGGTGTCGCGCGCGATGACCACCGAGATCAAGGAGGGGCGAGGCTGCGGGCCGCACAAGGACCACGTGCTGCTCAAGCTGAACCACCTGAAGCCCGAGGACATCATGCACCGCCTGCCGGGCATCCGCGAGATCTCGATCAAGTTCGCCAACGCCGACCCGATCCGCGACCCGATCCCGGTGGTGCCCACGGTGCACTACCAGATGGGAGGAATTCCGACCAAGTACACCGGGCACGTGGTGGTGCCGGAAGGCAACAACATGGAGAGCATCGTGCCTGGCTTCTACGCGGTGGGGGAGTGCGCCTGCGTGTCGGTGCACGGCGCCAACCGCCTCGGCACCAATTCGCTGCTCGACCTGGTCGTGTTCGGCAAGGCTGCGGGCGAGAGCCTGATCAAGGATCTCAAGAGCATGCCCAGCCCGCACCGCAACCTGCCCAGGGACGCCGGCGAGATCAGCCGCGCGCGGCTCGCGCGCCTGGAAGGAAGCTCGGCGGGGGAGCGCGTGAGCGACGTGCTCCTCGACCTGCGGCGTACCATGCAGGCGCATTGCGGCGTGTTCCGCTTCCCGGAGGACCTGATCGAGGGCGTGCAGAAAATGAAGTCGATCGCCGACCGGGCGGGCCGGACCTTCATCGCCGACAAATCGAAGGTCTTCAACACCGCGCGGGTGGAGGCGCTGGAACTGGACAACCTGGTGGAGGCTGCCCTCGCCACCATCGTTTCCGCCGAGGCGCGCAAGGAAAGCCGCGGCGCGCAGGCGCGCGCCGACTTCCCGGAGCGCAACGACAAGGATTGGATGAAGCACACGCTCTGGTACAAGGACGGCAACCGGCTGGCCTACAAGCCGGTGCACCTGAAGCCGATGACCGTGGAGTCGTTCGAACCGAAGGTAAGGACGTACTAGAGCAATGAAGATATCCATCTACCGTTACGATCCGGACAAAGACGCGAAGCCCTATATGAAGGACTACGAGGTCACGCCGGAGCATTCGGACAACATGCTGCTCGACCTGCTGGTGCGCGTGAAGGACATGGACGACTCCTTCGCCTTCCGCCGCTCCTGCCGCGAGGGCGTGTGCGGCTCGGACGCGATGAACATCAACGGCAAGAACGGCCTCGCCTGCACGACCAAGATCGCCGACCTGCCGGAGCAGGTCACGCTGCGGCCGCTGCCCGGGCTGCCGGTGATCCGCGACCTGATCGTGGACATGACGCAGTTTTTCAAGCAATACCACTCGATCAAGCCCTATGTCGTCAACCACGATGCCCCGCCCGAGCGCGAGCGCCTGCAGTCGCCGGAGGAGCGCGAGGAGCTGAATGGCCTGTACGAGTGCATCCTGTGCGCCTGCTGCTCGACCTCCTGCCCTTCGTTCTGGTGGAACCCGGACAAGTTCGTCGGCCCGGCGGGCCTGCTGCAGGCCTACCGCTTTCTCGCCGACACGCGCGACCAGGAGACGAGCGAGCGCCTGGACAACCTCCAGGACCCGTACCGCCTGTTCCGCTGCCACAGCATCATGAACTGCGTGGACGCCTGTCCCAAGGGCCTCAATCCGACCCGTGCCATCGGCAAGATCAAGGATCTGATGGTGCGGCGCGCCGTGTAGCGGTGGACGCCGTCGCGCGGCGCAGGCTGGCGTGGAAGTGCCGGCGCGGACTGCTTGAGTTGGACCTGGTATTGCAGGGGTATCTCGAAAGGCATTTCAGGGAAGAGGACGCGACAGCCCTGAATGGCCTGCTCGACCTGCCCGACAACGACCTCTGGGATATCGTCAGCGGCCGCCGGGACGATTACGATGCGGGATTTGAAGGGATCGTGGCGCGTATTCGCGCCACGCGAGTAGCGCCCTGACGGGGCGCCGATAAGAAAGGGAACGACGATGGAAAAGAAAGCGACCTTGACCCTGCCCGGCGGCAAGACCCTCGAGTTCCCGGTGATGACCGGGACCTTGGGGCCCGAGGTGGTCGACATCCGCACGCTGTACGGCAAGTCGGGGCTGTTCACTTACGACCCCGGCTTCCTCTCGACGGCGAGCTGCAATTCGGCGATCACCTACATCGACGGCGACGCGGGAGTGCTGCTGTACCGCGGCTACCCGATCGAGCAGCTCGCCCAGCACTGCGACTTCCTCGAGACCTGCTACCTTCTGTTGCACGGGGAGCTGCCGAACGCGCGACAGCGCGACGAGTTCGTCGGCACGGTCACGCGCCATACCATGGTGCACGAGCAGCTGGCGCGGCTGTACCAGGGATTCCGCCGCGATGCGCACCCGATGGCGGTGATGGTGGGCGTCGTCGGCGCCCTCTCCGCCTTTTATCATGACGCGCTCGACATCAACAACCCGGAACACCGCTCGATCTGCGCCTTCCGCCTGATCGCCAAGATGCCGACCATCGTCGCGATGTCGTACAAGTACTCGATCGGCCAGCCGTTCGTGTACCCGAGGAACGACCTCTCGTACACGGCCAACTTCATGCGCATGATGTTCGGCGTGCCGACCGAGGAATACAAGGTCAACCCGGTGCTCGTGCGGGCGCTCGACCGGATCTTCATCCTGCACGCCGACCACGAGCAGAACGCCTCGACCTCAACGGTGCGCCTGTCCGGCTCCTCGGGCGCCAATCCGTACGCCTGCATCGCCGCCGGCATCGCCTGCCTGTGGGGTCCGGCGCACGGCGGCGCGAATGAAGCCTGCCTGGAGATGCTGGAGGAGATCGGTGACGTCGCGAAGGTGCCCGACTTCATCAAGAAAGTGAAGGACAAGAGTTCCAACGTGCGCCTGATGGGCTTCGGCCACCGCGTCTACAAGAACCATGACCCGCGCGCCAAGCTCATGCGCGAAACCTGCCACGAGGTGCTCAACGAGCTCGGCCTGCACGACGACCGCCTGTTCAAGCTGGCGATCGCGCTGGAGAAGATCGCGCTGGAGGACGACTACTTCGTGTCCCGCAAGCTGTACCCGAACGTCGACTTCTACTCGGGCATCGTGCAGCGCGCGCTCGGCATCCCGGTGGCGATGTTCACCTGCATCTTCTCGCTCGCCCGCACCGTCGGCTGGATCGCGCAGTGGCAGGAGATGATCTCCGACCCGGAATACAAAATCGGCCGCCCGCGCCAGCTCTACAAGGGCGCCACGCGCCGCGAGGTCAAGCCGATCGGCAAACGCTAGGGCGCCGAGGTGTGCGCATGCATGGATACCTGCCGGCAGAAGCAGGTTTCTAGCGCTGAGAACTTTTTTCTATTGGCGCATACTGCATACTTCTAGCATGCGAGCCGCGCGGACCATTTCACGTTAGACCTCGCTATCAGGCATTACGCATTGCGCAGTTTGCGGGTTGCCTCACAGTCATATTGTAGATACAATTAGAGGGTGACTTCCTGGGACGAGCCAAAGCGTCGACGCAACATTCGCTTGCATGGCTTGGACTTCGAAGGCTCCGAAGCCATTTGGGACAACTTCACCATCACTCGCGAGGACGTACGCGAAGACTATGGTGAGAAGCGCATGGTGACGTTCGGTCTCCTGAATGGCGAAGTTGTCGTCTTGGTCCACGTCGATCGAGACGACGATATGCATGTCATCTCCTTACGCGAGGCAGAGCCCTATGAAGCACGCTACTACTTTGAAACCGCCAAAAACCATTTCCGCAAAGGTCGTTGACCGAGACAACCCTCCATGGTCTGAGGAACTGCTTGGCCCTCCGGTCATGCGGCGTAGCCGCGGACCTCAAAAGGCTCCGACGAAAATCCTCACAAGCCTTCGCCTCGACGCGGACGTTATTGACTTCTTTCGTTCTCAAGGGCCCGGTTACCAGTCGCGCATCAATGAGGCACTTCGCCGCATCAAGGAGCGAGGTCTAACCACCGGCTCAACGGCGACCGCCCGCAAGCGGGCGGCGCGTTAGCCGGAACGTTATGCACCCTAGACGTGCTCCCGTAGAATCGCGTGTGTGCCTCGACTCTCGATCCTCCGTATACGGAACCTGATTCGGTCGCTCAATTATGTCGTATCCCTCCACGCCGCCGAAGAACTGGAAGATGAGACCCTCACGATCCTCGATCTCGAAAACATCCTCCTCACCGGGCGCATCGTCGAGCGCCAGAGGGATCGCAAGACGCGCGAAGTCAAAGTCGTCGTCCGAGGCGACACCCTCGATGGCCGCGAGGCCGAGGCGGTCGTCAAAATTGGCGCAGGCGGGACACTCTATGTCATCACGGTCTACTGTATTTAGGCACGTTTGTGCTTCCTGCGGTCGGCAGGGGGCACAGCTTAGACGCGTTGCCCGCACATTCGGTGCCGGGCCAAGCCTTCTCGTGGTCCAAGGAATACCGATGTGGTCCTGTCCGCACTGCGGAGAGTCTTACTTCACGGCACAGACGATGCACGAACTCGAGCGCATCAAGACCCTGCGGAAATCGGTTGCTGTGCGGAAGTCCGTGTCGGTAGCGGAGTATCAGCGGGCGGCGGGTGCATAGGGGAGCGCCGCCATGTCGCTGATGAAGGAATTCCTCGACAACTCCTACCTCTTCGGCGGCAACGCGCCTTTCGTAGAGGAGCTCTACGAGAAGTACCTCGCCGACCCGGCCGGGGTGCCGGAGGAGTGGCGCAGCTACTTCGACAAGCTGCAGCTGGTGCCGGGCGCCGCAGCAAAGGATGTGGCGCACGCGCCCATTGTTGAGTCTTTTGTTGCAAAGAGAAGAACAGAACCCAGTCGCGCGCCGGCGGGCGCTCTCGACCGCAAACAGGTCTCGGTCATCCAGCTCGTCGCCGAGTACCGCTTCCGCGGCTGCCTGGTCGCCGACCTCGACCCGCTCAAGCGGCAGCAGAAGCCGCACATCGCCGAGCTGGAGCCGGGCTATTACGACCTCACCGAGTCGGACATGGACACGGTGTTCAACACGGGCTCGCTGATCGGCCCGGCCGAGCAGGCGCCGCTGCGCGAGATCATCCGCGGGCTGCAGGAGACCTACTGCGGCACGCTCGGCGTGGAGTACATGTACCTCTCCAGCCGTGTCGAGAAGAAATGGATCCAGGATCGCCTGGAGCCAATCCGTTCGCGGCCCTCGTACGCGCCGGACTACAAGAAGCACATCCTCGAGCGCCTGACCGCGGCCGAAGGCCTCGAGCGCTACCTGCACACCCGCTACGTCGGCCAGAAGCGCTTCTCGCTTGAAGGCGGCGAGACGCTGATTCCGGTACTCGACAACCTGCTGCAGCGAGCGGGCGCCGCCGGCGTGCAGGAGCTGGTGATCGGCATGGCGCACCGCGGGCGCCTCAACGTGCTCGTCAACACGCTGGGCAAGATGCCGAAGGACCTGTTCGGCGAGTTCGAGGGCAGGCACGACGACCACCTGCTGGCCGGCGACGTCAAGTACCACCAGGGCTTCTCCTCGGACATCAACACCCCGGGCGGGCCGATGCACCTCACGCTCGCCTTCAATCCCTCGCACCTGGAGATCGTCAACCCGGTGGTCGAGGGCTCGGTGAGGGCCCGGCAACATCGCCGCAAGGACCGCGATGGCTCGCAGGTGCTGCCGGTGCTGATCCACGGCGACGCGGCGGTGGCCGGACAGGGCGTGGTGATGGAGACGCTCAACCTCGCGCAGACGCGCGGCTACGGCACCGGCGGCACGGTGCACATCGTGGTCAACAACCAGATCGGCTTCACCACCTCGGACCCGCGCGACAGCCGCTCGACGCTGTACTGCACCGACGTCCTGAAGATGATCGAGGCGCCTATCTTCCACGTCAACGGCGACGACCCCGAGTCCTGCTGCATGGCGATCGAAATCGCCATGGACTACCGACAGCAGTTCAAGAAGGACGTGGTGGTGGACATCGTCTGCTTCCGCAAGCTCGGCCATAACGAGCAGGACGAGCCGATGGTGACGCAGCCGCTGATGTACAAGAACATCGCCCGCCACCCGGGCACGCGCAAGCTCTACGCCGATCGCCTTGCCGCGCAGGGCGTGCTCGCCGCCGACGAGGCAGAACGGATGGTCGCGACCTACAGGCAGGCGATGGACGGGGGCTACCACACCAACAAGACGATCCTCGCCAACTTCAAGCCGCCGTTTGCGGTGGACTGGTCGAAATACCGCGGCACGAAGTGGAACGAGAACGACGACACGCAGATCCCGATCGCGGAGCTGCAGCAGCTCGCCGAGCGGCTGACCGCGATCCCGCCGGACTTCAAGCTGCACCCGCGCGTGGAGAAGATCATCGCCGACCGCCGCCTGATGGGGCAGGGTAAGCTGCCGGTGGACTGGGGCATGGCCGAGAACCTCGCCTACGCATCGCTGCTGAAGGACGGCTATGCGGTGCGCATTTCGGGGCAGGACTGCGGGCGCGGCACCTTCTTCCACCGCCACGCGGTGCTGCACGACCAGAACCGCGAACGCTGGGATTCGGGCGCCTACGTGCCGCTCGCGCACATCGCGCCCAACCAGGGCGACTTCGTGGTCATCGACTCGGTGCTCTCGGAGGAAGCCGTGCTCGGCTTCGAGTACGGCTACTCGACTTCGGAGCCCAACGAGCTGGTGGTCTGGGAGGCGCAGTTCGGCGATTTCGCCAACGGCGCGCAGGTGGTGATCGACCAGTTCATCGCCGCGGGCGAGGTGAAGTGGGGCCGCATCTGCGGCATGGTGCTGATGCTGCCGCACGGCTACGAGGGGCAGGGCCCGGAGCATTCCTCCGGCCGGCCCGAGCGCTTCCTGCAGTTGTGCGCCGACTACAACATCCAGGTCTGCATGCCGGCCACCCCGGTGCAGATGTTCTTCCTGCTGCGCCGGCAGATGATCCGGCCCTGGAGGAAGCCGCTGGTGATCTTCACCCCCAAGAGCCTGCTGCGCCACAAGGAATCGGTGTCGCCGCTGAGCGAATTCGCCGGCAGCAAGTTCAACGCGGTGAACTGGGAATGGAACGAGGAGATTCGCCCCGAGAAGGCGAAGCGCGTGATCTTCTGCAGCGGCAAAGTGTTCTTCGACCTGCTCCACAGGCGTCGCGAGGTGGCGCGCGACGACGTCGCCATCATCCGCGTCGCGCAGTGGTATCCGTTTCCGCACGACGAATTCCAGGCGACGATTGACCGCTTCGCCAGCGCGGCCGAGGTGCTCTGGTGCCAGGAGGAACCCGGCAACCAGGGCGCCTGGCATCGCATCCAGCACTACATCCTGCGCCACATGCGGCCGGACCAGGTGCTGGGCTACGCCATGCGCGCCTCCTCGGCCTCGCCCGCGGCGGGCTACCTGCAACTGCACAACGAGCAGCAGAAAGCGCTCGTCGATGCCGCGTTCGCGCCGTTGACCGACAACCTGGTCCTGCCGGTGCAGGGCCTGGGCCGCAAGCGAAGGAAGAAATCATGATCGTCGAGGTCAAGGTGCCGCAGCTCTCGGAGTCGGTGTCCGAGGCGACGCTGCTCGCCTGGCACAAGAAGCAGGGCGAAGCGGTCAAGCGCGACGAGAACCTGATCGACATCGAGACCGACAAGGTGGTGCTGGAGCTGCCTGCGCCCGTGGACGGCGTGCTGGTGAGCATCCTCAAGGGCGACAAGGGCACGGTGGTGGCAGGGGAGGTGATCGCCAGGAT
>JADLES010000147.1 GCA_020845995.1 Burkholderiales bacterium | reverse complement strand
CGTTGCGGTTCACCGGCATGCCCGGCCCCAGCTCGCCGATGAGGAAGCGTGGCTCCTTGCCCCTGCAGCAATAGAGCCCGCAGGGCCGGTGCATGTTGACCCACTGCGTCTCGTACCGGCCGTTGCCATCGAACACCTGCACGCGGTGGTTCTCGCGGTCGGCGACGTAGACCCAGCCTTCGGCGTCGGTGGCGACGTTGTGCGGGATGTTGAACTGCCCCGGGTCGGTTCCCGGCTCGCCCCAGGAAAGGAGCAGCCTGCCGTCGGGCGAATACTTGTGCACGCGCGCGTTGCCATAGCCGTCGCTCACGTAGATGTCCCCTTGCGGCGAGAGCGCGGTGTGCGTGCAGCGGTGAAAGGGCTTGCCGCCCATGTAGGGCGCGGGCTTGCCCGGGACGCCCAACTCCAGCAGCAGCTTGCCGTCGGCGGTGCACTTCCTCACGAAATGGCCGCCGTCGTCGGTGAGGTAGAGGATGTCGTCCGCGTCGATGTGCAGGCCGTGCGCGCGCGGGAAGCTGCCCTCGCCCCAGGACTTGAGAAAGTTGCCCTCGCGGTCGAAGACGATCATCGGGTGCTCGCCGCGGTTGAAGCAGTAGACGCGGTCCTTCGAGTCGACCGCGACCGCGGCGACGTCCTTGAATTCCCAGCCTTCGGGCAGCTTGGCCCAGCTCTCCACCACGCGGTAGCGGTGCTCGCCGCTGCCCAGGACTGCTGTCATGAGGGCAATGGTACTGTAGCCGCCTTGTGATAAAGTAGTTATCGTTCTGACTAGTTTTCAAAGGATGCCATGCCCAGCTGGCCCGTGCAGGACGCGAAAGCGCGCTTCAGCGAAATGCTCGAGACCAGCCTCGCCGAAGGTCCGCAACTGGTGACCAAGCACGGCAAGGCGGCGGCGGTGCTGGTGCCCATCCGCCAGTGGGATGCGCTGCAGGCCGCGGGCAAGCGCGCGCTGAAACAGGTTCTGCTCGACGCCGCGGCGCCGAGGGGCATTGTCGTGCCGGCCAGAGGCAAGCTGAAGCTGCGGCGCGGTTGATGTTCCTGCTGGACACGAACGTCGTCTCCGAGCTGCGCAAGCCGAAGCCGCACGGCGGCGCGCTCGCATGGGTCACCGCGCAGGACGCCCGCTCGCTGTACCTCTCCGCCATGACCATCGCCGAGCTGCAGCGCGGCGTCGAGAAGACGCGCGAGCGGGATGCGCAGAAAGCCGAGCAGATCGAGGCCTGGCTGGAGCAGATCGCGCTCACCGGGCAGGTGCTGGCGCTGGACGCCGCCGTTTGCCGGGCGTGGGCCCGGCTGATGCACCGGCGCGCGGACGCGCTCGCCGAGGATGCGTTCATCGCCGCCACCGCGAGTGTGCACCGTCTCGTGGTGGTGACGCGAAACGTGAGAGATTTCAGGACGCTGGGCGTGGAAACACTGAATCCGTTCGAGAGGAGGTAAAGGAAATGGGCCAATACAGCATCGCCGAGCGCGACGGGCACCTGCTCGTCGTCACCATCAACCGGCCGGAGGTCTACAACGCCTGCCACCCGATGGCCAACGAGGAGCTGTCGGCCGAGTTCGACCGCTTCGCCGCCGACCCCGAGCTGTGGGTAGCGATCATCACCGGCGCCGGGGACAAGGCGTTTTGCACCGGCAACGACCTGAAGTACCACGCCGAGCTGCGCGCGCGCACCGGCGAGCGGCCGGTGCACCCGCCCAAGGGTTTCGCCGGCCTCACCGCACGCCACGACCTCGACAAGCCGGTGATCGCGGCGGTGAACGGCGTGGCGATGGGCGGCGGCTTCGAGATCGCGCTCGCCTGCGACCTGATCATCGCCTCCGACCAGGCCGTGTTCGCGCTGCCCGAGCCGCGCGTCGGCCTCGCCGCGGGCGCGGGCGGCATGCAGCGGCTGCCGCGCAGCGTGCCGCTCAAGCAGGCGATGGGGATGATGCTCACCGGGCGGCGCGTGAGCGCCGAGGAAGGCTTTCGCATCGGCTTCGTCACCGCGGTGGTGCCGCACGCGCAGCTGATGGCGGAAGCGCGCCGCTGGGCCGGGCAGATCCTCGAATGCTCGCCGATGAGCGTGCGCGCGACCAAGCAGGGCGTGATGCGCTCTCTGGATGTGCCCACTCTCGCGGCGGCGATGAACAACATGGCCTACCCGGCCTACGCGGCGCTCGCCAAGAGCGAGGACGCGATCGAGGGGCCGAAGGCGTTTGCCGAGAAGCGCAAGCCCGTGTGGAAGGGCCGCTAGCCGCGTGAAGCGGGCGCGCCTTGCCGCCGACATCGGCGGCACCTTCACCGATGTGGTGCTCGAGCACGCGGGCCGGCGCAGGCTGGAGCGCGGCACGCGCTATTCGGCCAAGGTGCTGACCACGCCGCGCGCACCCGAGGAGGGCATGCTCGAAGGCATCGCCCGCGTGCTCAAGGACGCCTTGCTCGCGCCCGCCGACGTCGGCGTCCTGATCCATGGCACCACCCTCGCCACCAACGCGCTCATCGAGCGAAAGGGCGCGAAGACCGCGCTGCTCACCACCGCGGGCTTTCGCGACGTGCTCGAGATGGGCTACGAAAAGCGCTACGAGCACTATGACCTCGAGCAGGAGCTGCCCGCGCCCCTGGTTCCCAGGGAGCTGAGGTTTCCCGTGGAAGAAAGGATGACCGCGAAGGGCGAGGTGCGAACGCCTTTGCTCGAGAAGGCGTTTCCCGGAATCGTCGAGGAACTAAGGCGCAAAAGCGTTCGATCCGTGGCCATCGGCTTCCTGCACTCGTACGCGAACGATGCGCACGAGCGGCGGGCGCAGGAGATCCTGGCGGCCGCGCTGCCCGGGGTCCCGGTCACGCTCTCGTCGGCGGTTTGCCCGGAGATCCGAGAATACGAGCGCTTCTCCACAGCCTGCGCCAACGCCTACGTGCAGCCGCTGATGCAGAGCTACCTGAAGCGGCTGGCGGCGGAGCTCGCGCGCCGCGGCTTTCGCTGCCCGCTGTACCTGATGACCTCGGGCGGCGGACTCACCACGCTGGAGGCCGCGCGCCGCTACCCGGTGCGGCTGGTCGAGTCGGGCCCCGCCGGCGGCGCGATCCTCTCGGCGGGCCTTGCGCGCGAAAACAGGCTCGAGGACGTGCTCTCCTTCGACATGGGCGGCACCACGGCCAAGATCTGCTTCATCGGCCGCGGCGGCCCGGAGCAGTCGCGCAAGTTCGAAGTGGCGCGCGTGTGGCGCAACCTGAAGGGCAGCGGCCTGCCGCTGCGCATCCCGGTCACCGAGATGGTGGAGATCGGCGCGGGCGGCGGCTCGATCGCGCGCCTGGACGAGTTGAAGCGCATCCAGGTCGGCCCGGCGAGCGCCGGCGCCGAGCCCGGCCCCGCCTGCTACGGGCGCGGCGGCGACGAACCTACTGTCACTGATGCAAATGTCGCACTGGGTCGCATTGACCCGGTTGCTTTCGCCGGCGGAACACTCAAAGTGGATAGGGAAAAAGCACAACAAACAATTCTCGCGCGCGTCGGCGCACCGCTCGGCCTGGACGCGGCCTGGGCCGCGGCCGGCATCGGCGAGATCGTCGAGGAGAACATGGCGAGCGCCGCGCGCGTGCACGCCATCGAGCGCGGCAAGACGCCCGAGCGCTGCACGATGATCGCCTTCGGCGGCGCGGCGCCCCTGCACGCGGCACGCCTCGCCGAGAAGCTCGGCATGCGCAGCGTGCTGGTGCCGGCGGACGCGAGCGTGGGCTCGGCGGTGGGCTTCCTGCGCGCGCCGGTTTCTTTCGAGGTTGTGAGAAGCCTGAACTTGCCGGAGCATGCTTTTGACTTTTCCATCGTCAACGAACTTCTCGAACGGATGGAGACCGAAGCAACTCGGATCGTAAAGCCCGGAGCATTCAATTCAAGATTGAGCACATACCGCGCGGTGGAGATGCGCTACCTCGGGCAGGGGCACGAGATTTCCGTGCCGCTGCCCGCGCGCGCCCTGGCCGCGGCGGACGCGAAGCGGCTGCGCGCCGAATACGAGCGGCGCTACGAGGCCCAGTTCGGCCTGCGGATCGCGGACGTTCCGGTCGAATTCCTGACCTGGTCGGTCGGCGTTTCGACCGCTTCCACCATCGCATCCCGTTCTGTTGCCGTGAAAACGGGGAAAACCGCGAATTCGAACGAGAAGAAAAGCGTCTTCGACCCGCTGCGCGGCAGGGTTGAGCGGATTCCCGCGTACCGGCGCGCCGGGCTCGCGGCCGGCGCGCGCGTCGCGGGCCCCGCGCTGGTGGTCGAGCCGCAGACCACCACGCTGGTGCCGCGCGGCTGGCGCTGTTCGGTCACGCCGGCGGGGCACCTCCTGCTCGAAGCGAAAAGGAAAGCGCCATGAAACGGCAACTCGTGCACCAGGTCCTCTGGAACCGCCTGATCGCGGTGGTCGAGGAGCAGGCCAACGTGTTGCTCAAGACCGCCTTCGGCGCGATCACGCGCGAGGCGGGCGACCTCTCGGCCGGCGTCTACGACACGCGCGGCCGGATGCTCGCGCAGGCGGTGACCGGCACGCCCGGCCACGTCAACACCATGGCCACCGCGGTCGCGCACTTCCTCGAGCGCTTCCCGGCCAGGTCGCTCAAGCCCGGCGACGTGCTGGTCACCAACGATCCGTGGCTCGGCACCGGGCACCTGTTCGACTTCGTCACCGTGACGCCGGCGTTCCGCAAAGGGCGTCTGATCGGCTTTTTCGCCTCCACCTGCCACGTCATCGACGTCGGCGGGCGCGGCTTCGTCGCCGAGGCCAACTCGGTCTACGAGGAAGGCCTCTGCATTCCGCACATGAAGCTGATGGACGCGGGCCGGCCGAACGAGACGCTGTTCGCGCTGCTGATGGCGAATTCGCGCGAGCCGCTGCAGGTGCGCGGCGACCTGCTGGGCCTCGTGTCGTGCAACGAAGTGGCCGCCCGGCGCCTGTCCGCGATGCTCGCTGAGTTCGGCCTCGCCGACCTCGATGCGCTGGGCGAGCACATCGTCTCCGCCTCGCGCGCGGCGATGCGCGCCGCGATCCGCAAGCTGCCGCGCGGCACCTGGCGCGCCTCGATGCAGCTGGACGGCTACGAGGCGCCGGTCGAGCTGAAGGCGGCGCTGACCGTGGCCGACGGCGCGATCCACGTCGACTACGCCGGCTCCTCGCCCGCCTCGCGCTTCGGCATCAATTCGCCCAAGTGCTACACCGATGCCTACACCTCCTTCGGCGTGAAGTGCATCGTCGCGCCGGGCATTCCCAACAACGCGGGGTCGCTGGCGGCGGTCACGGTCTCGGCACCGGAGGAAACGATCGTCAACCCGCTGCGCCCGCGCGCCGTCACCGCGCGGCACCTGATCGGGCAGATGCTGCCCGAGCTGGTGTTCGCCTGCTTCGCCGAGCCGCTCCGGGACCGCGTCCCCGCCGAGGGCGCGGGCAGCATGTGGATCCTCAACCTCGCGGGCGGGCCGCAGCTGGAGGGCGCGCGGCCGGATGCCTCCCGCTTCACCGTCATCTCGATCGGCATCGGCGGCATGGGCGCGCGCCCGGGCAAGGACGGCCTCTCCGCCACCGCCTTCCCGAGCGGCGTCGGCGCGATCCCGGTGGAGGTCACCGAGGCGCAGTCGCCGCTGCTGTTTCGCCGGCGCGAGCTCGCCGAGGGCTCGGGCGGCGAGGGGCGGCAGCGCGGCGGCATGGGTGTGCGCATCGAGTTGGAGAACACCGAGCCCGCGCCCTTCAGCATCGCCTGCGCCACCTTCGACCGGCGCCACAACCCGGCGCGCGGCCGCGCCGGCGGCGCCGACGGCCGCGTCGGCAAGGTCGAGCTGGCAAGCGGCAGGGTGCTGCCCGGCAAGGAAACCTACGTCGTGCCCGCGGGCGACTGCCTGGTCGCCGAGATGCCGGGCGGCGGCGGCTATGGACACGGGACTTGACCTGTCCACTGCGCGCTGCGGCTTTTCATGTATCCTCGATCGCATGACGCGATCGCGCCTGCTCGTCCTCTTCGCCCAAGCCGCTCTTTTCTTTCTCGCCTCGTCGGTCCGCGCTGACGCGGAGCTTGACGCGGAGGTCGTTCGCGCGAAGCGCATCGTCGCCGAGGTTTCCGCGCTCACGCCCGGCATGATCTCCGCGCTGGATAGCAAGGAGGCGACGCGGATCGCCGCGACGTGGGAGCGCGCGAGCGTCGCGCTCAGCCACGCTGTAGCCGCACGCACCCAGGCATCGAGCGGTCAGGACATCTCCGCGACATTTGGAACCTTTCTCGAGTCCAACGGCCTCCAGGGCCTGACGCAGGACGAGATGCTCAAACGCGTGAAATCGATTGCCGCGCGCGCTGATCCGCGCGAACTCGACGCGGCGATCTCGGAGCTCGAGGTCCGCTTTCCCGCATATAGCGCCTACCAGCGGCGCGTCCGCGTCCGGACGGTGATTGAGAAGCTGAGCCCGGCCATGAAAACAGTAGAAGGGCTGCGCACCGGGGGGCGTCCGCTCAATCGCCTGCCCGACAGCGCCCTCGCCGGTGTCCGCGCGGCTCCGGGGGTGCGCAGCGCCGCCTATGCCGATGGACGTTTCAGCGTGGTATTCGATGAGCGCGTAGCCGCCGGCGGTACGCTGGACGTGGAAATCGTGTCGCTCGAACGCGGCAAGTCCGACTGGCGCTGCGCAGTCGCACCGTCTGTGGAGAAGTTTGCTCCCGCGGCCTGCCGGCGCTGACAGGTCGCGGGGCATTGCGCCTGCTACGGAGTACGCTCGTGCTGTCGATTCTGCCGAGCATCGGTTTGACGATCCTATCGCAGGCGACGAAACACCAAGAAAATTTGCGCAGCACCTGACTGGCGGCCCTTTGGAAGCGCCCCGGATCCAGTTCCATCCTATGGACGGCGCGCCGGCGCTCGCGCGCTGGCTGGGCCTCGCGCCGCGCTTCGACGTCATGGAGGCTCTCGCGCACGGGCCGCTGTGCTACACGACGCTGCTCGGCAAGCGCATCTACTTCGTTAACGACGCCGAGTACGTCAAGCGCATCCTGCTCGATAACGTCGCCAACTACCCGAAGTCGGCGAGCTACCGCAACAACCTGCGCCCGTTCCTCGGCGACGGGCTGCTCATCTCGGAGGGCGAATTCTGGAAGCGCCAGCGCCGCCTTGCGCAGCCGGCCTTCCACCTGCGGCGCCTGAAGTCGCTCGCCGCGGCGATGGCCGCGGCCTCGGCGCGGATGGTCGAGGGCTGGGAGCACGGCAAGGTGGTGGACGTGATGGCCGAGATGAACGCGGTGACCATGGACATCGTGGCGAGAACCCTCTTCGGCGCCGACGTGAGCGGGGACATCGCCGAGGTGGCCGCAGCGATGGCGGTGCTGCAGGAGGAGACCGGGCGCGTCGGCTTCACCGCGTTCTTCGACCTGCCGGAATTTCTCGTTCGCCCGCGGCACCGGCGCTTTCGCGCGGCGGTGGCGACGCTGAATCGCGTCGTCCACCGCATCGTCGCCGAGCGTCGCGCCTCGGGGGAGACGAAGGACGACCTGCTGTCGATGCTCTTGGAGGCGCGCGACGAGGAGTCGGGCGATGGCATGACCGACCGGCAGCTGCGCGACGAGCTGGTGACCCTCTTTCTCGCCGGCCACGAGACCACCGCCATCGCGCTCGCCTGGACCTTCCACCTGCTCGGGCAGACGCCGCGCGCCGAGGCCGTCCTGCAAAAGGAAGTGGACGAGGCGCTGGCGGAGAAGCTCACGCCGGAGTTCGACGACCTGGAGCGGATTCCCTACGCGCGCATGGTCGCCGAGGAAGCGCTGCGCCTCTATCCGCCCGCCTACGTGTTCAGCCGGCGCTCGGCGGGCGAGGACCAGCTTGGCCCCTACCGCATGCCGCCGAACGCCCACATCATCATCAGCCCCTACGCGCTGCATCGCCGGCCCGACCACTGGCCCCAGCCCGACGAATTCTGGCCCGAGCGCTTCGCGCCCGGCGCGCGCACCGACCGCCCGAAGCTCGCCTACCTGCCCTTCGGCGCCGGCCCGCGCGTGTGCATCGGCAACTCCTTCGCCATGATGGAGCACGCCATCGTCCTTGTGACCGCGGTGCGGCGCTGGCGCCTCGAGTCGATCCCCGGCG
>JADLES010000146.1 GCA_020845995.1 Burkholderiales bacterium | reverse complement strand
GGCGCGGTGGTCAAGGGCATCGTCAAGAACATCACCGACTACGGCGCGTTCGTCGACCTGGGCGGCATCGACGGCCTGCTGCACATCACCGACCTCGCCTGGCGGCGCGTCAAGCATCCGACCGAGGTGGTCAACGTCGGCGACGAGGTCACCGCCAAGGTGCTCAAGTTCGACGCCGAGAAGAATCGCGTGTCGCTCGGCCTCAAGCAGCTGGGCGAGGATCCCTGGGTCGGCATTAGCAGGAGATATCCCCAAGGAACGCGCCTGTTCGGCAAGGTCACGAATCTCACGGACTACGGCGCCTTCGTCGAGGTCGAGGCCGGCATCGAGGGCCTGGTGCACGTGTCCGAGATGGACTGGACCAACAAGAACGTGCACCCCTCCAAGGTGGTGCAGGTCGGCGACGAGGTCGAGGTGATGATCCTCGAGATCGACGAGGAGCGCCGCAGGATTTCCCTGGGCATGAAGCAGTGCATGCCGAACCCCTGGGAGGACTTCGCGCGCGAGTTCAAGAAGGGCGACCGCGTCAAGGGGCAGATCAAGTCGATCACCGACTTCGGCGTGTTCGTCGGCCTCGCGGGCGGCATCGATGGCCTGGTGCATCTCTCCGACCTGTCCTGGAGCCAGCCGGGCGAGGAGGCGGTCAAGGGTTTCAAGAAGGGCGACGAGGTCGAAACCGTGGTGCTCTCCATCGACGTCGAGCGCGAGCGGATCTCGCTCGGCATCAAGCAGCTGGAGGGCGACCCCTTCACCAATTTCGTCGCCAGCCACGAAAAGAACAGCGTGGTGTCGGGCACCGTCAAGTCGGTGGATGCCAAGGGCGCGGTGATCCAGATCACGCCCGAAACCGACGGCTACCTGCGCGCCTCGGAATTCACCCGCGAGCGGGTGGAAGATCTCTCCAAGCTGCTCAAGGTCGGCGACGCGGTGACCGCCATGGTGATCAACGTGGACCGCAAGAACCGCTCGATCAACCTGTCGGTGAAGGCGAAGGAGATGGCCGAGGAGACCGACGCGATGAAGCAGATGCGCAGCGAGAGCGCGGCCAGCGCCGCCGGCAGCACCAACCTGGGCGCGCTGCTGCGCGCCAAGCTCGACAAGAGCAATTCCAACCCGCAGCAGTAGCCGGGCCGTCCTGACGAGACGTGGAAGGGGTCGCCATGACGAAGTCGGAACTGATCGCGCGACTGGCGCAGCGCTACCCGCAGCTGGTGGCGAAGGACGCCGAGTACGCCGTGAAGATGATCCTCGACGCGATGACGCATTCACTGCT
Organism: Burkholderiales bacterium; assembly: GCA_020845995.1. Classification (GTDB taxonomy): domain Bacteria; phylum Pseudomonadota; class Gammaproteobacteria; order Burkholderiales; family SG8-39; genus RBG-16-66-20. Next base: position 6,562 of record JADLES010000146.1, on the reverse strand, counting down.
CGAGGGGCATCGCATCGAGATCCGCGGCTTCGGCAGCTTCGGCCTGAACTACCGCCCGCCGAGGGTCGGGCGCAACCCGAAATCCGGCGAGAAGGTGCACGTGCCCGAAAAGCACGTGCCGCACTTCAAGGCCGGCAAGGAGTTGCGCGAGCGGGTCGACGCGATCGATCCTGACGCGACCGTGATGATTCCGCCGCGCTCGCGAGCGGCGCAGTAATCCGGTTTCCGGCGCGGCCTCGAGCATGCGCATCCCGCCACGCGCATCCTGATATGCGCGTCCTTGCGTGGGCGATCCGCATCGCCCTTTTCGTGGTCCTCGCCGCGTTCGCCGCAAAGAACACGGACCCGGTGACGCTGCGCTTCTACTTCGACCTCGCCTGGCAGGCGCCCCTGGTGGCCGTGCTGCTCGCCTTCTTCGCCGCCGGCGCGGCGCTCGGCATGCTCGCCATGCTGGGCACGCTGCTCGCGCAGCGCCGGGAGGCCGCGCGCCGGCAGCGCGTCGCGGCGCCGAAGGAGAAGGCGCCCGTTCCGGCGATGGTCCAGCCGCCGCCCGCCGAGGGGTGAAAAAGGCCGGCGGATGGAGTTCGAGCTGTGGTGGCTGCTGGGCATCCCGCTGTTCTTCGTGCTGGGCTGGCTCGCCGCGCGTGTCGACATCCAGTACTTCGTGCGCGACGCGCGCGCGCTGCCCAACTCCTACTTCAAGGGACTCAACTTCCTGCTCAACGAGCAGCCCGACAAGGCGATCGAGGCCTTCGTCGAGGTCACCAAGGTCGATCCCGAGACGGTCGAGCTGCATTTCGCGCTGGGGAGCCTGTTTCGCCGGCGCGGCGAGTATGAGCGCGCGATCCGCATGCACCGGCTGCTGCTCGAGCGCGCCGACCTGCGCGCCGAGCAACGCGCCGAGGCGCTGTTCGAGATTGGCCAGGACTACCTGAAGGCGGGCATCCTCGACCGCGCCGAGGAGGTATTCCAGAAGCTCGCCGAAGACGCGCCGGCGGGCGCGCATGTCGCCGATTCCCGGCGTTTCCTGCTCGAGATCTACCAGCAGGAGAAGGACTGGGACAAGGCCTCGGCGATGGCCGGGCGCCTGGAGCGCGAGTCCGGCCAGTCGCGCGCGCGCGAGCGGGCGCATTTTCTGTGCGAGAAGGCGGCCGGCGAGGCGATGCAGTCGCGGCCCGAGGCCGCGCGGCTGCTGCTCGTGTCGGCGCTCGAGATCGACCGGAAATCGGTGCGCGCGAGCCTGCAGCTCGGGGACCTCGCCCGCGCCGCGGGCGATCCGGCGCTCGCCATCGATACCTGGAAGCGGATCGAGACGCAGGATCCAGCCTACCTCGCGCTCGCGGCGCAGCGCCTGCTGGAGGCGTATCGCGAGGCGGGCAGGCCGCGGGAGGCCCTGACGCTGCTCTGCGGATACCTGGATCGCTACCCGTCGCTCGACCTGCTGGATGCGGTCTTTCAGGGCACGCTGGCGGCGGATGGGGCGGAGGCGGCCTACCGGCTCGTGCGCGGCGAGTTGCGTCGCAACCCGACCCTGCTCGGCCTGGACCGGCTGCTGGAGGCGCAGATTGTCGGCGCGCAGAGCGCCGAGCAGCGCCGCGACCTCGAGCTCGTGCGCAGCCTCGTGCAGGGCCAGACGCAGCGCCTTGCGCGCTATCGCTGCGACAATTGTGGCTTCAAGGCGCGCCAGTTCCACTGGATGTGCCCCGCCTGCGGCGGCTGGGAGACCTACCCGCCGCGGCGCACCGAGGAATTCGAGCTCGCACCATGAAAGATCGTCGATGAAGATCACCGTTGTCGGCACCGGCTACGTGGGCCTGGTGACCGGGGCCTGCCTCGCGGACATGGGCAACCACGTCCACTGCCTGGACGTGGATGCGGCCAAGGTGCGGGCGTTGAATGAAGGAACGATTCCGATCTACGAGCCCGGCCTGGAGGCCGTGGTCCGGCGCAACGAGGCGGCGGGGCGGCTCAGCTTCTCCACCGACGTGGCCGCGGGCGTCGGGCACGGGGTGCTGCAGCTGATCGCCGTGGGCACGCCGCCCGGCGAGGACGGCGGGGCCGACATACGCTATGTGCTGGAAGCAGCGCGCTCGATCGGCAAGCACATGAGCGAGTACAGGGTCGTGGCGAACAAGTCGACGGTCCCGGTCGGAACCGCGGACAAAGTCAGGAACGAAATCCAGAAAGAGCTGGAAATCCGGGGAGCCGACATCCCCTTTAGCGTCGTATCCAACCCGGAATTCCTGAAGGAAGGCGCGGCGGTCGAGGATTTCATGCGCCCGGACCGGATCATCGTCGGCTCGGACGATGAGCGCGCCACCGCGCTGCTGCGCGAGTTGTACGCGCCGTTCCAGCGCAACCACGATCGCCTGATGCTGATGGGCGTGCGCTCGGCGGAACTGGCCAAGTACGCGGCCAACGCCATGCTCGCCACGCGCATCTCGTTCATGAACGAGCTCGCCAACCTCGCCGAGGCGATCGGCGCCGACATCGAGGAGGTGCGCCGCGGCATCGGCGCGGATGCGCGCATCGGCACGCATTTCCTCTATCCGGGCGCCGGCTACGGCGGCTCCTGCTTCCCGAAGGACGTGAAGGCGCTCGCCCGCACCGCCGCGGCCGCCGGGCTGCCGCTGCGCGTGGTCGCCGCGGTCGAGCAGGCGAACGAGGCGCAGAAGCACGTGCTCGGCGACAAGATCAAGGCGCGCTTCGGCGCCGACCTCAGGGGCCGTCGCTTCGCGGTCTGGGGCCTTGCGTTCAAGCCCAACACCGATGACATGCGCGAAGCCGCCAGCCTGGCGCTGATCGAAGACCTGCGCGCGGCCGGCGCGCAGGTGTGCGCGTATGATCCCGTGGCCAGGCCCGAGCTGAAGGCGGTGGAACTGGCGGAGTCCGCGATGGCGGCCGTGCGGGGCTGCGACGCCCTGGCCATCGTCACCGAATGGGCCGAGTTCCGCGCCCCCGATTTTCCCGCGCTGCGCAGGGCGCTCGGCACGCCGGCGATCTTCGACGGCCGGAACCTGTACGATCCGGTCGTCGTGCGCTCGCTCGGCTTCGAGTATTTTTCAATCGGGAGATAGTTTTGAAGACCCCAGACACCCGCAAGGCGAGGATCCTCGTGGTGGGCGACGTGATGCTCGACCGCTACTGGTTCGGCGACACCACGCGCATCTCGCCCGAGGCGCCGGTGCCGGTGGTGCTGTTCCGCAGGGAGGAAACCAAGGCGGGCGGCGCCGCCAACGTCGCGTACAGCTGCGCGGCGCTGGGCGCGCAGACGCGCATCCTCTCGGTCACCGGGGACGACGAGGACGGCGCCGCGATCGGCGCCATGCTGCGCAAGGCGGGGGTCCAGGTCAATTTCCATGCCGACCGCTCGATCCGCACCACGCAGAAGCTGCGCGTGATCGGCGGCCGCCAGCATCAGCTGCTGCGCATCGACATCGAGACCGTGCCGTCGCGCGAGGTGCTCGCTTCCAAGCTGGCCGATTTCCAGGCCGCGCTGCCCGGCTGCAACGCGGTGATCCTGTCGGATTATGGCAAGGGCGGCCTCACGCACATCGTGCGCATGATCGGGCGCGCGCGGGCGGCCGGCAAGCGCGTGCTGATCGATCCCAAGGGCGCGGACTACACTCGCTACCGCGGCGCGCACGTGATGACGCCGAACCTCGCCGAGCTGCGCCAGATCGTCGGCGGCTGGAAGAGCGAGGCTGATCTCGAGCGGCGCGCGCAGAAGCTGCGGCGGGGCCTGCAGCTGGAGGCGCTGCTGCTCACGCGCGGCGAGGAGGGCATGACGCTGTACCGGCAGGGCGGCGTGCTGCACGTGCGCGCGGAGAAGCGCGAGGTGTACGACGTCAGCGGCGCCGGCGACACCGTCATCGCCACGCTGGCGACCATGCTCGCGGCCGGGGTGTCGCTCGGGCGCGCGGTGCGCATCGCCAACCGCGCGGCCGGCATCGCGGTGATGAAATTCGGCACCGCCGCCGTCACCAAGGCGGAGCTGTTTCGCTAGGCCATGCTCACCGTCGTCACTGGCGCCGCCGGCTTCATCGGTTCGCGGCTCGTGGCCGCGCTCAACCGCGCCGGCATCGCCTCCATCCTCGCCGTGGACGACCTGCAGGGTGGCGCGCAGGCCGGCAACCTCTTCGCCGCCGAGATCGAGGACTACCAGGACAAGCGCGAGTTCCTCGCGCAGCTGGAGTCCGGCCGCCTCGACGGCTCGATCGACGCGGTCTTCCACCTTGGCGCCTGCTCCAACACCATGGAGACCGACGCGCGCTTCCTGATGGAGAACAACTACGCCTACTCCAAGGCGGTGCTCGATTGGTGCCAGGACGAGGAGGTGCCGCTCCTGTACGCGTCCTCGGCCGCGGTGTACGGCGCGGGCATGGAGTTCGCCGAGGAGCGCGCCAACGAACGCCCGCTCAACGCCTACGCGTACTCCAAATTCCTGTTTGACCAATACGTGCGCCGGCGCCTGGAGTCGGCGAGCGCGCAGGTGGCGGGCCTGCGCTACTTCAACGTCTACGGCCCCAATGAATCGCACAAGCGGCAGACCGGAATGATCTCGGTCGCCCTGCGGGCGTTCGAGCAGTTCCGGGACGAAGGCCGCGTGCGGCTCTTCGCCGGCACCGGCGGCTACGGCGACGGCGAGCAACTGCGCGACTTCGTCCACGTCGACGACGCGGTCGAGGTGAACCTCTGGCTGCTCGAGCACCGGGAGGTCTCCGGGATCTTCAACTGCGGCACCGGCCGCGCGCAAACGTTCAACCAGCTCGCCGCGGCCGTCATCAACGCCGTCAACGGTTCGGAACTTTCCCTGGACGAATTGGTTCAAAGGAACTTCATCGAGTACATCCCCTTGCCCGCACCGCTGGTGGGCAGGTACCAGAGCTTCACTCAGGCGGACCTCGGCCGGCTGCGAGAAGCGGGCTACGCGGGCGAGTTCCGCGACGTGGAGCAGGGGGTGGCCGACTACGTGCGCGAGCTGATGACATGACCTACAAGACGATCGAGGACTGCATCGGCGATACGCCGCTGGTCCGGCTGCAAAGGCTGGACTCCGGGAACGAGAAGAACGACAACGTCATCCTGGCGAAGCTCGAGGGCGACAACCCGGCCGGATCGGTCAAGGACCGGCCGGCGATCTCGATGATCCGGGGCGCGCTCGAGCGCGGCGACATCCGGCCAGGGGATACGCTGATCGAACCGACCTCGGGCAACACCGGCATCGGCCTTGCCATGGCCGCGGCGGTGCGCGGCCTGCGCATGGTCCTGATCATGCCTGAACACCTTTCGATCGAGCGCCGGCAGACCATGCGCGCCTTCGGCGCCGAGATCGTCCTCACGCCGCAGAAGGGCGGCATGGAGGGCGCGCGCGACCTCGCCGAGCAGATGGTGCGCGAGAAGAGGGGGGTCATGCTCGACCAGTTCGCCAACCCGGACAACCCGCGCGCGCATTACGAGACCACCGGGCCGGAGATCTGGCGCGACACCGACGGCAGGATCACCCATTTCGTCTCCTCGATGGGCACCACCGGTACCATCATGGGCTGCTCGCGCTTCTTCAAGGAGAAGAACCCGAGGATCCAGATCATCGGCTGCCAGCCGGAGGAAGGTTCGCAGATCCCGGGCATCCGCAAATGGCCGGAAGCCTACCTGCCGAAGATCTACGACAGGTCGCGGGTCGATCGCCTGGAGTACGTCAGCCAGGCCGACGCGGAGGAGACGGCGCGGCGCCTCGCGCGCGAGGAGGGCATCTTCGCCGGCATCTCCTCCGGCGGCGCGACGGCCGTGGCGCTGCGCGTCTCGAAAGAGCTGAGGAATGCCGTCATCGTCACCGTGATCTGCGACCGCGGCGACCGCTATCTTTCCACCGGGGTGTTTCCGGATTGAAACGAAGATTCACCTCGTTCCTGCATGACGCCGGTACTGGCGTTTGACATCGAAACGATCCCCGACGCGGCGGGGATCCGGCGGCTGCATGAACTGCCGGCGGACCTGCCCGAGCGCGAGGTCGCCGAGATCGCCTTCCAGCGCCGGCGCGCGCAGACCGGCGGCGACTTCCTGCCGCCGCACCTGCAGAAAGTCGCCGTCATCTCCTGCGTGCTGCGCAGCGACGAGGGGCTGAAGATCTTCTCGCTGGAGGGCGAGGAGAAGGACCTGATCCAGCGCTTCTACTCGGGCATCGAGAAGTACGTGCCGCAGCTGGTGTCCTGGAACGGCGGCGGGTTCGACCTGCCGGTGCTCAACTACCGCGCCCTGGTCCACGGCGTGCAGGCGCCGCTGTTCTGGGAGACGGGCGAGGAGAACCGCGACTTCCGCTTCAACAACTACGTTTCCCGCTACCACAGCCGGCACCTCGACCTGATGGACGTGCTGGCGATGTACCAGCCGCGCAACAACGCGCCGCTGGACGAGGTCGCGCAGCTCGCCGGGCTGCCCGGCAAGATCGGCGTGGGTGGCGCAAAGGTCTGGGAGACCTGGCTCGCGGGCGGGCACGCGCAGGTGCGCGACTACTGCGAGGCGGACACGGCCAACACCTACCTGCTGTTCCTGCGCTACCAGC